>CAZLRW010000017.1:0-49896 GCA_964561925.1 uncultured Flavobacteriaceae bacterium
ATGTCGCGCGGCAGATCGGGGTCGGCCTTCTTCAGGTCGACGATGCCGCCGTCGACGGCGAGACCGATGCGGGTCGTATTCGCTTCAGTAAATGTCACGAGCTTCATTGTGTCTCTCCATCCAAAATCTCCGTCATGGCCGGGCTTGACCCGGCCATGACGAGTTAGTGCTCAACCCATGTTCGGCGGCATCTTCATGCCCCACTGCACGCCCGCGAGTTCGGGCAAGGACGAGTCGCGCGAGCCCCAGCTTGCGGTGAGCAAGTCGCCGTCGGTCCAATGTTCGAGCGTGTGGCCCCAGGGGTCTTTCCAGTAGTCGAAGATCTGGCTGCCCAAGTAGTGGCGGCCGATGCCCCATTGGTGCGTGTAGGCCTTCTCTTTGAGCACATCGTGACCGCTCATCAGATCGTCGAAGTCGGCGACTTCGAAGGCGGCGTGATTGAAGCCCGGCGCGCCGGTGCCGACGAGAAACAGCGTGTGATGGTCGGCCGGTTCTTCGCCGCGGTCGCAGCGCATAAAGGCGCCGAGCGCGAATTCGGGCGAGAGCTTGATTTCGTCGGAGGTGATGAAGCCGAAGCGTTCCTTGTACCAGGCTTCGCTGGCGCGGAAGTCGATCACGTTCAAGACGCAGTGCCCGAGACGAATGACGTGCGACGGGCCTTGACCGACGCGCTTCAATTCGTTGTGGCGTGGACGTTTGTGGACGTTGTTGGTGGCGCTCAGCGGGCGCGTGGCAGCCTCCTTGACGGCGCCGCGGCCTGCGACGAGTTCGACGGCGTGACCGTTCGGATCGTTCAGGCGGACGACCTTGCCGCCGCCGGGGCCGTCGAGCGATTCGACCTTGGCGTCGTACGTCTTGGCGAAGGCGTTCAAGTCGTCGAGCGTGCGGGCTTTGAAGGCAACGCCAGCGAAACCGGCTTCTCCTTTGTGCGTGACATGCAAGTAGGGATCGGGACCCGAGCCCGTCATATAAAGCGTGTCCGCGTCGCGGTGCGCGCGCGTGAGGCCGAAATCGGTCAGGAACGTTTCCATTTTGTCGAGATCGGGCGCTTTGAAGCGCACGAAGGCGATGTCGTCGACTTTGATCATGGTGTGGTCCTTTCTGACGTCAGGCTGCGATGTCGTGGAGTGTCGTGCCGCTCATGCGGCGATAGAGGCGGTAGCCGCGGGCGACCGCGCGAACGGCTCCGGGCTGTTTGATCTCGTGGGCAAAGGCTGGGCGCTGCAGAAGCTTTTCATACCAAGCGTGCAAATGCGGGTGTTGGGCGAGCCGGTAGCCGGCGAGCACCAAGCGGTGTGCCGAGATGAACCAAGCGATGTCGACGATCGATAGGCGATCGCCGATCGCCCAAGGGTTCGACGCAAGGCGCTTGTCGAGCGTTGTGAAGGCGTCGCGGAAGGCGGCAATGGACGCGCGCGCCGCGTCGGCCGTCACGCCCTGGCGCGCAAAGTCGCGCCACCACTTCACTTCCTTCATGCGCTTCGGATCGTTGGCGCCTTCCCTTTCGTAGCGGCGCAGCGTCTCCTCCGACTTTTGCGTCAAGCGGCGCGGAAAGATGAAGCCCATTGTGAGGTTGCGCAGGTCGACGTGGAGATCGTCCTCAAGCTTTAAGGATTGCGCTGCGGCCTCGCGCTCCTGGTCGGTTTGCGGAAAGTATGACTGGCCAGCGCTCGACGGGAGGCCGTCGAGATAAGCCATGATGTCGTTGCTTTCGATGTGAACGGCGCCGTCGTGAACCAGGACCGGCACGACGCCGCGCGGGTTGATGCCGAGGAACCAGGGCGTCACATGTTCGTTGCGGGCAAGATTGATGTGGTGCGAGGCGAACGGCAGTTGCTTCTCGCGCAGCAAGATGCGCACTTTCTGGGAGCAGGACGAGCCGCTGAAGTGGAGAAGGTGCAGGCCCTTCCAAGCCCTCACCTCCGCTGTCGTGACTTGCGCGTCGTCGAGCTTCATTGAGACGCTTCCTTCTTGCGGGCGGTCATGGCGGCGGCGGCGACGCGCGTTGCTTCGGCTTGCTTCACGCCGAGCGCGGCAAGCGCGGTCGCGATGACTTCGGCAGCGAAGGCGTAAGGTTCGGGGACGCGGCGCTGTTCGTCGGACAGGCGCATGCCGGCCGACATGGCGATGCCGAGCGTCGCGACCGTCGCTGCGTTCACCGAGGCGACGGCGAAGCGTTTCGCCTTCAGGCCCATAGCGACGTCGCCGCGGATGCCGGCGTTGATCGGTGTGTCGGGGTCGACTGCGCCCGGGATCAGGCGCATCAAGGCGCGGGCGCGCACAGGCTGGGCAATGGCAAAGGCGCAGAGCGATGAAAGGCCGTTCGCCATGCGGACGGCGGCGTCGGTGACGCCTTCGTTCGTCGCCGTGATTTTCGCTTCGAGTTCGAGGCGGATGCTGCGGCCGATGGCGAGCGCGAGATCGTCCTTGTCTTCGAAGTGCGTGTAGAACGTGCCCTTCGCGACGTCGGCTTCTTCCGTGATTTCGTCGATCGAGATCGCGTCGAGGCCGCGCGCGGCGACCAGACGCTCGGCCGCCGCGACGAGTTCGCCGCGGGTGCGTTCGCGTTTGCGCTGCGTGCGGGGGAGGGCGGTTGACGTCATAATTGACCATATAGTCAAAAATGACTGTTTGGTCAATTCTTGTTTTTGCGTATGTCTCCCAAAGTTGAATTTTGGGGCACCGCCTGCGCCTCGCTTCGGCGCGCCACGGGAAACAACAACGAAAAGCGGACCCAGCCCCAGCTTCTCGCCTTGCCGCTGTTCTTATTCTGTTCTATGATCGGCTGTTTTGACAAAACAGTGCCGGTCGGTCCGGCACTTGCGGGCTTTGACGAGCGCGAAAAAGCTTGGGTTTGCCACCTAAGCGCAGGGTACATGGGGTTGTTCGTCGAAATTCGCACGGGGGTCCCCCCCTTCCCACGTCGTTTTGGGGCATTGGAGTGTTCTTCCTTGAGCCGAACCAACGCGCAGCCGGCGTTTCAGATGGACCTCAAATCCGTTCTGCCGATCTTGGCTCTGGTGTCCGCGCTTTGCGCGCCGTCAGCCTCCGCAAAAGTGAGCGAGGAGCAGGCGGCGCGGTTGGGGAAGGATTTGACGCCGCTTGGAGCGGAGGTTGCTGGCGAGGGCGACGTGCCGGCTTGGACCGGCGGGCTCATCGGCGTGCCCGAGGGGATCGTGTTCGATCCGAAGACGCAGCATCCGCCGAACCCGTTTCCCGACGACAAGGTCAAGTACACGATCACGCGCGAGAACATGGCCGCGTACGACGCGGTGCTGACCGACGGGCACAAGGCGATGCTGAAGCGCGTGCCCGGCTTCAAGATGAACGTCTATCAGTCGCGGCGCAGCTGCACGGTGCCGGCGTTCGTGCAAGAGGCGACGAAGCGCAATGCGACGACAGTGGAGCTGACGGCGGATGGCGAGGGCATCACTGGCGGCATAATGGGGACACCGTTCCCTATTCCGCGAACTGGCAAAGAGCTGATGTGGAATAGTCGGCTGAGATACATGCCGCACAAGGTTGTCCGTTATCTGGCCGCGGCACAGGTTCGACCGAAGACACCACTTGAATTGATCGAGTACAAGGCGCGGACCATTACGCGCTGGACGAACCCTGCAAACGAAAAGGTCGATGATTTGGGCGGCGTTCTGTTCTTGGCCGCTGAGAAAATCTATACGCCAGCTCGCTACCACGGGCGGCAAATTTTGATTCATGAATCCATCGATAGCACTTCGCTCGCGCGCAGGGCTTGGTGGTACTTGCCAGAGGCACGTCGAATCGCGCTAACGCCCCTGATTGCATACGACGCGTCGGCCTTCAACGCGGAGGGTATGACGACGGCGGACTCTGTTGCCGGTTTCAGCGGTCCCTTCGACCGATATGACTGGTCGCAAAAGGGGCTCGTAGTTAGGGTTGTTCCGTACAATTCGTACTCGGTTGCCGGCGCGAAGTATGGCGACTTGCTCGAGCCAAGTCGCATGAACCCCGGTCTCGTCAGATATGAACCGCATCGTGTGTGGGTCGTCGAGGCCAAGGTTCGCGAGGGCCAGAAGCACTTGTACGAAAGGCGAGTGTTGTACCTCGATGAAGACACCTACGCTGTCGTTTCCGGAGAACTCTATGATGGACGCGGGAAATTGTGGCGGGTGCAAGAACTTCATCTCGTGAGTTTCTATCAGGTACCGGTTTGTCAACCGATAGCCGAGCTTACGTTCGATTTAGAGAAGATCGATCAGTATCTCGCAACTTCGCTGATCGGCGAAGAGAAGCCTTCGATTTTTGGCGCTGAAGAGTTGAAAGACGCGTGCTTTCGGCCTGAATCGTTACGCACATGTGGAGTTCGCGGCGGCTGCAGCGATATCGACTCATGCGACTCGTATTAGGTGGTTTCGAGAATTGCCGTTGCCGCCCTTGCTAGGTTGGAATAGGCGTTTGCATCACTTCGCTCACCCGCCGCGGGCTTTTTTCTTCGCGACCGCGCGTTGGAGTTGGAGGCGTTCTTTGACGCTCAACGGGCGTTTGATCGCTTTGCCGCTTTCGGCGATGCGGGCGGGTTGGAAGATGTCGTGGACGCGGCCGTCGCGGCCGCGAGTCTTGGCGGCGGCGTCGATCGTCCAGTTGCGGATCGGGCCGGAGTCCAGATGGATGAAGTGGTTCGAGGGGTACCAGCCGACGCCGCCGCGCGACATGCGCCTTGCGACGCTTGCGGCCGATTGGAGTTTCGAATCCAGCGTGATGTCGAGCGCGCGGCCGGCAAGGTGCTGGCTCTTTTCGGCGACGCCGAAAATGCGCGCGGCGAGCATCGCGTTCGTGCGCTTCGTGCGGTAGGCCGAGAGGATCGTCGCTTGCGCGTGACCTGTCGTTTCGATCACGTCGGCCAGGAAGTCGAGCGTCTCGACGAAGACCGGACCGGAAACGTTGTCGTGATGGTCGCGCAAGAAGATCGCGAGGTCGACCATGGCGGACGGGATCGGTCCGAACGTGTCGCGATAGGGGCCCGAAAACGTCTCGCCGGTGTGCGCGTGGCGCAGCGCGATGCGGCGCGGCTCGGAGAAGGCCGGAAACTCAAAGGGCTGCATTTCCGGCAATATCCGGGCGTTGGCCGCCGATCCGAAGATCAGGGTCACGCCCGCTGCCAGCAGTAAGTCTCGCCGTTTGAGTTGCATAGCCGAACGATCTAAGTGCCCGCGGTTGAAAAAACCATTGCCGGGCGCCTCAAATTCTCGTTGGGCAAACGCGATTTGTCGAGGCCCCGCGCCTTCGGCTAGGATGAGCCTTGCGTGGTGCCATTAACGCCCCGTTAGTGGTTCGATAACAGGCCCGCGCTCGCGGCCAACGCGGTCTGGGCCGACGCAACGATGCGTCAAATCGGTGGAGGAAAGCGAATGTCCTACAAGAAGTTGTTGCTGGTGTCGGCCGTGGCGTTGGGCCTCGGTGCGCCGGCGGCTATGGCGAAGGTGCCGGCCGACCAGGCGGCGCGGCTCGGCAAAGACCTGACCCCGCTTGGCGGCGAGGTGGCGGGCACCGGCGAGGTACCGGCCTACACCGGCGGGCTGCAATCGCCGCCGGCCAACGTCAAGTTCGATCCGAAGACGCAGCATCCGCCCAATCCGTGGCCCGGCGACAAGCCGAAGTTCACGATCACGAACGCGAACGCGGGCCAATACGCCGACAAGCTGACGGATGGTCAGAAGGCGCTGCTGAAGGCTTTGCCGACCTACAAGATGAACGTCTACGAGTCGCGGCGCAGCTGCACCGTGCCGAAGTACGTGCAGGATGCGACGAAAAGCAACGCGACCGTCGCCGACCTGACGCCCGACGGCGAGGGCGTTACGGGCGGGATCATGGGGACACCGTTCCCGATCACGACCAACGCGAAGGAAATCATCTGGAACCATCGCCTGCGCTTCTTGCCGCACAAGCTCTATCGCTACTTTGCGACCGCGCCGGTGCAGGCGAACGGCTCGTACAACCTCATCAAGTATCAGGATGAGGCGATGATCAACTGGACCGATCCGTCAAAGAAGAAGGCGGAAGATCTGAACAACCTTCAGCTGATGTACCTGCAGAACACCGTCGCGCCGGCGCGGCTTGCCGGCAACGTGATCCTGGTGCACGAGTCCTTGAACGCCACCGTCTCTCCGCGCAAGGCGTGGTCGTACAATCCGGGTTCGCGTCGCGTGCGCGTCGCGCCGGACATTTCCTACGACAACCCCGGCTTCAACACGGACTCCATGTCGACGGCGGATTCGTTCACGGGCTTCAACGGCGCCCTCGATCGCTACGATTGGTCGTATAAGGGCAAGAGCGTGAAGTACGTGGCGTACAACGCCTATGATCTGGTCAATTCGAAGTACGAGCAGCTCATCAAGCCGAAGCACTTGAACCAAGACCTGGTGCGCTACGAGGCCCACCGTGTCCACACGGTCGAGGCGAAGCTGAAGTCGGGGCAACGCCACCTGTACGCGCGGCGTGTGCTGCACGTCGACGAAGACCATTGGGGCATCGTGGCCGGCGAACTCTATGACGGCCGCGGCGGGTTGTGGCGCGTTCAGGAGATCCACAACATCAACTTCTACCACGTGCCGCTGTGCTTCTCGGTCGCCGAGGTCGTCTACGACGTCCTGGGCGGCGGGCGCTATATCGCAGGTGCGCTCATCAATGAAGAGAAACCGTACAATTTCGATGCGGACGATTTGAACGCGAACCGCTATACGCCGGAAGCGCTGCGTACGATCGGCGTTCGCTAGAAGCATCGCCCAAGAAACGCGAAAGCCGCCCCGTTGCCGGGGCGGCTTTTTTTCGACTTATCGCGATCAGCGCTTGGCGTCGAGGACGATCGAGTTCGCCTGCGCGCGCACCGTGATCGACTGCATGTTCTGGCCGGCCGCGAGCGGCAGGCTTGCGGCCATCGGGGCGGGCGTCACGAAGCTCGGCGAGACGCAGGCCACGAACTCGGCGCTCGCCGACAAGCCGTCGGCGGCGGTCGAGACGATCATGAGTTCGGCGTCGCGGCCGATGCCCATGCCGGTCACGTGCGCGACGCGGCCGTCGGCGCCGGCGATTACGGTGCCCGAGTCGATGCGGGCGACGAGCTGGCGCTCGCACGCGCCGTCGTCGTGGCGGGCGCTGTGGCTTTGCGGAACGAACGGCACCGTTCGCAAACCCGGATTGAAGTTCGGCGCTACCAGTTGATTCTGCGGCGCCGCGGCGGCGGCCGATGCAAGGGTGCCGGCCAGCACGGCCAACGCAATCGTGCGCAACATGTTTGTCATCCCAGTTTCGAAGAGCGCCGGGCATCCTAGGCCCATAAACGCGAACGCTCCACCGCTGATGCGGCGGAGCGTTAATGCGGGCAGGGTTAACGGCGCTACTTCGCGAGTTCGGCGAACAGCGGCTCGAGCCGCTTCTTGGCGAGGGGCGGCACGGCGACCGCTTTCACGGTCGCCAAATTGCTCTTGTCGCCACCCACGACGACGAGGCCGACCATGCCCAAACCCAGATGCGGCGTGCATTTGTAGAGGTAGATGCCGGGTTTCTCGAACTTGTAGGTGACTTCCTTCGCGAAGCCCGAGGTGAACGGCGCGACGCCCGCCGGCACACCGCCCGACACGAAGGCGACGTTGTGGCCCGGGTTCGTCGCCACCCATTTCACGGTGTCGCCCTTGTTCACTTTGACGAGGGCGGGCTTGTACACGTTCGTCGTGTTCGTCGCCTTGTCGCGGTTCAACATCTCGACGACGACTTCGGCTGCGGCGGCGGTTTGCGCGAAACCAAGCGCGAGAACGACGGCCGCGACGGCCCAGAACGAACGCATGACATACCTCTGTTGTCGTTTGTCTCGCAGGAATTATGCGCGCGGCGGGGCTTCCTCAAGGGCCGCCGCGGTCACACCGGCGCGGCGCGTGAGCGCACCCAATCGCCGACCAGCGCTTCCAGTACGGTCAAGGGCACGGCGCCGTTCTCGAGCACGGTGTCGTGATAGGCGCGCACGTCGAAGCGCGTGCCGAGCTCCTTCTTCGCGCGTTCGCGCAATTCCAGGATCTTGTTCTTGCCGATCTGATAGGCGCACGCCTGGCCCGGCCATACGAAGTACCTGTCGATTTCGCGCACGATGTTGTCGCGCGTGAGCGCGGTGTTCGCGAGGAAGTAGCCGACCGCGCGTTTGCGGTTCCAGCCTTTCGCGTGAATGCCCGTGTCGACGACAAGGCGGCAGGCGCGCCAAAGTTCCATCGTGATCCGGCCCACTTCGTCGAGGTCGTCCTTGTAGAGCCCCATCTCTTTCGACAGGTACTCCGTATAGAGCGCCCAGCCTTCGGCGTAGGCGGTGAAGAACTCGTACTTGCGGAATTCCGGGATCGCTTTCGATTCCTGCGCCAACGCGATCTGCAAATGGTGGCCGGGGATGCCTTCGTGGAACGCCAGTGCGGCCATCTGCCATTTCGGAAGCGTGGCCATGGTCGCCAGATTGTAGAAGACGAGGCCGGGACGCGATCCGTCGGGCGACGGTGAATTGTAGAACGCGATCGTCTGGCCGCTTTCGAGGAAGGGCTCCATCCGCTTCACTTCGACGGGGGCCTTCGGCAGGCGGCCGAACGCGGACGGCAGTGCGGCGTGCGCTTCGCGCTGAAGCTCGAGTGCGCGGGCGAGATAGTCGGCGCGGCCGGCTTCGGTTTCGGGGTAGAGATAACGCTTGTTCGTGCGCAGGTCGCCGTTGAACGCACGCAAGGGACCGCGGAAGCCGAGGCGCTTCTTCACGGTTTCCATCTCGGCCGAGAGGCGCGCGACCTCATCGAGGCCGAGCGCGTGAATCTCGTCGGCCTTCATGTCCAGCGTCGTGTGATAGGCGACCTGGCGGTCGTAGTAGGCAAGGCCGTCGGGCAACGCGCCTGCGCCGTGGTCGGTCTTGGCGGCGGCCGCGTCCTCGCGCATCGCCGTCAGAAGGCGCTTGTAAGCCGGGCCCATGACCGAGGTCATCGCGCTTTCGGCGTCTTTCGTCAGGCGCGCCTTCGTTGCGACGTCGGCTTCCAGTTTCTCGACCTTCATCTTGAAGTCGGCGTAGATCGGATTGTCGCCTTTGCCGCCGAACGGTGCGCCCGCGATCGTCTGTTCGGTGTCGGCGATCATCAGCGCGTAAGAGAAACGCGGGAGCGCAATACCCTTCGCCTTCTGATCGCGCATGAAGGCGATCGTTTGGTCGATCAGCTTGCCGGTCGCGGCGATGCGTGCGACGTAGGCCTCCGCGTCGGCGACGGCGGCAACGCGATGCTGGTTGATGAGCACGTTCGGCACGCTCTGGTGCGGGCCGCCGAAATGCGAAACGTCGTAGCTGTGCAGGCGGAAGGCGTGGTTCGCCACGCGCTGCTCGTTGCGGAAGCGGAAGACGTCGTAAGAGACGCGCATGGGCGTGCTCAGCGCCGCGCGGTCGATCTTCGTGCGCATGAAGTCGAGATCGGCCGCCGTTTCGCCGTGGCGCTTGTCGGCGAAGGCGGCGGAGAAGTCGTTCCACTCGCCGTAGCGCTTCTTCATGCCGAGCTGGGTCATGAACTCGGGCGCGTCTTCGAGTTCGCGCGTGAAGCTCTTCGAGAAGAAGGCGAGAAGCTTCGCGTCTTCGCCGGTTGCGGGGGCGGCCGGGTCGATGCCCGTCACGGCCAGATCGTCGACGCAGCCGCCGAGCGCAAGCGCGGCGCCGGCCGCCGACATCTTCAAGAACGCGCGGCGGCCCAAGGCATGAGGCTTCGTGTTCATCGTCGATCCCCTTGTTCGATGAGGTTGGTTATGGCGAATCCGGCCGCGTACCGCCCGCCAGGTACTCAAGCCCCCAGGCGACACAGACCGCGAGCAGCACGATCACGGCGAACAGCACAATCGCCTTCTGCCACAGCGCTTGTGGCGGACGGATGACGCTGCCGACCAGGATGACGGCTGCAAGAACGAAGAGCGCGATCAGCATGCGGTACCGGTTCAAGTTCGCGAGAAGCTAGCGATGTCGGCGGCCGTTGTCACCGCTGCGCGCGCGCTGGACTTCCTCACGGATTTTTGCTCAGTCGCCAGTTGCATGACGAAACCGGCCAAGTTCGCTTTTCTGGAGCACCCCGGCGTGCTCGCGTTTGCGCATCGCGGCGGCGCGCACGAAGCGCCCGAGAACACGATGAAGGCGTTCGCGTATGCGGTGGAGCTCGGCTACCGCTATATCGAGACCGATGCCTATGCAACGCGCGACGGCGTGTTGGTCTCGTTCCACGACGACAAGCTCGATCGCGTGACCGATGCCAAGGGCCGCATCGAAGAGCTTTCTTTCGCGGACGTGTCGCGGGCGCGGATCGGCGGCAGCGAACCCGTTCCGACGATGGAGGACTTGCTCACGCGCTGGAGCGACGTGCGGATCAACATCGATCCAAAGCACGATGCGGCGGTCGCGCCCTTGATCGCGCTGATCAGGCGGCTGGGCGTCGAGGCGCGCGTGTGCATCGGGTCGTTTTCCGACAAGCGCATCCGTCAGGTGCAAGACGCGTTCGACGGGCGCGTGTGCACATCGCTCGGGCCGCAGGGCGTCTTGCGCCTGAAGGCCGCCTCTGCCGGGTGGCCCGCGTCGCGCTGGCGGGAGGGTTGTGCGCAGGTGCCGCCAAATGCCGGACGTGTAGCGCTCGTCACGCGCCGGTTCGTCGAGGCGGCCGAGCGGCGGGGCCTGCAAGTCCACGTGTGGACGATCGACGACGAGACCGAAATGCAGCGTTTGATCGATGTCGGCGTTCACGGGCTGATGACCGACCGGCCGGCCGTGCTGAAGCAGGTGCTGCAACGCAACGGTCTTTGGGCGTAACGGTCGCAGGGGCCCGACACAGATTTGTCGAAATCGGGCGGCAGCGTCGTTCCGGACTGACCGCGGAGGACTTTCATGAAGCGCGTGTTTATGGCCGGCGTCGCGATCGCGATGCTGTGCGGAGTTGCGACCGGGTTTTCGGCGCAAGCGGCGCCTTCGAATGCGCCGAGCCAAACGCTGCAGCCGTTCCGGTCGGAAGCGGAGTTTCGCGATTATCTGAAGCGGTTGCAGCGCGCACGGCCGCGCGCCGTGCCTTCAGTGGCGCCACCTGCACCTGCGTCTGCACCCATGGACGGGGCACAGGCCGATTCTGCGGCGCCGTCAACCCAGGAAGCGCAGCGCGACGAGAGCATCACGAACACGCAAGAGGCGGGCGTTGACGAGGGCGGCATCGTCAAAGTGCGCGGCGACATGCTCGTCATTTTGCGGCGCGGGCGCCTGTTCACGGTGTCGACGGCCGGCGGCGGTCTTGAGCCGATTGATTCCATCAACGCGTTTCCGCCGGGCGCGAACGCGCGCGGCGATTGGTACGACGAGATGCTGATCTCGGGCGACCGCGTGATCGTGATCGGCTACAGCTACAGCCGCGGCGGAACGGAGATCAATCGCTTCCGCTTGACCCCGCGCGGGAACCTGCGCTTCGAAGACGCCTATCATCTGCGGTCGAACGACTATTATTCGTCCCGCAACTATGCGTCGCGGCTGATCGGCAGCCGGTTGATCGTCTATTCGCCGCTCTACATCCCTTACGATCCGGTGGCGTCGCTCGACTGGATGCCGGGCGTGCGGCGTTGGTCCGGTCAGACGCGCGGCGGTTTCCAACGCATCGTCGGGGCGCGCGAGATCTATCTGCCGCGCATGTGGCGCGATCCGGAGGGCGGCGGGATCGACGCCATCCATACGGTCACGGACTGCGATCTGGCGGCGCCGGTGTTGCGTTGCCGCGGGCGCAGCGTGCTGGGGCCTGCGGGGCGCACGTTCTATGTGTCGGCG
Source organism: uncultured Flavobacteriaceae bacterium (assembly GCA_964561925.1). Taxonomy (GTDB): domain Bacteria; phylum Pseudomonadota; class Alphaproteobacteria; order Micropepsales; family Micropepsaceae; genus SZUA-430. The sequence goes on from CAZLRW010000017.1 coordinate 11,819, forward strand.
AACGCGGTTTACGTGTGGGTTACAGCTCATCGGTGGAACCGGCGCGACGACGACGATGAGCGTGCGGTGTCATCACTGCTTTATCGCTTGCCGCTGGACGGGCGCGCACCGTCGGCGATCGGCGTGCGCGGGGCGCCGGTCGATCAGTTCTCGTTCCGCGAGGATTGGAACGACGGGCGGCTCAACGTGCTCGTGCGCAGCGAAGGCGGCGGCGACGCGATGTGGAATCCGGAGTTCGCCCAAGGCCGCGTCGCGTTGCTGCAAATGCCGTTGTGGGCGTTCGGCGACGGCGGCGACGAGGCGTCGCAACGGTATTATCGGCGGCTGCCGTCGCCCTCCGGCGAGAGTTACACGTTCCAGAACCGCTTCGTCGGCGACTATTTGCTCTACGGCACGGGCGGCGGCTGGGGCCGGCCACGCGATCGTGCGTCGACACTTGTCGTCGCCGGCGTCAGGCACAACGACGTCGCGCAGATTCAGCTTGCGCACGGCGTCGACCGTATCGATGCGATGGGCCGCGATGCGGTCGTGATCGGCAGCGATGCGCGCGATTTGCACTTCCAGGCGGTGGAGTTGACCTCCGGCGGGCGGCCGGCGCTGGGCGACCGCTATACGCTGCGCGAGACGGCGCAGGGCGAGACGCGAAGCCACGCGTTCTTCTTCAAGCCGGAACCCCGGACGGTCGATGCGACGGCGGGCGTGCTCGGTCTGCCGGTGGCGCGGGCCGGGCGGCCGGGGCACCGGCAGCTCGTGGAGAACTCGGCGGCCATCCTGTTCATCCGGAGGGCAAACCGGTCGTTCCGACCGCTCGGCGAACTCGGCGCGGATTCGGACGGCGTCGTCGACGATTCGTGCCAGGCGTCCTGCGCCGACTGGTACGGCAACGCGCGGCCGATCTTCCTGCGCGGGCGGACGTTCGCGCTGATGGGCTACGAACTCGTCGAAGGCGAGATCGGCGAGCGCAGCATCCGGGAGGTTCGTCGCGTCAACTTTGCACCGGGGTGGTGGGACCGGTAGGTCCCGCCGCAAACCTTCGAGGCGGTTTTCCGCGACGGAACGGTCAGTTGAGGCGTCAGAACGTCGCGGCGAACGGCGGCTGACCGGCTTCCTGCCGGGACTTGATTCAAGTCAACGCGGCGGGTCCGCCGCCTCAGCATGTTGCACTGCGAAGGGCTTTGGATTCTCCAGCCGATCGCGAGGGCGACATGCAGCCTCAACCGGCCGCGACTGACACGCGGCTCGACCTTTTTGCCGTGCCGGCTCTGCTCGTTCTCTTCCTGCTTCTGGCGTTCGTGATCGTCGCGCAGACGAACGATCCGTTGATGTCGCTGCAGGCGTGGACGTTCATGGCGGGCGTCGGCCTTACGCTGATCTGGCTCGTCAGGCGGTACGCCGACGGCATTCCGGACGACGACAGGACGCCTTACGCGAACGACATCGTGAAGGCGGGTGTCATCGCCTCGATGTTCTGGGGCATTGCCGGCATGTTGGTCGGTGTCGTCATCGCGTTCCAGCTGGCGTTTCCGAGTTGGCTCTATTTCGACGCGCTGCCGGAGCTGAATTTCGGGCGGCTGAGGCCCTTGCATACGTCGGCCGTCATCTTTGCGTTCGGCGGCAACGTTCTGCTCGCGACTTCGTTTTATGTCGTGCAGCGCACGTCGCATGCGCGGCTGGCGGGCGGCTTATGGGCGTGGTTCGTATTCTGGGGCTATCAGATTTTTATCCTGGTCGCGGGCACCGGCTACCTCATCGGCGTCAGCCAAGGGCGCGAATACGCGGAGCCGGAGTGGTATGCGGACCTTTGGCTCACGCTCGTTTGGGTCGTCTATCTGCTGGTGTTCCTAGGGACACTGTGGAAGCGCAAGGAGCCGCACATCTACGTCGCGAACTGGTTCTACCTCGCGTTCATCGTGACGATCGCGATGCTGCACATCGTGAACAATCTTGCCGTGCCGGTGTCGTGGACGGGCATCAAGAGCTATTCGGCGTTTGCGGGCGTGCAGGATGCGCTGACGCAGTGGTGGTACGGGCACAACGCGGTCGGCTTCTTCCTGACCGCGGGCTTCCTTGCGATCATGTACTACTTCATTCCGAAACAGGCGGATCGGCCGGTTTATTCCTACCGCCTGTCGATCGTGCACTTTTGGTCGCTGATCTTTCTGTACATCTGGGCCGGGCCGCACCACCTGCATTACACGGCGCTTCCCGTGTGGGCGCAGACGCTCGGCATGACGTTTTCGATCATGCTGTGGATGCCGTCGTGGGGCGGCATGATCAACGGGCTGATGACGCTTTCGGGCGCTTGGGACAAGCTTCGCACCGATCCGGTCTTGCGCATGCTTGTCGTTTCCGTCGCGTTCTACGGCATGTCGACGTTCGAGGGGCCGGTCATGTCGATCAAGGCCGTCAACTCGCTCTCGCACTACACCGACTGGACGATCGGGCACGTGCATTCCGGCGCGCTCGGTTGGGTCGGGTTCGTTTCGTTCGGCGCGCTCTATTGCCTGACGCCGTGGCTCTGGCGACGCGAACGGCTTTATTCGCTCTCGCTTGTCGAGTGGCATTTCTGGGTGTCGACGATCGGCATCGTCTTCTACATCACGGCAATGTGGGTGTCGGGCATCATGCAGGGGTTGATGTGGCGCGCCTATAACGAGTTCGGCTTCCTCGAATACTCGTTCGTCGAAACCGTCGAGGCGATGCACCCCTACTACATCATCCGCGCGATCGGCGGGCTGCTCTATCTCAGCGGAGCTTTCATCATGGTCTACAATCTCTGGCGCACCGCCAAAGGCGACATCCGTGTGGGGGAGCCGCTTGCGGCGCGCGCCCAAACGGCAGCGGCGTAGGAGGGTCCGATGCTCAATCACGGATTGCTCGAGCGCCATTCGCTGCTGCTCGTCGCGGGCATTCTCGTCGTGGTCGCGATCGGCGGCATCGTCGAGATCGCGCCGCTGTTCTATCTGGAAAGCACGATCGAGAAGGTTCAGGGCATGCGGCCGTACACGCCGCTCGAGCTCAAGGGCCGCGAGATCTACATCCGCGAAGGCTGTTACGTCTGCCACAGCCAGATGATTCGTCCGTTGCGCGACGAGGTGGAGCGCTACGGACATTACAGCCTCGCCGCCGAAAGCATGTACGACCATCCGTTCCAATGGGGCTCGAAGCGGACGGGGCCCGACCTCGCGCGCGTGGGGGGCAAGTATTCGGACGAGTGGCACCGTGCGCACCTCGTGGACCCGCGGTCGGTCGTCCCTGAGTCCGTCATGCCGCCCTATGCGTTCCTCGAACGCACGGTTCTTTCGATCGACAACATCACGGACTCGTTGAAGGCGAACCGCGCGGTCGGCGTGCCTTACACCGACGCGATGATCGAGAACGCGAAGGCCGATCTGATCGCGCAGGCGACGCCGGACGCCGACGGACAGGACGCGTTCAAGCAGCGCTATGCGAAGGCCGAAGCGCGCGATTTCGACGGCAATCCGCAGCAGATCACGGAGATGGACGCGCTGATCGCCTACATGCAGATGCTGGGCACGCTCGTCGATTTCAAAACCTATCAGGCGGACGCGCCTGAGAACCGGCGGTGAATCCGATGGACTACGACACGATCGCCACGTTCTCGCGCAGCTGGGGAACGATCTATCTGATGATCCTGTTCTTGGCCGTGTGCGCCTACGCGCTGTGGCCGCGCAACAAGGCGAAATTCGATCGCGCCGCGCAGATGCCGCTCGAGAAGGATGACGTCTGATGACGCGCAAGGAAATCGACAAGGCCTCCGGCACCGAGACGACCGGCCACGAGTGGGACGGCATCAAGGAGTTGAACACACCGCTGCCGCGGTGGTGGCTCTGGGTGTTCTATGCGACCGTCATCTGGTCGATCGGGTATTGGGTGCTCTATCCGGCCTGGCCGACGCTGACGGGCTATACGCAAGGCGTCCTCGATCAGTCCCAGCGCGACGACGTGAAGGCTGCGGTCGACAAGCTCAAGGCCGAGCGCCAAGTGCTCGGCCGGCAGCTCGCGAACGCACCGCTCGATCAGATCGAGTCCAATCCCGAACTGCTGCAGTTTGCGCGCGAGGCGGGCAAGTCGGCGTTCGGCGACAATTGCGCAACCTGTCACGGCTCGGGTGCGCAAGGGTTCAAGGGCTATCCGAATCTGAACGACGACGTGTGGCTTTGGGGCGGCAAGCTCGAGGACATCCGCAAGACGATCGCCGTCGGCGTGCGCTCGACGCATCCCGAGACGCGCACTTCGCTGATGCCGGCGTTCGGGCGCGACAAACTGCTCGAACCGAAGCAGATCGACGACCTGACGGAGTATGTGTTGTCGATCGCGGGGCAGAAGGCCGATGCGCATGCGGCGGCCCGGGTGCAGACGCTGTTCGCCGAGCAGTGCGCCTCGTGCCATGGCGCTGACGGCAAGGGTCTGCGCGAATTCGGGGCGCCGAACCTGACCGATCGCGAGTGGCTCTACGGCGGTTCGAAGCTTGAGATCAAGGCGCAGATCGAGCGCGGCGGCGGCGGCGTGATGCCGACCTGGGGTTCGCGTCTCGATCCGATGACGATCGATGCCTTGGCCGTATACGTGCACAGTCTGGGCGGCGGCGAATAAGCGTCCGCCGCCGGTGCATTCGAGATTGGAGTGCGATGGACGCGCCGATTCTCTCGACGCTGAAGGCGGTGGCCGCGGAGACGCAGGCACTGGCGGCCGACGGCGTGCAGAAGAGCGACGCCCGGGCGACGAACAGCGCCGCGGTGCGGCGGGACTATGTCGCGCGCGTGCCGATCTATCCGAAACTCGTGCACGGCAACTTCCGTCTGCTGAAGTGGGCCGGGCTGTTTGCAATGCTCGGCATCTACTACGTGTTGCCGTGGGTCAGGTGGGAGCGCGGGGCGAACGCGCCGGATCAAGCGGTGCTCGTCGATCTCGCGCGGGAGCGGTTCTACTTCTTTTGGATCGAAATCTGGCCGCAGGAAATCTACTACGTCACGGGGCTGCTCATCCTGGCGTCGCTGTTCCTGTTCTTCGTGACGGCGCTGTTCGGGCGCGTGTGGTGCGGCTATGCCTGCCCGCAGACGGTGTGGACCGACCTCTTCATCATGGTCGAGCGGCTGATCGAAGGCGATCGCAACGAACGCATCCGGCTCGACAAGTCGCCATGGACGGCGGAGAAGGCGTTGAAGAAGTCGGCGAAACACGCCGTGTGGCTTCTGATCGCGGCGGCGACGGGTGGTGCGTGGGTTCTTTATTTCCACGACGCGCCGACGCTTGCGGCCAACCTGTTTCAAGGCACCGCCGACACTACGGCCTACCTGTTTCTCGGCATCCTGACGTTCACGACCTATTGGCTCGCGGGCCACATGCGCGAGCAGGTGTGCACCTATATGTGCCCCTGGCCGCGCATTCAGGCAGCGTTGATCGATCACGAGACGCTGATGGTCACCTACCGCGCCTACCGAGGCGAGCCGCGCGGACCGCACAAGAAGGGCCAACCGTGGGAAGGCCGCGGGCATTGCATCGACTGCAACCAATGCGTCGCCGCATGCCCGATGGGCATCGACATTCGCGACGGCGATCAGCTGGAGTGCATCAATTGCGCGCTGTGCATCGATGCGTGCAACGACGTGATGAAGCGCGTCGGGTTGCCGAAGGGCTTGATCGGTTACGACTCGCTCGACAACCTGCAGCGGCGAGCGGCCGGCGGCACGGTGCGGTTCCGATTCGTGCGACCGCGCGTTGTCGTCTACGCCGCGGCGATTGCGGCGGTTGCCGCAGTCATGCTCTTCGGCCTGACCACCCGGGCGACGATCGATCTCAACGTGCTTCGCGATCGCAATCCGACGTTCGTCCGGCTCTCGGACGGCTCTATTCGCAACGCCTACACCGTCAAGGTCATGAACCGGGTCAACGCGCGGCGGACGCTCGCACTCGCGATCGAAGGGCCCCGGGGTTTCTCGGCGAAGATCGTGGGCATCGAGGATGCGACATTGCCTACGAGAATCGAGGTCGAAGGCGACAGGCTTCGGACCTTGCGCGTTCTGCTGACTGTGCCGGGCGAGGCGCTGGCCGAGGCCTCGTTGCCGGTCACGTTCCGCATGAGCGACGCGGCGAGCGGCGAGACGCGCAGCACGGACAGTGTCTTTCTTTCCGACGGAGGCGGATCATGATTCGCGAACTCAAGGGCTGGCATGTCGGCGCGATGATGCTGGGTTTCTTCGGTATCACGATCGCCGTGAACGTCCTCTTCACGACCTACGCGATCTCGACGTTCTCGGGCGAGGACGTCGCCAAGCCCTATCTGCGCGGGCTCGCGTACAACGAGACTTTGGCCGCGCGGGCGGCGCAGGCGGCGTTGAACTGGAAAGCATCGATCGGCGTCTCGCAGGCGGACGGCAAGGCGACGCTGACCGTCACGATCGCCGACAGCAGCGGAGGCGCGCTCAGTTCGCTCGACGTGGAGGCGACGCTCCGGCGGCCGACAGATGCGCGGTTGGATAGGACCGTCGGGCTTCAAGCTATCGGCAGCGGCGCCTATCGCGCCGAACTCGGCGTGCTCGCCGCGGGGCAGTGGGACGTGATTGCGCGGGCGAAGGACGACGCGCACAGCTTCGAAGCCGAGCGGCGGGTCGTGCTCAAATGACGACGGCGACGTTCAGCCAAACGCTGCGCATCGATCCGGCGCCGTTCGTGCGGCGCGAGCGGCAGGGTTTTGCGAAGCTCGAACTTGCCGTGAAGGGCATGCGCTGTGCGGGCTGCATGGCCAAGATCGAGCGCGGCGTGAAGGCGCTGCCCGACGTCGAGGAGGCGCGCGTCAATCTTTCGACGGCCAAGCTTGCGGTGCGCTGGCGCGAAGGGCGAACGACGGCCGATGCCATCGTCGCGCGCGTCGGCGAACTTGGGTTCGAGGCGTTTCCCTACGATCCCGACGCGATGATCCGCCAGGACGACGAAGAAGGTCGCTTCCTGCTGCGTTGTCTGGCGGTCGCCGGCTTCGCGTCATCGAACGTCATGTTCCTGTCGATCTGCATCTGGGCGGGTCTCGACGGCGAGATGGGCGAGGGGACGCGCACGCTGCTCCATTGGATATCGGGGATCGTCGCCATTCCGGCGGCGCTCTATGCAGGGCGGCCGTTCTTCCGCTCCGCCGGCGCGAGCCTCAGGCGCGGACAAGCGAATATGGACGTGCCGATCACGCTCGGCATTCTTCTCGCACTGGGTTTGAGCGTCGTCGAGGCGGCGCAAGGCGGGCACTACGCCTATTTCGATGCGGCGGTCAGCCTGCCGTTTTTGTTATTGATCGGGCGGTATCTCGATCATTTGCTGCGCCGCAAGGCGCGCACGGCGGCCTTGGATCTGGCGGCGATGCAGACCGTTACGGCACGGCGCATCGGCGCGGGCGGACAATGCGACGTCGTGGCGGCGCGCGATATCGCGCCCGGCGACAGGCTGCTGCTCTCGGCCGGCGATCGGGCGCCGGTCGACTCCGTGATCGAAAGCGGTGCGGGAGAGGCGGACGTGTCGCTGGTGACCGGCGAAAGTCTGCCCGTCGCAGTCAAGGCCGGCGACGCGCTGAAGAGCGGATCGTTGGTGTTGGGGCAGGCGCTGACGGTGCGGGCGGTGGCGCGGGTGCAAGATTCGCTCGTCGCCGAGATGGCCCGGCTGCTTGAGGCGGGGCAGCAGACGCGCGGGCGTTATGTGCGCCTCGCGGACCGTGCGGCGGCGCTTTATGTGCCGGCCGTGCACGGCATGGCGCTTGCGGTGTTTCTGGGCGGAATGGCGTTCGGGCTTTCGCTGCAGCCGGCGCTGACGAATGCGATCGCGCTGCTCATCATCACGTGTCCGTGCGCGCTGGGGCTTGCCGTGCCGGCCGTGCAGATCGTGGCGACCAGCCGGTTGTTCCGCGCGGGCTTGCTCGTGAAGTCAGGCGATGCGCTGGAGCGGTTGGCCGAAGCGGACACGGTCGTGTTCGACAAGACGGGCACGCTGACGGCCGGGCGGCCGAAGCTCGTGAATCGAGGTGACGTTCCAGCGGGCGACCTCGAGCTTGCGGCAAGTCTTGCGCGGGCCAGCAAACATCCTTTGTCGCGCGCGCTCGCTGAGGCGGCCGGACCCGGCGTGGTGTTGACGGATGTGCGCGAAGTGCCGGGCGAGGGGCTTGAGGCGACGGTCGACGGCGTGACCTTGAGGCTCGGGCGGGCGGCGTGGGCCGGGGTCACGGACGGTGCGGCGGGCGCGCCGCAGCTTTGGTTCCGCAAAGGCTCCTCGGCACCCGTGGTCTTTGCGTTCGAAGACAGGCTGCGCGCGGACGCCAAGGCGACGGTTGCGGCGCTGGGCGCGCGCGGGCTCGAGGTCGAGATGCTCTCGGGCGACCGTGACGCGCCGGCGGCCGCGATCGCGCGCGACGCGGGAATCGCGCGGTGGCGCGCGGCGAGCGATCCCGCGCAAAAGGCGGCGCGGCTTGACGAACTGCGTTCGCAAGGGCGGCGGACGCTGATGGCCGGCGACGGGCTGAACGATGCGGCGGCGCTGGCGCTCGCGCATGTGTCGGTCTCGCCGGGCACTGCTGCCGACGCCGCGCAGGCGCAGGCGGACATGGTGCTGCAAGGCGAGGATCTTGCGCCGCTTGCCGAGGCCGTCGACGTGGCGCGCGCGGCGCGGCGGCTCGTGTTCCAAAACTTTGCGTTTGCGGCGGTCTACAATCTCGCAGCGGTGCCGCTCGCCGCGTTCGGTCAAGTGACGCCGCTGATCGCGGCGGTCGCGATGTCGGCCTCTTCGCTGATCGTGATGCTGAACGCGCTCAGGCTTGCGCGGAGATAACAGCGATGGACGCGTTTCTCCTCTTGACGATTGCCGCGATCGCGCTTGGGGCGCTCGGCGTGTGGGTGTTCTTTTGGACGCTGAAGTCCGGGCAATACGACGACCTCGACGGTGCGGCACACCGCATCCTGATGGACGACGAGGACGAATCAGCGCGCTGAGGGCTCTTCCCCCGCCACGATCGTGCGGTAGGCGTGCCAGGTCGCGTGACCGATCAGGGGGAAGACGACGATCAGCCCGAAGAACAGCGTCGCGATGCCGATCGCGGTCAGCAGGGCGATCAGCCAGGCCCACAGCAGCATCGGCCCCGGATGGCGCATCACCGTTCCGATGCTCGCCGCCATCGCGCTCAGGACGTCGACGTCGTGGCGCAGCAGAATCGGAACGGAAACGACGCTGATCGCATAGGCGACGAAGGCAAGCGCGCCGCCGATCGCGGTGCCGACGACGATCATCGTCAGCCCCGACTCCGTCGTGAGCGCGAAGCGCACGAATTCCTCGATCGGGGTGTAGTCGCCGTAGGTGAACAGCGCGTAGTTCAGCGTCGCGAGGCGCACCCACAGCAAGTAGATGAACATCAGCGCGTAGGCCAGAAAGGCCATTTGCGGCGCCGAGGGAAGCCGCACGGCGATCGTGGTGCGCAGCGAGACGGGTTCGCCGGCCTCGTAGCGGCGGCTCATCTCGTAGAGGCCGATGGCGAGGACGGGGCCCAGAAGCGCGAAGCCGGCGCCGAGCGCGGGCACGATCGACTCAAGGCCTGCGAGCCAGAAGCCGTAAGTCACGAGCAAGCCGAGCGCTACGAACGCGGCGCCGTAACCCAAGCTTAGCCACGGCGTGCGCCAGGTGTCGCGCCAACCGGCGGCAAGCCAGCGCCACGGATCATCCATCGTCGGTGCACGCAAGCGCAGGCGCGGCGGCATCGAGCGTTCGGCGGCGTGTTCTGCGTTCGCCATTGGTCGTTCGCTCCGGCGTAATCTCTCCCGTTTGCACGTTGGACCGAGGCGCTGCCCAGCACCTTGATGTGGATCAAGCGCGGGGCTTAAGGCCGTGCTGGCCGAGACGCCAGAGCAGCGCGTCGATGCGGTCTTGGCCGAAGAACGGCTCGCCCTTGAAGGCGAATGTGGGCACGCCCCAGTGGCCGGCTTGGCGCTGCGCGTCCTGATTCGCTCCGATCAACGCCTCGAAGCGCTCTGCATCCCGTTCGATCGCGCGGTCGAGTTCGGCGAGATCGAGCCCCGCGCGCGACGCGGCATCGGCCAGATGATTGCCTTCATGCCAGTTCTCGATGCGACCGCCGTAGAGCGTCGACGACACTTCATGGATGAAGGGAAGTCCGCGTCCGCGCTCGGCCGCAGCAACACCGAGACGCGTGAGGCGATGGATGTACGGCTGATCTTTCGGCACTTCGCCGGTCGCCAGATCCATGCGAATCGGATCGGGGCGCGGCCAGGCGAAGGGAATGCCGAGACGCTCTGCCTCGCGCTTCACGTCGCGCACGAGATAAGGCAGCCACATCGGGTTCGCGTTCTTGAACCAACCGTCGAGGCGGACCGCGATCGGATAGACGGGACGCACCGCGAAGCGCAGATCAAATTTTTTTTCCAGTGCAACCATCTGAGGTGCGGCGAGATACGAGTACGGCGAGCGGAACGACCAAAACACATCAATTTCGAGAGTCATCGCTTTCACCCCTATTCGCCGCGTTGGAGAATCCCTGCTCAGGCACCAAAGGTATTTCTTAGTTAAGCCCGAATCCCCACGACCACAAATTGCAACGGGCTGCAACCCACGATCCGAACGCGCCTGTGCATCACCAGTTTTACGTGCGCTCGCATGAGTTGATCCTCTTCGTGTGAGCTGTGCGAAACATCGCCTAACTCCTCGATATTATCAGGCTTTTCTAGTTCCGCGCGCTTGACACAAGTTCGTCGCCTGACGCTGAATGCGCGCAAGTTCGAACGTCTGAGTCAACAAGGATTGCGATCAGCGTGGTCTACCTGGGTTTGTATCGCCGTCGTCAGTTGAGGGGACACATGCAACGGAAGCGCGCGCAAGCTGAACGGAGCTTCTCGAAGGTCACGCAACGCGTTTCGGCGTTCGCGCGAGCCTCGCTTCTGGCCGCCGCGTCGGTTGCGGCCCTCGGTGCGTTCGCGCCGGCGCAGGCCGACGTCGCCGAATGCGAACGCTCGTATCAGCTCGGCCGCAAGGACGAAGCGATTCGTCTGTGCCGCCGCGCGGCGTGGCAGGAGAACGATTTCTTCGCACAGGTGAAACTCGGCGACATCTATTCGGCCAAGCGCGAAGACGACAAAGGCTATTACGATCCGGTCGAAGCGTTCGTGTGGTACTTCCTCGCCGGACGCAACTCGGCGATCTTCGATCACGTGCACGTCGACTCGGCGGCGGATGCGGTCGTGTCGCGTTTGGTGCAGGCCGACGGCGACGCGCGCGAGATCTATCGCAACCTTCTTCAGGACGAGCGCATCGACGTCCGCAATCGCGTGACCTACATCGAATCGTGCCGCGGCGGCGAAGGCTTCATCCTGCTCGGCCAACTGCACGATCCCTCGATTCGCGAACGGCACGAAGGGTCGGCGGGGCCGATCTCGGTGGCGCCGCAAGGACGCTGGCGCCGGCCGATCGGTCCGGGCGGGCCCGCACGCTATCAACCGCCGGGCAGCGGCTACGGGTCGGGTTCGGGCTATCCGGGCACGGGCGGCTCGACGTCGTTCGGCGCGGATGTGTGGAGCGGCAAGCTCTGCTCCAGCAGCGATTGGTTCGGCTGGCTTACGCAGAGCAGTTCGTGCTCGCGCTATAATCTGAGCGAGAGCGCGGCCGGCGTGTTTCCGACGAACGCGATCGAGGCGATGGTGTTCTATCAGCTCGCCGATCGCGCGGGCCATCCGATCGCCAAAGCCTATATCGACGCGCTCAAAGGGCGCTCGAACGGCAGCGGGTCCTCGACGACGTCCGGCAGCGACCAGAAGGGCGCGGGGTCGGACGTGCTGGCGAAAGCGAAGGCACAGCGCTGGCTCGCGCCGTTTGAGTTCTACGCCGCCGAAACGCGCTATCGCGGCGAGACGCCGTCGGGCCTCGTGCACAGCGACGAATGCACGGTCAGTGCCAAGCGGGCGCAGGCGCTTGCGCTCGGCGAGCGGCTGATCCCGCAGCCGATCCGGCGCGATCTGCTGCAGTTCCTCGGCTTCTTCCGCGGCGACGGCGGGCGCGAAATGGCGCGCGCGATCTCGAAGTATCAAGACTTCCTGGGCGATCCACAAACCGGCTCGCTGAGCGCGATCCAGCTTACGCGGCTTGTGCAGATCGGCGCGGTGCGCGGCTATGCGCGGGCTCAGCGCGTGCTCGGCATCATGTACGTGAAGGGCGTGGGCGTCGTGACCGACTATGTGCGCGCCGAGAAGTGGCTTCTGGCCGCGGCGCAGCAGGGCGACGGCGAGGCGATGTACGCGCTGTCCGAACTCTATACGCAAGGCGCGGACGGCGTCGAGAAGTCGGAGGATCGCGCGACGCGCTTCCGGCAGGGTTCGGCGACGGCGGGCTTCCAGCCGGTGCGTGCGGAGTTCCTGCGCATTCTCGAAACGGCGCCGGTGCAGACCGACGAGTGCAAGACCAGGCGCTGCCGGCGCGAGCGCGAGCGCGCGCAGCAGCAGCAGACCCAAGACCAGGACGGTACCGAGGAAACGAACTGACGGCGTGTCACGCCCAAGCGAGTGATCTGGGGACAGGATGAGGAACATGCGGCATAGTTTTCGCGCAAGCGCCACGGCGCGTGTCTTCGCAGCGGCGGTTTTGGCCGCCGGCGGCCTTTTCCTCGCCGCCGACAGCTCGCCGGTCAACGCCTATTCGGGTGCGCAGGCCGAAGCGCAGATGGACCCGGTCAGCGATCCGTACGGCTTTCCGAACATCAAACTCTGCTGCGGCGAGCAGAAGAAAAAGAAGAAATGGCGCTATCGGCACCGCGACCGCGATTGGGATCGCGATCCGGACTACAACGACTGGTACCATCACGAGCGCAGGCCGAGCGGGCGCAGGCTGTTCGTCAGCTGCGGGCGGCCGGAACACCGCACGTATTCTTCGATCGGCGAGGCGCTGGAGCATGCGCGCGAGGGCGCGCGGATCATCGTGCTGCCAGGGGCGCCGTGCAGCATTTCGGGTCTGACGATCGATCAGGGCGTTTCGATCGAGTCGGATGACCACGACGGCGGCGGCCGCGCGACGCTTTACGGCCAGGCGTGTGCGAGCGTGTCGCCGCCCTACGGGCAGTCGGTCGTGTCGTTCCGCGGCGTCGACATCGAGGGATGTCTCGTCGGGCGGGGCGGAAAGCTCGAACTCAACCGCGTGAACGTCGCCTGGCGCGGCGACGGCGATGCGATCAAGGTGTTGGGCGGTTCGCTTGTCGCGACCGAATCGACCGTGCGCGCGAAGGAAGGAGCGATCAACGCCGAGCAGGCGGGCTTGGTTTCGGCAACCGGCAGCCGTTTTGCGAGCGGGCCGAAGTCGTATCACGTCGTGCGGCTCAACGTCGGCAGCGCAACCTTCAAAGACACGCTGATCAAAGGCGGCAAGGTCGGCGTCTATGTCGACATGCAGGGGCGCTATCCGGTCACGTTCAACCGGGTCGAGGTCAAGCGCGGCGATGCGTCGGAGATTCGCCGGCACGGGCCGGGCGAAGCGGGCATCATGATCGGCGGCGGCGAAAGCGACGACGATCTGCCGTCTCTGCCCGATATGCCGAGCGCCGAGTTCTTCATCGACGACAGCACGGTCGCCGGTTACGGGGACGGCCTGCGCTTCGGCGGCGGCGTCAAAGGCAACGTGCGCCGCGTGACGATCGCCTATCCGGCGCGGGGCATCACGGCCAATGCGGGAGCGACACTCGACCTCAGGGAAAACCGCATCGTTCATGCCCGCAAAGCCGGGTTCGACCTCGAATCCGGGGTTTTGGGCGGGGCGACGCTCAACGACATCCAGTGCGACGACGGCTATTGTGTGTGCTACGGCGGCGACTGCACGTCCCGGTCGGAGCGCGAGTTCGGCAAAGGCGCGTTCCGGATGACCGGTACGCGATGCGACGACTGAGGCGCCGCCCCATGGGATACGGGCATGACGGATCAGGAGCACAAACTGTTCAGCACACCGGTGTCGGTGGCGGACGGGCTGAAGCGCGCGGACGGGCGTACGTGGTTCATTCTCATGATCGCCGCAATTCTGGCGATCGCGGTCGTGCTCATCATCAATCTCTTCGTGGAGAAGCCGAAGGTGAAGTGGCCGGACTCGCTGCGGCCGGCGGCGACGGCGCCGGCGGAGGAAGAAAACGAGCCGCGCACCTACGACGTGGCGCCGCCGCAATCGGTGCCGAAGGCGAATTGAGTGCGCTCACGATGACGGGCGAAGGACGGGCGTGATGGGTTGGAAGCGGCTGATCGAGTACGCGCTGGTCGTGCTGGTCGCGATCATACTGGGGACGTTGCTGTTCTGGCTCTGGCTGCGCCTCACGGGACAGTCGAGCGACGAATGCAAGACCTGTACGGTCAGCCTGCCGCGGCTGAGGGCGGAATGCGACCGGCAGTTCTTCTCGTCGGGCTCCGGTTCGAAGCAGCTCGAGGCGCAATGGGAACTCGAGGAGATGATCGCCTATATCGAACCGTCGGACGAGACGAACGCGTCGCAGGACGGCTATTCGAGCGCGACGGGGTCGCAAGCGGCCGCGACCGGCGGGCCGGTCGTGCGCGAGCCCGGCTATCTGATGGTCCGCGTGCAGCCGCAATACACCTATACGGGCCAGTCGTCGGGACCCTATTCCGACTTGAGTTCGGTCGCGCCGGAAACGAGCTGGAACGACGTGACGGTTCAGGTCGCCAGGCGCGTGACCCCGTTGCGCAACGAAGAAGTCTGCAACGCCAGCGTCCGCTTCCGCGAAGGCAAGTTCGAGTTCTATTGCGACCTGCCCACCAAGTTCGCCGCGACGGATTTCGGCCAAATCAGCTTCTTCGTGTTCGTCCGCAACGCGAGCAGCGTGCCGCTCGAGTACTGCGTCGTCACCAATTGCGACGCGTCCTCGCCGTGGGGTGCGGGCCAACTCTGCCAGGCCGAGCAGCCGCAGCAATAGGTTGAGCGGCGGCGCTTCGCGCCGGTATGGTGGCTGCTCTCGCCCTCGCGCGGAGCCTTGCCATGACGAACGAACGTCCCTTTGCGCCGGAACTGCAGGTGCAGCGGTGGTTCAACACGCCGACGCCGATCACGCTTGCCGGATTGCGCGGCAAGATCGTCGTGCTGCACGCATTTCAGATGCTGTGCCCGGGCTGCGTCGCGCATTCGATCCCGCAGGCCAAGAAGCTGCATGAGATCGCGCGCGGCGGCGGGGTGCAGGTTTTGGGCATTCATACCGTCTTCGAGCATCACGATGCGATGACGCCGATTTCGCTCGAAGCGTTTCTGCACGAGTACCGCATTGCCTTTCCTGTCGCGGTGGACGCGCCGGGCGAGGGGCAGCCGATCCCGAAGACGATGGCCGCCTACGGTATGCGCGGGACACCCTCGACGGTCGTCATCGATCCCTTGGGCCGAATTGCGCGGCATTCGTTCGGTGCGGAAGACGATCTTGCGTTCGGGCTCTTTCTCGGCGGCCTCTCCGCCGCGAGCAGTGGCGCCGTGCCGGTAGCGGAGGCCGGCATTTGCAAGATCGACGACGGGTGCGCGTGAGAGGGTCTGCATTGGGGCGGGTTACGATCATCGAGAACGGCCGCGAGGGCCGTGTGGAATACGGCGAAGGGCTGCATACGATCAGCGGCACTTGGGAGTTCGGCGGCAACGACGCCGTTGCGATCGTGAGCATGGGATCGCGGGAGGATTGGCAGCGCTCGCATACATGGGCGATGGACAAGCGCGCGCGCATCCTGCGCGTCGTCGCCGATGAGGTGATCCGGCAACGTGCGCCCACCTGCACCGCGGCGATTGACGAGCTGAGCGGGAACATCGTTCTTCGGCAGGTGCGTGGCGGTGCACCGGTCGCACCGGCGGCTTCCTCGGATCGGGCGAAGGCGGCGGCGTTCGTTCATCGGCTTCGAGATCTCAAGTCGATGCTGGCGATCGGCGTGCTGGTCGCCGTTCTCGTCGGCGGCGGATTGTTCTGGTTCGTCCAAAGGGCGTTCACCGTCGTGCCCGTCAGCGGCGTGCCGTTGAACGAGAGCCTGCGCTACGATTCGACCGATCACGCGCGACCCGGCGGCGTCGCCACGCTCATCCAAACGACCGATCCGCATTTTCGGGACTTGAGCGGGCGGGGCGGCAACGCGACGACGAGCCTCAGCATCTTGTTGACCCCGTTGGACGGTTCGGCGCCGCACTTGGTTCCGGTCGTGGGAAGGCTTTCGTCCCATGGCTATACGTTGGCGCGCATCATGGGCAGCGACGGCCGCACGGTCTGGTTCGACGCCATGGGGTTCTACGGTGTGCGTTTGGACGACTTCACGCTGGTCACGCCGAAGGATCTTCGCGCGGCCAACCCGGGCCTCGATCCCACGTGGTGGGACGATCCTCGCGGCATGGATGTCATCGCAGGGAAACTCCACGTCATGCGCATCGATCGAAGTGGAGCCGTCGACGTCGATCCGGAAACCTGGAAGGCCACGCCCACGGCGCCGAAGCCGTCGAATGCGCGCTTCGAACGGCGGGAGGTGGCCGATCACCTGGCGGCCGGCGTTATGACTGCGTCTGGTGCGTGGCTGGGGCTTCATTCGCCGGACGAACTCGCGGGCGACTTCAAGCCCGGCAAGTGGATCCGGTCCGTCGAGAGTGCCGGCGAGGCGCGGGTGACGCGACGGCTGAGCAAGGCGGTACTCGAACCATCGTCCGACGGCAGCCGGTATCGCGTGCGCACGGTTTCGTCGCTCAGCGGCACGGAATTCCTCGAGGCCGCGTTCTTGCGCATAGACGAGAAGTCCGAGCCGTTGCGCTTGAAGAACCCCGACAGCGCTTTGATGATCCATACGTCCGCGCCGGGGCAGGCGGGCACGCTGGTCGTGTCGCGCGTCGACTTCGAGGGCAAGGCGATCTGGAGCACCGACACCAGCCTCGATCGGTTCCAATTGAAGCAGATTTTGCCCGGGGCGGACGTGCTCGCCTTTGTGGGGACGCGCCCGCCGATGCCGAACAAGCTGAGCGAGCCTTTGGTGGTGTTCGTGGAGACCGGCACAGGGAAGCTGACCAGCCAGTCGTTGTGGCGGTAGGCGGTCGCGGGTTAGTTCTTACGTTCGACAATTTTGGGCGTCGCGATGATCCGGCTCGGGTTCGACAATTCCTACCGGCGTTTGCCGGACCGGTTCTACGCGCGGGTCGAACCGCAGAACGTGATGGCGCCGCGCGTGGTCGCGTTCAACCGCGCCCTGGCGCGCGAGCTTCGCTTCGATGTCGAAGCGATCGAAGCGCGAGCGGCGGGGTTGTTTTCAGGCAACGAGATCGCAGCCGATGCGGAGCCGATCGCGCTTGCTTATGCGGGGCATCAGTTCGGGCAGTTCGTGCCGCAGCTCGGCGACGGGCGTGCGCTGCTGTTGGGCGAGGTCGTCGATGCGGCCGGCGTGCGGCGCGACGTGCAGCTCAAGGGTTCCGGACCAACACCGTTTTCGCGGCGCGGCGACGGGCGGGCGGCGCTCGGGCCGGTGCTGCGCGAGTACATCGTGAGCGAGGCCATGCATGCGCTCGGCGTGCCGACGACGCGTTCGCTTGCGGCGGTCGCGACCGGCGAGAAGGTGATGCGCGAAGAGGTGCTGCCCGGTGCGGTGCTCACGCGGGTTGCGGCAAGTCACGTGCGGATCGGGACGTTTCAGTACTTTGCCGCGCGGCGGGACGATGACGCGGTGCGGCTGCTCGCGGACTATGTGATTGCGCGGCACTATCCGGAGATTGCGGGCGCGGCGCGGCCGTATCTCGCACTGCTCGAAGCGGTGGCGGCGCGGCAGGCGTCGTTGATCGCGCGCTGGATGCATGTCGGTTTCGTGCACGGCGTGATGAACACCGACAACATGGCGGTCGCGGGCGAGACGATCGACTATGGACCGTGCGCGTTCCTGGACGCGTACGATCCGGCGACCGTGTTCAGTTCGATCGATCATGGCGGGCGCTACGCGTTCGCCAACCAGCCGGCGATCGCGCAGTGGAATTTAGCGCGGTTCGCCGAGACGCTGCTCTCGCTGATCGATCCGGACACGGACAAGGCGATCGCGGCCGCGACAGAGGTAATCGAGGCGTTCGGTGCGCGTTTCGCTTTAGCGTGGCAGGCGGGCATGCGCGCGAAGATCGGGCTCGCGCGGGAAGAGGCCGAGGATCCGGCGTTGATCGAGGCTTTGCTTGCGGCGATGCATGCGGGGCGGGCCGACTTCACGCTTGCGTTCCGGCGGCTTTGCGATGCGGCCGCGGACATGCGGGGCGGCGAGGACTTGCTTGCTCTGTTCGGCGAGACGTCTGCGATCGAGGGATGGCTTGCGCGTTGGCGGGCGCGGCTTCAGCGAGAAACGGCCTCGCCGTCCGCGCGGGCGGCGGCGATGCGCGCGGTCAACCCGGCGCTGATCCCGCGCAACCATCGGATCGAAGAGGCGATTGCGTCAGCCGTCGCGGACGACTTTGCGCCGTTCGAACGCCTACATGCCGCGCTCGCGCGGCCGTTCGACGACGACGCGGCGTTTGCCGACCTGGCAGCGCCACCCGCGCCGCACGAGCGCGTGACGCAGACGTTTTGCGGGACGTGAGCGAATGCGTGGGCTGTCGCTTGTCACCGAACTTCGCCAGCGCCCGGGTCGAACCGTTCGACCACGTCTTTCGGGACGCGGATGGGTCTTGTGCTTGCCCGATCGAGAATGGCCCAGGTGGTTTGGGCGCGGACGATAACGCGGCCGGCTTTCGAGAATTCGGCGTAGCGGTCGAATTTTGCGCCGACGGCTTCCTTCGCGACCCAGGTGCGGCCGGTGAGGCTCTCGCCTTCTTTCAGATTGCCGAGGTAGTCGATCTCGTGGCGGACCACGACCCAGATATAGGCGGCGATCTGTGCGGGCGTTGCGGCCGCGGCCCAGTGGGCGGTAGCAAGATCCTGAACCCAACGCACCCAGACCGCGTTGTTGACGTGGCCGAGTTCGTCGATGTCGGCGGCGCGGGCGGTGAAGCTTTGCTCGAATTGACGCATTGGGGGCTATTCGCCGGGTGTCGCCGCGAAGTCGGCCGGGATGGGGCAGTTGGTGCAGACGCGATTGTCGCACATGCGGCAGAGCGTGCGGCGTTCGAAATCTGTTGTCTCCATCGACGACAGCAATTTGTGGATGAGGGCCGCCAATGTCTCCTGCTCGGCGCCGGTCAACGGCGCCAGAAGTTCGCGGATGCCGGCCAATCGTTCCTTGAGAAGTTCTTCGCGGAGCGCCTTGCCGCGCTTGGTGAGGTAGAGCGCGATCGCGCGTTTGTCGCGCGCTTCGCGACGCTCGACGAGGCCGTCCGCGACAAGGCGATCGATCAGGCGCACGGTTCCCGGGTGTGACAGTCTGAGAACGCGGCGCATTTGATCGTTGGACGGGCCGGTGCCGTAGCCGATGACGACGAGCGCCGCCGGCGTTTCGCCGGCGTGGCTCAGGATGTCGCGTGCCGCCTTCTCGATGCGATCGGCGACCGCCAAGCCCACAACACCGAGCAGATTGGCTGTGCGGTTCGTCATGCGCGGACAAGATACGTGCGGGGTGCACATTTTTCAACTTGACAGTATGTGCGCAGCGCACATAATTCGAACGACGGAACTGAAAAATCACAGGAGCACACGATGCCTAACGGACCCAAGACGTCCCTCACCCCCGAGCACCGGGACTTCTACGAGCGCTTCAAGTCGTTCTGGAATGCGCCCTCCGGTCCGCGCGTGGCGGAGCTCATCAGAGCCGACGCCAAGATCCATTTCACCGGTTCTCCGTCGATATCGGGGGCTGAATACATCGGCTACATGGACGGGATGCTCGCCACGTTCCCAGGCATGACGGTCACGCCCCTCGACTGCGCGGGCAACGGCGACATGCTCTATATCGCGTGGGAGACATCCAGCGTCATCCACGGGAAACAGCGTAAGTTCCTGGGTGTCGATCGCTTTCGGATCGTCGAGGGTATGGCGGTCGAGGAGCATATCATCTTCGACTCAGCCGTGCTTTCGCCCGAGGGCAGGCCTGGCATTGATGACTGATCCGGCCGGCACATGGCGCTGCTACTTTCGCGCGGCGCCGTTTTTTGAGACCGGGAACCAGCGGCATGCATGGCTCAACAACATCGTCGTCGTCGTGACCAAATCACGGACCGACGTTGGCGGTCCTATCGGGGGGCATGGGGCTTGCAGCGAATGTGTTGAGCGCCCGCCTACGCCAAGGGGCCACGGCGGGCAGCCTTCGCCAGGTATGCTCAGGCCGGTGTGCCAGCCGTAGCCGCAGGCGAAGGCTGGCGCACCCAGCACGACTCGAACGTGCGACCTCTGCCTTCGGAGGGCAGCGCGAAACAAACTGCCCTATGAGTTTGGTCCGAAGCGCCGCGAGTTCGCCGTGTCGAGAATCCCTATTGAATCAACCGATTACTGCGAATCTGTACCTCACGCGGATTCGGTCTTCAAGTAGAAGTGGAGAGTCGGAATCTGTCGATTTTCGATAGCGCGTTGTGACACGACTGTGACAGAGTTTGCTCGCCAATTTGGTGCTCGGAGTCGCATCAGTCTGAAGGTCTGAACGAGGATCAGTCTGAATGGCTAAGTGGCAGCATAAGGAGAGCGAGTATCGCTACTACGCCGCTGTCGAAGCGGACGTGGAGCCGTTGCCAAAGAGTCACCGACCGAATCCGCATCCGCTCACGAACAAGGCTCGGGCGGAGATGAGAAAGATCAACAAGGACATTCGGGAGATAGATCGACTTATTCGTCGGTTCCGAATCCCAGTAGGTAGCAAGCCACACAAGAAGCGCGAGAAGTTAATTCAGCGCCTCAAAGAACTCTCGCACGAAGGCCGTCGAAAGGTGCCTATCGAAGGCTAGGCTTCACCCTCGAATGGTCGAAGCGCGAGAGGGGCCTAGACTGGATCGTGGACCCCTGCGACGACGCCCCCCCCGAAGTTCCCATCCGTCCAATAGAACAATAGTCACGTCAGAACTTCTGGAGGCACCGAAGGCCGACTTCTTATTTACCTGTCTCTGCTTGTGAAAATGGTCCTGCTATGAACCGGTGGTGTGACCCTAAGGCCATGAATTATAAAGACATTATCATCCTAGTATGGGGCTGACTCTTGGGGGTATTTCAGCAGCCAAGGAGTCTCATGAAGTACACTTTTTGAGGCCCTCCGATTGACGTGTCTCATTCAATGTCTCATAACGTTGGTATCGTAACGTTTATAAGGTTGTGAGACATGGCGCGTGTTGGATACGCTCGGGTGAGTTCGGCGGGGCAAAGCCTCGACATTCAACTCGACCGGCTGAAGGGGTGCGACAAGGTCTTCTCGGAGAAGCGATCAGGGCTCGATGGCGCGAGGCGAGAGTTGAACCGGTGCCTTGAGTATGTCCGAGAGGGTGACGCTCTGGTGGTCACCAAATTGGACCGTCTCGCACGGTCGACGGCCCACCTCTACACGATCTACGAGACCCTAAAGCGCAAGGGTGTTGCCCTCCAGGTGCTGGACCAGCAGATCGACACGTCGACCTCGTCGGGCAAAGCGTTGCTTGGTCTTCTCGCGGTCATCGCCGAGTTCGAGGCCGACATTCGCAAAGAGCGGCAGATGGAGGGGATCGCAAAGGCCAAGGCTCGCGGCGTCGCGTTCGGTCGCACGGCGAAGCTGTCGGACGAGCAGGCTCTGGACTTGCGACGGAAGCGAAGCGAAGGAAGGTTGGTCCGTGACCTGATGGCCGAATATGGTCTGTCGAAGGCGTCGGTCTATCGCGCCCTTTCTGCGGGTAACGAGAGGGGATAACCAACATGACTGAGAAGAAGCAACCGATGCCGCCCGAGCTTCGTGCAGTCTTTGGTCCCCTTCTTGATCAGATGATGGAGCGAACCGACCTGCACCACTTGCTACCACCGAAGCAGCGACGCCTGATCGAGGCGTTGATGAGAGAGCGAGTGCGAGTGGAGACGGAGGCAGGCGCGGATAACGCGAAGGACGATTGAGGCTCAAGGGGCCCCAAGGGCATCTCGCGTCGGCGAACCCGAGACCCCACCCCCGTCTTCCAAAAAACCGTTAAAGGGTCGAACGCTGGTGTTGTTGCTCGGACCTTGCCGTTGAGTACCGAGCAGCCGGGTCAGCGGTCGAAGCTCCACTTGCTGCAGAACTCTTTAGGTTCGAGGACGCTGTAACCCACCTTCATTTCGTCGAGAAGAATCGTGTCGATGACAGCGAGCTTATCCAGAACCTCCCTTTCACAGTAGTGTGCCGAGGGCCTATCTGCGGAACGATTGCATTTCGCTAGTAGCGCGTCCTTCGACTCCAGCAACTGCCACCACTTCATGCCGCATCGGTCTCCGAAGCGGTCAATCAAGTAGGCCCGCCTTCTCTCATCTTGTCGCTGGCGGCAATTCAATCGAAACCACTCCTCATAAGCAGGGTCGGTATCTGCAACGGGGCGCGAAGGACTCTCATAGGTCTCGATGCCGTCTGGACCAATGCGGAGAATGAAATCCAGCAGCGAACGCTCCAACCCCATCTCATCGAAGTACGCCTCAAGCTCGCGTTTTATGGTCGACATCGCCGTCGCAACGTCACGCTTGGTTGCGCCTTTCGCCGATGGTGAAAAATAGGGGCGGTGCAGACCAATTGTGCCAGCGTTCCATCTTTCGACACCGGCAAAGTAGAGGAATGCACACGCGCTATGGCAACGACCAGCGACCACCGTGGTCATTCCCACCGCTCTGATTGCCCGGCCAATCCGCAATGCCTCTCGAAGCGAACCTCCATCAGAATTTAGATTGAGCCATGGAGGTCTACCGCAACTGTTTTCCGACCCATAGGGATCACCAACAGACGAATAGCGCTTGTGCGATTTGATAGCGGCGACGCCGAAATCGGCGACATCCTTCGTGATCGTTCCTTCAAGTGCCAGACGCCCAACAACACATCGGCCAGCGTCCACTGCTTCAACAAGCTTTTGACCAATCGCCGACGGGTTTGGGCCTTGCAGATTCGGCGGGTTGCCGGAGCACTTCAGTTCGATGCGCCATCCGAACGCCTCAAGCTGGAATTCTTTCCACGTCGAATCGGGAGTGACGGAGGTTGCCGCAGCATTAGTTTTCTTGCTCTTGGCCGACTCCTGCTGTTGGCCTTTGAGAAATGTCTCGACCGCCCGGTCAACCTCCGCGTTCTGCTGCTCAAGTGTCATGCTGTGGAAACGCGGATCAACTTCAATCTCTCGATCCAAGTCGTGCACGTAGACAGTCACTCGCTTCTGTTGCACTGCCGGGTGGGACGCGCGAGGTTTGGACGCGGCTGTGGAATCCGCCGCATCGCTGTCGAGCGTTTGGCTGCAAAGACCAATGACGAGTGCGGCCAGTGTCATTAGACGCGAGGCGATCTTGGTGCTTTTCATCGTAACCCCGTCAGCCCGTAACCTCACAGAATTAGTCCTTTGTCCCCTATATCGGGTGTCCCCTATACCGGGCAATAGCTTGACTCCCGGGCATGACTCTCCGGGAGGTCTTCGCTCGTAACTTGCGCCTGTGGCGAGCTAATCGCGGTTTGTCGCAAGAGGCACTGGCAGATGCTGCCGGGGTTAGTCGAGGTTACATGAGCGACCTGGAGCGTTCCGCCAACAGCGCCAGCCTCGATGTTGTCGAGCGAATCGCGAAGGCGCTTGGTGTGGAGCCTAACGTGTTGCTGGAAAAGCCAAGAGGACGATCCCGCTAACAGGATCGCGGGCCGTAACGTGGGCAAATTCCCTTGGCGGTTGTTATTGATCGCCTTGCCAGAGGCGGCGCTGGACCCCCATCCTGCGGATCGGAGCCCGACGCAGCTTCGGACAATGATCTCACTGTGCTTAGCCAAACCACATCGTTGAACTTCTCGTTTCTGAGCGTCCACGATGCGCGGTTGGTGCACCTTGGCGCTTTGGCTGAACGCTACTTCCCGGACGACCCGAGTACCGCACTCTTCAAGACCCGCCAGTTCGCCGAGACCTTAGCCAAGATCGTTGCCGCGCGGACGGCGGCCTATGTCGGGCCCGATGAGACGTTTGCCGATCTGCTGCGTCGCTTGAAAGCCGACCGCACGCTGCCACAGCCCGTCGCCGATCTCTTTCACCGCATACGGATGACCGGCAATCGTGCCGCACATGACATCGCCGGCGATCACGCAGAGGCGCTCTCCGCGTTGAAGATGGCGCGAGAACTGGGCGTGTGGTTTCACCGCTCGTTCGGCAAGGACGCGAAGTTCAGTGCGGGGCCGTTCGTGCCCCCGCGTCCACCTGCCGACCCATCGGCGGCGCTGGTTGAAGAGATCAACCGACTCAAGCAACTGGTCTCTGCCGCTCAGTCAGAAGCGGAGCGGTTGAAGACTGATGCCGCCACTCACGCCGAGGCGGCAATGTCCGCCACCGAGCGAGCGAAGCGTGAAGCGGAAGATCGGAAGACGTGGGAACAACTCGCGCTCGACACCGAGGCGCAGGTCAATCGCCTGTCGCAGGAGCTTGCTGCGCTTCAAGCGGCGGCTGAAAAGCAACCCGCTGTCGTTGAGCAGGCACTCGGTCGAGCGGAAGAGGCTGCCAAGGCGATCAACCTCGACGAAGCCGCCACGCGGGCGCTCATCGACCAGCAACTTCGGGACGCTGGATGGGAGGCCGACACAGGAGCACTGCGGTACGCGAACGGGTCGCGGCCAACGAAGCACCGCAATCTCGCCATCGCTGAGTGGCCGACAGCAAGCGGCCCCGCCGACTACGCATTGTTCGCGGGTCTCACGTTTGTCGGGTTGGTGGAGGCGAAGCGTAAGAACAAGAACGTGATGGAGGTGCTGCCGCAAGCGGAGCGGTACGCGAAGGGAGCGGACCTTCACGGAGCCCAGGTGGCTGAGGGGAGCCCGTGGGGCGACTACAAGGTGCCCTTCGTTTTCTCAGCCAACGGTCGCCCATACCTGAAACAGATCGAGACGCTTTCCGGCATCTGGCGCAGGGACGTTCGACGACCCGTGAACCCGGCTGAGGTGTTGTCCGCGTGGCCTTCGCCGCTAGGGTTGCTGGAGCGGCTAGCCATCGACAAGGACGCCGCCAACGCGGCGCTCAAGGAGACAGGCTTCGACTTCGGCTTCCCGCTTCGACCCTATCAGCGCCGCGCCATCGAGACCGTCGAGCGCGAACTGGCGAAGGATCGGCGGCAGATGTTGGTTGCCATGGCGACCGGCACCGGCAAAACTAAGCTCGCTATCGCGCTGCTTTATCGCCTGCTGAACGCTCAACGGTTCCGGCGCATCTGCTTCGTCGTGGATCGCAGCGCCCTCGGCGAACAGACACAGAAGGAGTTCGAGACCACCAAAGTCGTGAGCGGTAAGGAGTTTGCCAACATCTTCGGCTTGAAAGGTTTGTCGGATGTGACGCCCGACGCTGCAACGCGCGTCCACATCTGCACCATCCAGGGTCTCGTCAAGCGGGTGCTGTACGCGGAGGAGCCGGGTGACGCGCCTCCTATCGACCAATACGACCTCATGGTGGTCGACGAGTGCCATCGTGGCTACCTGCTCGACCGAGAGATGGCGGACAGCGAACTGACTTTCAGGAGCCAAGACGACTACATCTCGAAATACCGTCGCGTGTTGGATTACTTCGACGCTGTCAAGATCGGCCTCACCGCAACGCCCGCACTCCACACCACCGACATTTTCGGGGAGCCGGTGTTCACCTACTCGTATCGCGAGGCGGTCATCGACGGCTTCCTCGTGGATCACGAACCGCCGATTAAGATCAAGACCGAACTCTCGACGGGTGGCATCCACTTCCTGCGCGAGGAGGAGGTGGAGTTCGTTCACACTGCGACTGGCGAGATCAAAACTGCATCGCTCCCCGACAACGTCGATTACGAGATCGAGCAGTTCAACAAGGCCGTGCTCACGCCGAACTTCAACAAGGCTGTGGCCGAGGAGTTGGCAAGGCACATTGACCTGACACTGCCCGACAAGACGCTCGCCTTCGCGGTCAACATCGCTCATGCGGACATTGTGGTGAAGGAACTCAGGGACGCCTTCCGGGAGTACGGCGAGATTGAGGACAACGACATCCGCCGCGTGACGGGATCAACGGACAACGTGTCCAAGGTGATCCTCAGCTTCCGCAACGATGCACAGCCCAAGATCGCTGTCACCGTTGACCTGCTGACCACCGGCATCGACGTGCCGAGGATCACGAACCTCGTATTTCTGCGCCGCGTGAACAGCCGCATCCTTTATGAACAGATGCTCGGGCGGGGCACCCGGCTTTGCCCTGAGATCAACAAGACTGCGTTCCGCATCTTCGACGCGGTGGATATCTACAGCGCCCTTCAGAACGTCACAGACATGAAGCCGGTTGTCGTGAACCCAGCGGTCACGTTGGAGAAACTCTTCGCCGAACTGATCAGTGTATCTGACGAAGAACATCGCAAGCGCGTTCGCGATCAGATCGTGGTCAAGCTCCGTCGCCGGTTGGGCAAGCTGCCGCTGGAGGCCCGCGCTAGGTTCGAGAAGGACGCGGGCGAACCGCCCGAGGCGACTCTGGAACGACTGAAGACGGCGAGCGACCTGAGCAAACTCGCAAGCTGGGCGCAGGCGAGACCGACCCTCGGGCCGATTTTAGACTGGACCTCGGACGACGGCACGCCGCGCTTCATTCCAATCTCGCAGCACGATGACAGAGTCACGGAGGTCACGCGTGGGTACGGTGCGGCCAGCAAGCCTGAGGACTTCCTCGACAGCTTCACAAAATTCGTCCGCGACAACCTAAACAAGATCGCCGCGCTGACGGTCGTTGTACAGCGCCCTCAAGACCTCACCCGACAGGCGTTGAAGCAGCTGCGCCTCGAACTCGACGCCCAAGGGTTCACAGAGGCTGCTGTGAAGCGAGCATGGAAGGATGCCAAGAACGAGGACATCGCCGCGAACATCGTTAGCTTCATCCGTCAGGCGGCGTTGGGTAGTCCACTGATACCGTTCGGCACGCGCGTGCAACGCGCCGTGGACCGTGTCATCAAGCAGGGCAAGTGGACCGAACCGCAGGCTCGATGGCTCAAACGCATCGGCGAGCAGATTGAAAAGGAAACCGTCGTTGACCGTGCCGCACTGGATGAACAGCCGTTCCAGGCATCAGGTGGCTTTCGTGTGATCGACAAGAGATTTGACGGCCAGCTTGGTGCTGTCCTGACCAAGATCAATGAAGAGTTATGGAAGGACGCAGGGTAGCAATGGCAACAACCACCGACATCGTCGCCAAGCTGTGGGGCTTGTGCAACGTGTTGCGCGACGACGGCATCACGTATCAGGACTACGTCACCGAACTCACATTCCTGCTGTTTCTGAAGATGATGCAGGAGACGAAGCGCGAAGACAAAATCCCGAAGGCATATCGCTGGAACGAGATCGCGAAGCGCGAAGGCATGGAGCAACTCGATCACTACCGGAGGGCGCTCCTCGACCTCGGTAAAGCTCCCGATGCTACGGTTAGGGCGATCTTCACCGACGCCCAGACCAAGCTACGCAAGCCTACGAACCTTAAGTCCCTCACGACCGCCATAGACGAACTCGATTGGTTTTCCGCGCGGGAAGAGGGGCTCGGCGAACTATACGAGGGCTTGCTGGAGAAAAACGCCAACGAGAAGAAGTCTGGAGCGGGTCAGTACTTCACCCCGCGCCCGCTGATCGACAGCATCATTCGACTCGTGAAGCCACAGCCTGGGGAAATCATTCAAGACCCGGCAGCGGGAACGGGCGGCTTTCTGGTGGCGGCGGATCGCTACATCAAAGACCACACTGATGACCTCTTCAAACTGACGCAGGCGCAGGTTCACTTCCAGATCAACAACGCGTATGTGGGTCTGGAGTTGGTTCCAGAAACCCATCGCCTCGCGCTGATGAACCTCATGCTCCACGGCATCGAGGGCGGCGTAGCCTCGGGTGACACGCTGACGCCGGATGGCGAGAGCCTACCGAAAGCCGATCTCATCCTCACGAACCCACCGTTCGGCACGAAGAAGGGCGGGGGGCGACCCAACCGCGCAGACTTCTCGATCACCGCCGACACATCGAACAAGCAACTGGCGTTCGTGGAGCACGTCGTGCGGGCGCTGAAGCCGGGAGGCCGTGCCGCGATTGTGGTGCCCGACAACGTGCTGTTCGAGGACAACACCG
Organism: uncultured Flavobacteriaceae bacterium; assembly: GCA_964561925.1. Taxonomy (GTDB): domain Bacteria; phylum Pseudomonadota; class Alphaproteobacteria; order Micropepsales; family Micropepsaceae; genus SZUA-430. The sequence goes on from CAZLRW010000017.1 coordinate 40,003, forward strand.
GGCGCAGCCTGCGCACTTGGATGATGGAGTTGTGCGACCTCCACACGATCTTGCGGCTGCCGACCGGCATCTTCTACGCGCAAGGCGTGAAGACGAACGTGGTCTTTCTCACTCGCGGCAAGGCGGACAAAGGTAACACCAAGAACGTGTGGGTCTATGACCTACGCGCGAACATGAACTCCTTCGGCAAGACCCGACCGCTTGTTGCCGAGGACTTCAAGGGGTTCGAGAAGGCGTTCGGCAGCGATCCGCTAGGGCACGCGAAGCGGAAGGATCAAGGCGAGGAAGGGCGCTTTAGGAGCTTCACTCGCGACGAAATCAAGAAGCGCAACGATAACCTCGACATGGCGTGGCTGCGAACGGACGAGGACGATCCAGAGGAACACCTGACGGAGCCGGAAGACATCGCTGCGGCGATTGTAAACCACCTCAGGACGGCTCTGGGGGAGATAGAGGGCATCGCGGAGGAACTCGGTGCCGAAGTTGTAGCGGAGGCTGCCGAGTGACTGGTCTACCAATCGGTTGGGCGCAGCAGAAGCTGGGTACTTTTTTCGCGCGGACAGCAAGCGTTGATCCGAGCAAATCACCGCAAGAGACGTTTCAGCTATTTAGTGTCCCATCGTTCTCACAAGGTATCCCGGAAGTCCTCCCGGCGAACGAAATTAGGTCGTCGAAACAGGCCGTGGCTCCTGACGATGTGTTGCTGTGCAGGATTGTTCCACACATCAACCGAGTTTGGGTTGTCTCCAAAAAGCAGCAACATCGCCAAATCGCATCCGGTGAATGGATCGTGCTTCGCGATCACCAGTGCGATCCGAACTACCTGCGTTACCTCCTAAGCGAAGGCTCATTCCGTGATGAGTTCCTAAAGACCGTTGCGGGTGTAGGCGGCTCGCTTATGCGTGCTCGTTCCTCGGAAGTGTCCGAGATCGAAGTTCCAATCGCACCCCGCGCCGAACAGCGCCGCATTGTCGCCAAGCTCGACAGCCTCTCCGCGCGGACGACTCGTGCTCGCACGGAACTGGAGCGCGTGCCGAAGCTGATCGCCAAATACAAGCAGGCGATCTTGGAGCAGGCGTTTGCGGGAGAGTTGACGCGGAAATGGAGAGACCGCCATCCCGCGCTCGTGCCAGTTGATGTTCGCCTCTCTAAACTCAGAGCGGCGAGAAGGTCTGATCGAAAACTGGCTCGACGCGTACCTGTTGAAGAGGCTCCAGTCGCTCCGCTACCGGCGACTTGGGCATGGGTCTCGCCCGACGAAGTGGCGAACGACGAAGACTACTCGATAGCGATAGGTCCGTTCGGAAGCAATTTGGTTCGGTCTGACTACACGGAAAGCGGGGTACGTCTCGTCTTCGTTAGAGACATTCGGCGAGAGAGGTTTGACACCGATGGTGCTCGCTACGTGTCGCCGGAGAAGGCTCAAGAGTTACGGCAGCACATCGTCCGCGCTGGGGATGTTCTTATTACTAAGATGGGTGATCCGCCTGGAGACACTGCGCTGTATCCCCCCGATGCAGCGTCGGCAGTCATCACAGCAGATTGCATCAAGCTGAGCCCTAACCCGAAGTTGGCGCTATCCCAGTTCCTTGTGTACGGCATCCGTGCCGACTGCGTTCAAGCGCAATTGAAAGAGATCACGGCGGGCGTAGCACAGCAGAAGGTAAGCCTTGAAAGGTTTCGCAAGATCGCCTTGCCGATCCCGCCGCTACAAGAGCAGCGTGAGATAGTGAGGCAGATCGCGACTGCCTTCGCATGGCTCGACAAAGTCGCTGCGGAGCACACCCGCGCCTCCCACCTGCTCCCCAAGCTCGATCAGGCCATCCTCGCTAAGGCGTTCCGTGGCGAGTTGGTGCCGCAAGACCCGAGGGACGAACCGGCGAGCGTGTTGCTGGAGAGGATCAAAGCGGAGCGTAGCGAGAGAGATGGTAGGAAGGCTGCTCAAGGCTGAGCGCGGTGTTGGTCCCATGTCTCAAGAACGAACATCGCCATCGTATGCGCTGCGTGCACTGCTAGTCGGGCGTAGCGCGGCTGGAGCGAGTCGCGCGAGATTGATGATCGCCCATGTGCTGATCCCTGATGCGAGCGCAACGCCGCAACGCCATCTGCCAAACTGAACAATCCCGACAAGATGCGTTTGAGATCATCGTCAGCAAGTTTGCCAGGATTGAGTCCTAGGTGACCAGCGGTGGCGGTCCAGAGAGGGCCAAGCGTAAGTGACTTAGGAGGGGTGATTGAGTTCGCTTCGAGGTAGGTTTGGCATAGGCTTTCCAAGATCGCACATGCTGCGGTCACGGCAGCTTCCGGATCACGGTCAACCGTTTGATACGCACGGTCAAACTCGCGCTGGAGCGCACCGAGGCCGCCATCGGCAAGACGCTTGCCAAGTGATCTGGCTGGACCCGAGAGCGATCCGCCTAGAATGTTTCCGCCACGATGATAGGAGAGCCCTTCACGTGCGAGCGCTTTGTTGACGGCTGGGCGTGGGTCAGGGCGGACATCTGGGAACGGATCGCTTTCCGGGTATTCAGAATCCATCATCTCTGCAATTAGGTCGCCAAATCGGTCTAGTGCGTCGGGGCACTCGTTGTTAGCACGACGCATCCATGCTTGAGCCTTAGCGATCTTGTTTCCCACTGGGGGATCGCCGGGAAAGCGATGCTGGCTAAAGAGGGCGTCCATTTGCGCGTGCGTGTAGTGCTTGTCGATTATCTGCGCAGTGACCCCGATAACGGACGGTGGAATCTTGTTGGTTGCCGCTTCGGTTGAGCGGCGCTTGACGTGTGTCGCAGCACCGCGCAGTAACTCCGTCAGTTCCTGAACACAGGCTTGAGACGGTCCCCCGAAGAAGCCGCCGATACCGGCGCTGATGATATCATTCGCTGCTCTGACGAATTCACTCTCCTTGCCGGTGGCCTCAGCCAACATCGTTTTGGCCTGTACCGACAGACGTGTGAACGCTGCTTGGTCTTCCGTCGGTAGGAACACCTCCGAACTTCCTCGGACAAAGCGGTCGCGCAACGCAGCGACTGCGTCCGCGAGAGCGTTGAGATCGACATCCAGTGGCATGCGTCAGTCCCGTCGTTCGATTAGGCATTGGAGCATCGGCCAACCTGAGCGCTGGTGGCTCCCTTTCGGTCGCATTTTACGTGTGACTCGGTAAGGGTAAAACGCCCCCGGTGGTGGGTTATCCCTTCCTGGGCCATCCATTTCTGGAATTCCTCGTGATCAACGACGTTCGTCTTGAAATTGGATTTGCTCATCCCGATGGCGCGGTAGAGGGTCATCGCGCGAAGACCCTTCGTCGATGAACCGAAGTGACTGGCTATAAGGTCGATCAATTGCCTAACACGACCTGTTGGACCGTCCGATTTGCGGTTCCAAGGTAGGACCATTGCGCCAGGGAAGGTGCGTCGGGCTTCCTTGTCCAATCTACGCTTCCTCGGTCCGATAATGTAAGCGTGAGCTGGATGGCACTGATCTCCGATTGCGAAACGAACGCAGATTCGGCAGAGGGCCTGAAGCATCGCGTGCCGGGTTTCTCCGGAGGTTACCCGACGCAGCGTCTTCGCTTTGGGTTTTCCTCGCCGGGTTGAGCGCCCTGCCGCAGCGCGGGCCAACGCCTCCGCGCTACCGAGAGAGCACTGCATGACGCCTGCAAGTACGATCCGCGTGTAGCGTGCGTAGTCGTTGATGCCGTGGTGCATGCCCCAGGTGATGCAAGCGACGTTTCGACGGGCGTCGTCTGTTAGAAGTTCGGTCAACCCCCCTTGAAGATCGATGGCAGGCGGCAGTTTGTGGAAGACGACGAGCCACCGTTCGGAAGGTTCTCGGTTGATCACGTCGGCGATGCCGCCCAGCAGTGCGCCCTTGTCTTTGCGAAAGGCGTCCTTACCGGCGGATCGCGTCCAAAGGTGTACCGTCAGGTTATCGTAACGCTTCGTTGCCGACTGAAGACGTATCAGATTGCCGCGCTCTCGTTCCCACAGCCGGTAAGTTTCTCTGACCCGTCCCGATGCGTCGAGTATCAGCAACGGAGCGAGGTCACGTGGAAGATTGGGCCGTTGATCGACTATGACGCGCCCCTTTGCTCCGTGCGTTCTCAACGTGACCAACGACCCTGACAGAAGGAGAAGTTTTCGGAGAGTTGCGGCCTCCTCGTTTGGCAATTTCTCGGGGTGCTTGCTGAAGGGATCGCAATAAGGGCTGAGGGCGTCTCGATCCAATTCGATGACTCGTGGGACTGCACGGTCTTCCTTTTTCTTCAAGTCTGCGACGAACGCCTCCAACGCGTCGGCGTCCCGGTCGCGTGATGCTCGAAGGGCTTTGTAAAGAGATGCAATTTCGTCGCAGTGGACTACGATAGCCTCGGCGGGCAGCATTGCCTCATCCCAAATGCGAACGGAGCGTGGTTGGTTTCCGAAGTGGAATTCTGGGGACTCGTTGAGTGTCTTTCGTGCCCGCAACAGCAACATTTGTTGCGTGGTGAAAAGCACCCTTGCCGACTGGTGCGGTGTCTCGCTGAGGCGGTTTAACTCTTCGTCCCCTGTGAACACTGCGTACTGCGTAGGGTCCAGCTTTGCGTCCCTGACGTACGCCGCGATCTCTTGGCGGCGTGACACGAGGATCAGTACTCCCACATCCTTGAACGCTAGGTCAGCCAAGAGAACTCGGAGGAAATGCACGACTGCCTGCGTCTTGCCGACACCTGGGTCGAGACTTGAGAGATAGAACGCGGGTACTGCTTCGCCCTCTGCTTGGGCAGCGAGATTGTCTACGACTTGGCGTAGCGCCGCCCACATCTCGGGCGACGGGAGGTGCCCAGATGCGTCAAATGTGGCTCGAAGGTCATGAAGGGTCTGCTCAACAAGTGCCTTTCTATCCGTGGTTCTGATTCGATCATTGTTGTCTTTGTGGTTTGGGAACTTGTCGTTGTTATGGTCGCCGCTTCTCCGGGCGGCCAAATGTACTGCTTCGGTCAACCAACGCCTCCTGATGACCTATGAGGCTGGCGCAGAGACAAGGGCGAGTGCCAACAGTCTGTCACACCCGCGTGCAACGGACGGTCTCCAGGTGGCCTGGAAGCCCCATAGATTCTGCGTCAGCCAGTGTGTTTGCGTTTTGGATTGTTGTGCCCTTAGGCACTTGTCGATCTGGACCCGTGGGGGCCACTCGACCAATTTGTCCGGCGTCAGAATTGACATCAGCGGGAGGCTGAGAGGTCGGATTAGGTCTCGGTCGAGTCAGGTGCCGGATTACCTGCGGGAGCCCTTATCATTACAATAGCGCAGATCACGTGGAGTGCACGGCCTTTTGCCGAGCGAGTAGTCGCCCACACACGACGCGCCCCGCCAGGGCTAACCTCTTCACTTTGCGACAAATGTCACTGGAGGTTATGTCGAGCGACACATGCAAAAAGAATCTCCGTCACGTGTCTTGAAGTTTGCTCTCAGTGACCACGGGAGAGGCTGCGGCGGCGAGCCTGATGAGGCGCTCCACGACATGTGAAGGTCGAAGGTGCGTGTACCTCAAGAGCATCCGTGGGTCCTTGTGCCCGGAGATCAAAGCGACTTCTGGCAAGCTCAAGCCCATCTCGAAGAAGCGGCTGATGGCTTCGTGCCGGAGGTCGTGGAAATTGAGGTCAAGAATGTTAGCCCTTTTGGTCAATCGCCTCCACGCGATCCGAAGGGCGTTGGGCGACAGCGGGAACACTCGATCATCTGGTTGGGTGCGGGCGACCGAGTGAAGCGTGCCAAGGGCGGTGTCCGTCAGAGGCACGACCCTTGACACACCTGTCTTCGTTTGGGGCACAGACAGCAAGCGCCGTTCCACGTCCACCTCTCGCCAACACATGGCCAGTAGTTCCCCCCGGCGGAGGCCGGTCGCTATCGCGAAGCTGACAATGTGGCGTAGCAGCGGGTTTCTCGACCCCGCCAGACCGAGTTCAAGTCGCTTGTGTTCCTCAACGGTGAGGCGGCGATTTCTTCCCGGCGGCGGAGACGGCAGTGCGATCTCTCGCGCTGGGTTGCGACGCATCGGCACCTCCCACTCACGGCGAGCAACCTCAAGCACGTGGCGTATGATGACGAACTCGCGCCTGACCGTGGAGCTTGCGACCTGCGCCAAGCGAGCGTCACGAAACTGAGCGAGCACCCGTGGCGAGAGGTCGGCCAGCGAAAGGTCGCTGAGGGAATTCCGCCGCAGGCACTTGACCCTGTTCGCCTCTACCGCGTGCCCCCGTTTCCGAGGCGTCACCTCCAGCAGGTATCGGTCAAGCAACTCGCCGAACTTCAACCGCCTAAGGTTCAGGCTTGGGGTCGCGAATTGTTGGTGGTCGAGATCAGACTCCCTCTGGCGAGCCCAGGCTTCAGCATCTCTCTTGTTGACGAAGGTGCGAGTGAGCGGTGGGTGACCCAGCCGTCGCACTTGCGCCTGCCAGCGATCTCCACGCTTACGGATCGAGGCCATTCGGTCTGCACTCCGTTGTGACACGAGTGTGACCGGCTGCTTCGATGGGGATGTCTGAGGTGGCTAAGCCCCTGAAAGGGCTGGCGCACCCAGCACGACTCGAACGTGCGACCTCTGCCTTCGGAGGGCAGCGCTCTATCCAACTGAGCTATGGGTGCTTTGAGGCCAGGGTGGGGAAACTAGCGAAACTCCTGGGCGCACGCAAACATGTGCGGTTTTCGGGCGTGGCGCGGGCCTTCGAGTTGCGCTATTTGAGCGGCCCAACCCTCATCCGGTCGAAGCGTCCATGAAAACACCTGCCCCCGAAGTCATCGTGGTCGACAAGCGGCGCATCGCCTGCGACGGCGACGGCGGCGCGCTCGGCCATCCGCGCGTCTATCTCGAGATGGGCACCGGCACCGAGGTCGAGTGTCCCTATTGCGACCGCAAGTTCGTGCTGTCGAAGGCCGCCGCCGAGGCCGATCACCATTGAGCGGGAAAGCGGCGCCTAAGACACATCCCGTCAAAGCCGGCGACCATCTCTATCTGATCGACGGGTCCGGCTACATCTTCCGCGCGTTCCACGCGCTGCCGCCCTTGACGCGCAAGAGCGACGGGCTACCGATCGGTGCGGTTGCCGGTTTCTGCAACATGCTGTTCCGGCTGCTGCTCGACACGAAGGCGGGCGACAAGCCGACGCATTTCGCGGTCATCTTCGACAGCGCGCGGGCGAATTTCAGGAACGAGATTTACCCCGAATACAAAGCGCACCGGCCGCCGCCGCCGGAAGATTTGATCCCGCAGTTCTCGTTGATCCGCGATGCGACGCGGGCGTTCGGCGTGCCGGCACTGGAGAAGGACGGGTTTGAGGCCGACGACCTGATCGCGGCCTATGCGACGCAGGCCGCGAAGGCCGGTGCGATGGTCACGATCGTCTCCTCCGACAAGGACTTGATGCAGCTCGTCGTCGACGGTCAGATCGAATTGCTCGACACGATGAAGACGCCGAACAAGGCGATCCGTTCGGCGGAGGTGATGGAGAAGTTCGGCGTCTCGCCCAGCAAGGTCGTCGACGTGCAGGCGTTGGCCGGGGACTCGACCGACAACGTGCCGGGCGTGCCCGGCATTGGCGTGAAGACCGCCGCGGAACTGATCAATACCTACGGCGATCTCGAGACGCTGCTGAAGCGGGCGGGCGAGATCAAACAGCCGAAGCGGCGCGAGACGCTGATCGAGAATGCAGAGAAGGCGCGCATTTCGAAGAAACTCGTGACACTCGACGCGAAGGCGCCGGTGCCAGCGCCGCTGGCCGAACTCGGCGTCGTCGAGCCCGATCCGCGCGAGCTCGTCGCGTTCCTGAAGGCGATGGAGTTTGCGGCGCTGATGAAGCGCGTCGCCAAAGAATGGGACATGAGCGAGGCCGACGCGATTCCGGCGGCCGCACTCAGCGTGGCCGCGGCGAAGCCCGCTGTTGCCGCGCCGGCTGCGGAAGGCGGGGCGCAACCGGGCGCGGTCTATGACCGGGCCTCGCTTGCGAAGCCGTTCGACCGGGCGCGGTATGAAACGGTCAGCGACGTCGAAACGCTGGAGCGATGGATTGCGCGGGCGCATGAGATCGGCACCGTCGCGATCAAGGCGTTTGCGGCGGGCGGATCGGAAGTGGAGGCGGAGATGGTGGGCATAGCGCTCGCGGTGAGGCCGGGCGAGGCTTGCTACGTGCCGCTTCAGCACGGCGCGGGCGGCGGGCTCGACTTCGGCGCGGGCGGGGCGGGGCAGATTCCGCGCGAGCTTGCGGTGCGGAAGTTGAAACCGCTGTTGCAGGACGTGGCCGTGCTCAAGATCGGGCACGACGTGAAGCACGACATGCACGTGCTGATGCGTCACGGCGTGAGGCTTGCCGCGTGCGACGACGCGATGCTGCTTTCCTATACGATCGAAGAGGGTTTGCGCGCGCACACGTTGACCGAACTTGCGGATGCGCATCTCTCGCACAAGCTTGCCGATGCGGCGGACGTGCTCGGCAAAGGCAAGGCGCAGTTGACGTTCGACCGGCTGCCGGTTGCGGACGCCGCGCCCTACGCCGCGGAATGTGCGGATGCGATCCTGCGGCTGCACGCGGTGTTGAAGCCGCGGCTTGCGGCCGACCGGCTCACGACCGTTTACGAGACACTGGAGCGGCCGCTCGTGCCCGTGCTCTCCGATATGGAAGAGGCGGGAATTCTCGTCGACCGCGACGTGCTTGCGCGGTTGTCGCAGCGCTTCGCGCAGAAGATGGTCGAGCTCGAAGAGGGCATCTACAAGCTCGCGGGCGAGCGGTTCAATCTCGGTTCGCCGAAGCAGCTCGGCGATATTCTGTTCGGCAAGTTCTCACTGCCGGGCGGGCGCAAGACGAAGACCGGCGCATGGTCGACGGACGCCGACGTGCTCGAAGAACTTTCCGCTCAGGGGCACGATCTTCCGAAGCAGCTTTTGGAATGGCGGCAGCTTTCGAAGCTCAAGAGCACGTACACGGACGCGCTGCCCGCATTCATCGACGCGAAGACGGGGCGGATACACACGTCTTATTCGCTCGCGTCGACGACGACGGGGCGGCTGTCGTCGAACGATCCGAATTTGCAGAACATTCCGATCCGCACGCAGGAAGGGCGCGAGATTCGCACCGCCTTTATCGCCGCGAAGGGGATGAAGCTGATCAGCGCGGACTACAGCCAGATCGAGCTTCGCTTGCTCGCGCATATCGCCGACATTCCGGCGCTGAAAAAGGCGTTCGCCGAAGGGCTCGACATTCATGCGATGACGGCCAGCGAGATGTTCGGCGTGCCGGTCAAAGGCATGCCGGCCGACATCCGCCGGCGGGCGAAGGCGATCAATTTCGGCATCATCTATGGCATTTCGGCGTTCGGGCTCGCGAACCAGCTTTCGATCCCGCGCGCCGAGGCGGACAAGTACATCAAGACCTATTTCGAGCGGTTCCCTGGCATTCGCGCGTATATGGACCGGACGAAGGCCGAGGCGCACGCGCAGAAGTTCGTGACCACGATCTTTGGGCGCAAGGTGAACTTGCCCGACATCAACGCGTCGAACCCGTCGCTGCGCTCATTCAACGAACGCGCGGCGATTAATGCGCCGATCCAAGGGGCGGCCGCCGACATCATCCGCCGCGCGATGGTGCGCGTGCCGGGCGCGCTCGCGGCGGCGAAGTTGAAGGCAAAGATGCTGCTGCAGGTGCACGACGAACTCGTGTTCGAAGCGCCGGAAGCCGAGGTCGCGGAAACGTGCAAGGTCGTGCAGAAAGTCATGGCAGGCGCGGCGCGCCCCGCGCTTGACCTCAGCGTGCCGCTCGTCGTTGAGGCGAAAGCCGGCCGCAATTGGGACGAGGCGCATTAACGCGCTAGAGCGTTTTCCGGTTTTTGAGAATCGAAAGGATTCCCATGGCGGGTTCGGAGG
>CAZLRW010000018.1:0-30027 GCA_964561925.1 uncultured Flavobacteriaceae bacterium
TCGGCGGCGCCCGCGTTGGTCGTCATGATCAAGATGACGTTGCGGAAATCGACGGTCTTGCCGTTGTGGTCGGTCAGCTTGCCGTGGTCCATCACCTGCAGCAGGATGTTGAACAGGTCCGGATGCGCCTTCTCGATCTCGTCGAGCAGCAGCACGCAGTGCGGATGCTGATCGACGCCGTCGGTCAGAAGACCGCCCTGATCGAAGCCAACATAGCCCGGCGGCGCACCGATCAAACGGCTGACCGAATGGCGCTCCATATACTCCGACATGTCGAAACGCAGGATCTCGACGCCCATGATCTTGGCGAGCTGCCGCGCAACTTCCGTCTTGCCGACACCCGTCGGCCCTGAGAACAGATAGCACCCGATCGGCTTCTCCGGATCGCGCAAGCCGGCACGCGCCATCTTGATCGCGGCCGAGAGCTGCTTGATCGCCCCGTCCTGCCCGAACACGACGTGCTTCATGTTCATCTCGAGATCGCGCAACGTCTCGGCGTCGTTCTTCGACACCGTCTTCGGTGGAATGCGCGCCATCTTCGCGATCACGTCTTCGATCTCTTTGACGCCGATCACCTTCTTGCGCTTGGCCTCAGGCACGAGCATTTGCGAGGCGCCCGTCTCGTCGATCACGTCGATCGCCTTGTCCGGCAGCTTGCGGTCGTTGATGTATTTGGCGGAAAGCTCGACCGCCGACTTGATCGCATCGCCCGTGTAGCGGACCTTGTGATAGGTCTCGAAATAGGGCTTCAGCCCCTTCAAAATCTTGATCGCATCCGGGATCGACGGCTCGCCCACATCGATCTTCTGGAACCGCCGCGCCAGCGCCCGGTCCTTCTCGAAATGCTGGCGGAATTCCTTGTACGTGGTGGAGCCGATGCAGCGCAGCGTCCCTGACTGCAGCGCAGGCTTGAGCAAATTGGAAGCATCCATCGCCCCGCCGCTCGTCGCACCCGCACCGATTACCGTATGGATCTCGTCGATGAAGAGGATTGCGCCCTTGAACTGCTCCAGCTCTTTGACGACGTTCTTCAGCCGCTCCTCGAAGTCGCCGCGATAGCGCGTGCCCGCGATCAAGGCGCCCATGTCGAGCGCGAAGATCGTGCAATCCTTCAACACCTCCGGCACTTCGCCCTGCACGATCTTGCGCGCAAGACCCTCGGCGATCGCCGTCTTGCCGACGCCCGGATCCCCGACGAGCAGCGGGTTGTTCTTCTGCCGCCGGCAGAGAATCTGAATCGTCCGCTCGACCTCGCTCTCGCGTCCGATCAACGGGTCGATCTTGCCCTGACGCGACTTGTTGTTGAGGTTGACGCAATAGGCCTCGAGCGCCTCGGTCCCCTGCTTGACCGGCTTCTCGCCGTCTTCGCCCTCTTCGTCGGCGCCGCGCACCGGACGCGATTCCTGCGCGCCCGGACGCTTGGCGATGCCGTGGCTGATGTAGCTGACCGCGTCATAGCGCGACATGTTCTGTTCGGACAGGAAATAGGCCGCGTGGCTTTCGCGCTCGGCGAAGATCGCAACGAGGATGTTTGCGCCGGTCACTTCCTCGCGACCCGACGACTGCACATGAATGACCGCGCGCTGCACGACGCGCTGGAACCCGGCCGTCGGCTTCGCATCCTCGCCGTCGTCGACGATCAGCGTGGCCAAGTCCGTGTCGATATAGGTCAAAAGCGTGCGCCTGAGCACGTCGATGTCGACGTTGCACGCCCGCATGACGGCCGCGCCGTCCTGATCGTCGATCAGCGCCAGCAGCAGGTGCTCGAGCGTCGCGTATTCATGGTGCCGCTCGTTGGCCAGCGCCATCGCCCGGTGAAGTGTGTTCTGCAGGGATTTGGAAAACGTCGCCACTAGAACTCCAACCTTTCCTCGCTACGCCCCATTAAGACCTTACGACCGCCCACCCTGCGATCTTATCATTCCTTCTCCAGCGTGCACTGCAGAGGATGCTGATGCCGCCTGGCAAAATCGATCACTTGTGCGACCTTGGTTTCCGCGACCTCGTAGGTGAACACGCCGCACACGCCCACGCCCTGCTGGTGGACCTGCAGCATGATCCGCTCCGCGTCCGCCCGCGCCTTGTTGAAGAAGCGCTCCAGGACATGCACGACGAACTCCATGGGTGTATAGTCGTCGTTCAGCATCAACACCTTGTAGAGGCTGGGCTTTTTCGTCTTGGGCCGCGTCTTGGTGACGAGGCCCGTCGAAGGTCCGCCCCCCTGCCCGTCGCGATCGCCGTTCTGCTTCGACATGTAGTCCGTTCGGTTGTGGTCGCCATGAATATAGTGCGGCGCCCGCCCGAATTGCACCAAGCGAAATGATTGGCCGACAGGCCTTCCCGCAGCGATTTTGAGGTCTTGACAAGCTTGACCGCGGCCCACGCCGTTTCCACGCGGGGGTGCGTTCGGCTAAATGTCGCCATCAGCGGAGGCCGGCATGGTCGACGACACTGCCGCATACCCAGGCAGCACCGAAATCGTGGAGAACATCTACGATTGCGTCGTACATCGTTCGCACTGGCAGGCGACGCTTGAGCATATCCGCCTCGCGGTCGGGGGGCGGGTCGGGGTCATCGGCGTGATCGACAACGCCACGCGGTCCACCCGCCTTGCGGTGGCGACGGGCGAAGACACGCTGGCCCGCACGCTGGTCGTCGACCACAAAGAAGATGTGCCCTTTCTCCTGGCCGCCCCGCGCTTGGCCTTCGACGAGGTCTACACGGTCGACGCCGTCTACGGCCTCCTCGATTCGGGCACGCAGGAACGCTGGCGCAGCGCACGAGTGACCCAGGAATTCGTCATTCCGAATCAGCTGGACGATTTTCTCTGGCTGACCTTGGTCAAACAGGCGTCGCGCACCGGCTCGCTGGTGATCCTCACAGGCCGCGACAAAGCAATCACCCCCGCCGACTTGGACTGGATGCGCCACATCGCGCCCCATGTCCGGCGCGCGGTGACGATCGGCGATTTGTTCGAAAACGACCGCGCGCTCGCCGCCGCGTTCCGCCGCTTGGTCGAATCGCTCGCCCACGCCGTGCTGATCGTCACCGCCGACATGCGCGTGCTGTTCGCGAATGTCGCTGCCGAAGCATTGCTTAACGAGCGGGTGGTCGCGACACTGTCCGCCGGAAGGCTAGGACTTCCCTTCGCTCCAGCCGAACGCGCCGTCGCGCGCGCCGTCCTTTTGGGTGAACGCGACGAGGTGGCGCTGGGAGCCGCCGGCATCAACGTGCCGCTAGCTTCGGCCGCGTCACCCGCGATCGCGCATGTCCTGCCCTTAGCGCGGCGCGAAGCCGACGCGCGCTTCGCGGAGTCTGCCGCGGCCGCCATATTCATCAGCGTCGCAGGCGTGACGCCGACACCGGCGATCGAGGCGATTTCGGCGCTGTTCGGCCTGACGCCGGCCGAAGCGCGCGTCGTCGCGCAAGTGGCCGAAGGCAAGTCGCGCAAGGAGATTGCGCTCGCCCAGGGCGTCTCGGACGGCACCGTCAAGACGCAGCTTGCCACCATCTTCGACAAGACCGGCATGCACGACCAGCGGCACCTCGAACTGCTGATCCGCGAAATAACGCCGCCGGTGTTACCGCCGTCACGCCATTAGACCCGCCGCATCCCCCGCACGGGAGATGCGGCAGCGTTCGCTCCAAGCTGTCATGAAGCTGGCATCGGCTTGCGCCGTGCCAATGAAGCACAGGAGACGAACCCATGTTCCGCTGGCAGACGATGCATCCGAAAGCTGCAACGCGCACCCTCATACGCGCGATGTTGGCGCTCGTGAGTGCGACCCTGCTCGCGACGGGACTTGGGTTCGTCGCCATCGCCAAAGAAAAAAAGACGATGCTGCAGGGTGTGACGGAGTGCAAAGCCTGGTGCGTCAAACGTCACGGCAGCGCGCCTTCCAATGCGATCCAAGTCTGCTACAGAAAGTGTGAGGCTTATTGGATGTGCTATGGCTCCGACTCGACGGAGGTTTCCTGCAAAGACGGCAGGGCTCTGCTTGAGAGGACAAGCCCGCAACTTCCGCCTGGCATGGAAGACAACACCGACAGACCCGGCGCCGACTTCGGCCACTTTGAAGTGACCCGGGCATCGGAGTGCCAGGCCGCCTGCCGCAAAGACACGCGCTGCAGGTCGTGGACCTTCGTGCGCCCGCGCGTTCAGGGTGTCCGCGCGGTTTGCTACCTGAAGAACGCAATGCCTCCGGCCACGCCGAACAATTGCTGCATCTCAGGCGTCGTTCCGCGCGGTCCGGCCGGCGTCAGCCCGAACTTCCCGCCGCCGGCGTCTCAGAATTGACTCGGCGCTGACGAGAGATGGCCATGACCCGTCGCCTTTGGACGATGTTCATCGCGGCTGTGCTTCCCGCGCTGTTGTCATGCGTGGTGTTGGTAGCACCGGTTTCGGCGCAGCCGGGGGGCGTGACCGACCCAAGCCCTGGTGGCGGGGTGTTGACGACCGATCCTGACGCCATTGCCGGGCCTGGCCTCGGCGTCGTGACGAACGCCACCGCGCTCGTCGGTTCAATGAGTGTGGTCGCGCCGCCTGAAGCGGCGCCGGTCGAAAACCAGCCCGGCGTTTGGTCAATAATCCCCGGCCTCAGCACCAACGTCTATTCGCGCGCGGGCGACGACCTTGAGATCACGATCAGCGCGGAGATGATCTCGACGGGGCAAGTGCAGGTGCGCGCGCTCGTCGATTTGGTGCCGGCAGAACCGTCGAGCGTCATCTTCAAAAGCGGCAGTCAGAATTTCGACGGCGCCCGTTCGTTCACCTTCGTTATCCGCAACGTCAAGGCCGGCCCCCACATGGTCGAAATGCTGTGGTTCACGCCGTTCGGCACCAAGGCGAGGGTCGGCGATCGAACGCTGAGCGTCAACTCGGCGGCGTCGAGTTCGGGAGAAGCCCGGCTCAGCGTGCGCGCCGGCGATCCGGCGATCCATGAGATGATCACGACGGTCGACGGCTGGAGCGACATCCCAAACCTTGCGACGACGTTCCGTACCGACAAGGCGGGGACCGCCGTGGTGACCTTCAGCGCAGATGCGCACGCCGATCGCGGCCGGTTTTGGGCGCGCGCGATCGTCGACGGCACGGTGCTTTCCGACGTGGTCTTCGCGGAAGCCGGCAATGGTGGGCGGCGCGGTGCGCGTTCGCACAGCTTCGTCCTGCCCAATTTGCGCCCTGGCTCGCACTCTGCGCGGGTGCAATGGCGCGCGGATCGTGGCGGCGAGATCCGCATGGGCGAACGCACGATGTCGGTGTATGTCGCGCCGGCTTCGACGGATGGCGGCGGATTGGTCGCGACCGGACAGCAACTCGCGCCGACTGTGATCGGGTCCACTTGGATCGACGTGCCCGCCATGAGCGCCTTGTTCACGACGACGGCGCCGAGTTCAAGCGTGAGCGTGAGCTTCGGCGGCGAAGTCTTGATCCCAAGCAAGCGGCTCTTCATCCGCGCGATCGTCAACGGCGCAACCGCACGTCCGCACGACACGGTGCTGATCCAGGGCGGGCCCAAATGGCGCGCGACATCGTACACGTTCACCGTCAAGAATCTCGCGCCTGGCGCGCATAGGGTACGTATCCAGGCAATGGCCGACCCCGGCGCGCAGGCGCGCATCGGCGACCGCTTCCTCAAGGTGGTTCACAAGCGCCGCTCGGGCGCGGAGTTTTCGCAACTCTACGAGAGGCTGCAGCCCACGACCGGCATTTTCGCCTCACTCGTCATCTGCTTCGATCCCAAGCGCCCCGGCCACACACCGCCATCGTTCGCGTACCTGAAGGGGATGATGGAAGGCAGCGACGGCGGCATGAGCACGCGGGCGTGGTTTCGCGAGGTGACTCACAATCGTGTGCTGGCCGGCGACTTCACCTACAACGGCTGCGGCGACGGTGCGTGGCACCCGGCGCCTGCGGGCCGGCAGGGCAATTGGTACTGGGACAACGACGCCTTCCCGACGATGTGGGCCGACGCCATCAAGGCCGCCGACAAGACGTTCGATTTCCACGCCTTTGATCGCAATCGCGACAACAGACTTACGGCAGAAGAGCTCACGGTCATCATCGTGCGGCCGCAGAAAAATCCGGACGGCTTCAACCGCTCGGTCTCGGTTCCGGTCGATGGAAGGAGCACGCCGTTGCAGTTCACCGTCGTCGAAGTCTATCTCTCCCCGGAGATGACGCGCGTGGAGGCTGACAAGGTCTCCAACATCAGGCGTTGGAATGTCGGGTTGCTGTCGCATGAGCTGTCGCACTACGCGCTTAACGCGTGGGACCTGCACTCTTGCCCGTCCAACACGGCTCCCGGTCACGCGAGCATCATGGACGCGCACTCGGTTTCATCGCACCTCGATCCGTTTCACAAACTCAAACTCGGGCATCTTACCGCCGACCTCGTGGAGCTTACGCCCCTGAACGCGCGCGAGGCGACCTTGCGCCCGGTCGAAACCGAAGCCGAGGTCGTTTTGCTCTACAATCCACGGAACAACGACGGCGAGTACTTCGTTGTCGAGAACCGTTGGCCGGGGACTCAGTCACGGCCGAACTACGATATGGGCTTGAGCGACGGCACGCTTGCTGAGTCGAGCCTTCCGCCGGCGGGCGCCGTTTTGGTGTGGCACCTCTTTCAGGATTTCGCGCTGGCGCAGCAGTTCAAACCGAAGGGAGGAGAAAGTTGCGATCGAGGGCGCAACAGCGTGCGCAAGATCAAAGCCCTCAAGAACCCCGGTGAGACGATCGCACTCAAATGGGCGAACGGGGATATGACCGGCGCGGAGATCGCGCTTGTCGATCGCGCGAACCCTCAGGCCGCCCGAATCGCGATCCGCCCAGCCGTCTTCCGCGGTGAAGAGATACGCACCGGCGCAGGTCTGTGCCTCGACGTGCACGCGCCGGAGTTCGACACCAACGGCGGGCGCGTGCAAGCATGGGCCTGCAATGGAATGCCGCAGCAGCGTTGGACTTTTGATCGCTCCTCAGGCGCAATCCGCATCTCAAGCGGCCTTTGCCTCGACGTTCACGCGCCGGACATGGCGGTGAACGGAGGGCGCGTCCAAGTCTGGGCCTGCAACGGTCAGCAACAGCAGCAATGGACGCCGCAGGCGGACGGAACCCTGCGCAACGGGGGCGGTCTCTGCCTCGACGTTCACGCCCCCGACCAGTCGACCAACGGCGCCCGCGTTCAAGTCTGGCAATGCAACGGCCAAACGCAGCAGCGCTTCGCGTCGCCAGCGTTCTGAGTTACCGCTCGATGGACTTGAGCGCGGCAAGCCAACCCAGGCTGCGCTTGCGGTTCACGCCCAGATCCGACCGCCCGTAGACCGAGCGCGAATAGAGCGCGATCGTCGACGTCTTGCCCTTCAGGTCGATGAACTTCACCGCCACCAGATCGGGAAACCGGAACAGGGCGGAGCGCACCACGAAGTCGTCGTAGAGGCCCTTCTCGTCGGCGAGCACGTGCGATGTGCGCGGCTGCGCGATCACGACGTTCAGGAATTCTTGCCTGAGCTTCGCCGCCGGGACGGCATAGACCGGCGCGGTCATGTCGGTCTTGGACTGCTTGCACAGCCCCTCGGGCGCGAGCAGGAACGTGTTCGGCGTCCGCGGCCGCTTTAGAGTTTCAAAGTCGATGCGCTCGCTCGCGGACAAGGGGTGCCGGTTCCTCGCTGAAACGCCAGAGAACACGAAAAAAGCCTGACGGCGCAAGGCCGCCAGGCTTTCGACTGGGCTTCGTCTGTGCGCTTATTCGGCCGCGCGGCCGAACGCGAACGGCGTCGCGGGGCGCGCTTCCTTCGCCGCTTCCGCAAACGCTTGGAACTGCGCGGTCAGCGGCTCGGCCGCCTGCTTCGCCGCGTCCATGACGAGGTCGTTGATCTTCGTCGCCTGCGCGATATAGGCGTCGAGCGCCGACTTCGCGAAGTCGCTCTGCACTTCCCACGCCTCGTGCACGCTCTTGGCGCCGGCGACCGCTTTGAACGCGGCGACGCCGTCTTCCATTTGCTGCTTCGAGTACGACATCACTTCGCTGTTGATCCGCTCGAACGCCTTGGCGAAGGTCGTTGCGGACTGCACATAGGCCTCAAAGCCCTCCTTGCCGAAGCCGGCGAAGCGCTCGTAAGCCTTGGTCCAGGTTTCCATACCGTTCTTCATTGCTTCGTTTCCGCTCTTCATGACTTGCTCCACCGCTTCATTGGCGGCCTTGTGTGCCTTTGTGGCCATGTGCTCGTTCCTGCCTGATCGCATCGAAAGGGACTGAGGGCGTTCACCCTGAACGCCTTAATGCGCACCTGACGCCATTGACGGGCCGCCAAAGCGTCATGCTGCACTGCAGCATTACGCATATGAGCCCAGGCGCCCCTAAAGTCAAGTGAATATTGTGCAGCGCACAACGAGTTGTGCACGTGCTCACCGAGTCTGTTAACCAAAAGTAAATCGGCGGCACGCCATGATACCCCAGGCGAATCAGCTATGTCCCAATGGCGCGAGCGGGACGAAGAATTTTCGCGAAAAGCGGGAATCTGACGATGAAGACACTTTCCAATCCTGGTGTTTTTGGCAAACTCGTCACTTCGTTTCGGACGCAACAGGGGGAAAGCGGCCCGATGGTTGGTCTGCTTTTTGCGCGCGCGTTCGCCATGACCGTGTCCCTCCGTTAACGGGCTTGATCTCATGGTGTGGCGTTCGCAGGCGTTGAAGTGGTTGGTGAGCGTTCTGGTGATCGCGGGCGTGGTGCTCGCTTCCGCCGGCGACGCCGACGCACGCAAGAAGAAGCGCGCCCGCAAAGCCGCCCCGCCTGCCCCTTACGTCGAGAAATACGCCGCGATCGTCATCGACGCCCAGACCGGGCGCATCCTGCACGAACGCATGTCGACCGAGCAGCGCTATCCCGCCTCGCTCACGAAGATGATGACGCTCTACCTGCTGTTCTCAGAACTGCAGCGCGGGGCGATCACGCTGTCGACGCCGTTGACGGCCTCGGCCTATGCCTGTTCGCAGGAACCGACGCGCCTGGGCTTGAAGCCCGGCGACCAGATCACGGTCGAAGACGCGATCAAAGCGTTGATCGTGCGCTCTGCGAACGACGTCGCGGTGATGGTGGCCGAGCAACTGGGCGGCAGCGAGTATCACTTCGCCTCGCGCATGACGGTAAAGGCGCGCGAACTCGGCATGAACCAGACGACGTTCGCGAACGCCTCGGGCCTGCCGGATTCGCATCAGAGATCCAGCGCCTATGACCTTGTGATCTTGAGCCGGCGCCTGCTCGTCGACTTCCCGCAATTCTATCCCTACTTCCGCCAGCAAAGCTTCGCCTGGGGCGGCCGCAGCTTCGAAGGTCACAACAACCTGTTGAAGTTCTTCGACGGCGCCGACGGATTGAAGACCGGTTACACGCGCATTTCGGGCTTCAACCTCGCGAGCTCCGCGTCCCGTGGCAGCACGCGCCTGATCTCGGTCGTCATGGGCGGCCGCTCGGCCCGCGACCGCGACGTGCAGACGGCTCAGCTGCTTGAGGCCGAGTTCACGAAACTCGGCTTGGGCCGCCCGGCACCGATCATCATGGCGATGTCGCCGCTCGTGCTCGACGACGAAGAAGCCGCCGCCGCCGAACAAGCCGCCACGTTCCGCCCCGACGCCGCCTCGCCCGTGGTGATGGCACAGCGCCCAGCCGCCGTCGCCGCCATGACGGGCGCAAGTCAGATCGGCGAGGGCGACACCTCCGACCAGGTCCGCCGTGCCGCACCCGTCGTCGGCGGTCAGTGGGGCATCCAAGTCGGCGCCCACGTCGCCCGCGAAAAGGCCGAAACCCAGCTTCAGCAAGTGGCCGGCGAAATGCGCGACCTCCTGGGCAGTGCCAAGAGCGCGATCGTCGAGCTCGACGTGCGCGGCGAAACCTTCTACCGCGTCCGCTTCGGCGCCTTCACGCCGGCGAAAGCGGAATCGCTCTGCGACCAGCTGCAGAAGCGCGGCACGTCCTGCCTCGTCGTCACCGAAGGCCCCTGGGACGCCTCGAACGCACGCGCGAGCCTGCCGATCGCCGTGCGGTAGCGCGAGGCACAGCGTCCAAGCGATCTATCTGAGAACTGACAGATAGAAGCCTCCACCGACGATGACGTAGAGGCCCACGACCAAGAGAAGCTTGGCGATCGGAGACCAGTCGTAACCTGGACTGTCAGGCAACCATGGCACCAGCCTGCGGCCAGTCGCATCCAGGAACACATAGTGCGCAAGGATCATCAAGAAGACAGCCGCCGCGGCTGACCCGAATGCAGGTCCGTACGCCTCTGTGAAGTTGTTGTACAAGACCTGCACGACCACATAGGCGAACGCAAAGAGGAGTGGCGCCAACAACAGGTGGTAGCACCACTTGATCACGAAAGCCGCCATTCCGCGTCTCCATCGGCCTTGAAGCCCGCACGCGCACTGCACTGTACGCTTATCAGCCCGCAGCAGCCAACTTCGAGAGCTGCGGCAGACGCAGCGCTGCGATCAGCCCGCGGACTTCGGCGCGTGCGGCGACCTGGGCCATCGTGATGCCCTTCGTCTTGCCTTCGACGAGATCGAGCACGGTCAGCCCCTTTGGGAACAGCTCGCGATAGATCACGCGCTCGCTCAAACCCGGCGCCAACCGAAAGCCGATGCGCTGCGCGAGCTTCGTCAGCGCCTCGCTCACCCGCCGCTGGTTGCGCGTCTCCATGCTCGACATGCGGTTGCGCACGACGAGCCAGTCGATCGTGCGCCGCTTCTCGATCATCTGCCGCTTGCGGCTCTCCCAAACGAACTCGGCATAGATCGCCGGCGCTTTCGCCTCGAACGTCTCCGGGTCG
This sequence comes from uncultured Flavobacteriaceae bacterium, assembly GCA_964561925.1. Lineage (GTDB taxonomy): Bacteria > Pseudomonadota > Alphaproteobacteria > Micropepsales > Micropepsaceae > SZUA-430. The sequence goes on from CAZLRW010000018.1 coordinate 10,825, forward strand.
ACGCCGGCCAAGAGGTCGAAGTCGACGAAACTTTCGTTCAACGGCGTCACGATCGTCGTCGCGTTTGCGTGCGCAGCACGGCCGAGGCCTGTGTCGGCGCCCGGACAATCGGCGACGATCGCGTCGCACTCGTCAGCCAGCGCCGCCACTGCCTCGCCGAAACGCCGCGCATCGTCCTCCGACGGCGTGATCGCCACGAGCTTCGGAAGCGCGAGCTTCAAACCCAGCCGCTCCGCCCACGCCGCGCGGTTCGTGAAGAAGTGCGAGAAGCTGCGCTGGCGATGGTCGAGGTCGATGGCGCCGACCCGCAACCCCGCGCTCATAAGGCCCGCAACGAGATGGATGGCGACGGTCGTCTTGCCCGACCCGCCCTTCTCGTTGCCCACGACAATCAACGGTACGGGCCGTCCCGTCATGCTGGCGCCGCGCCCTCAAGCCGGCGCTGATTCGCCGAGCGAGAGCAAACTAGCATTGCCGCCCGCGGCCGTCGTGTTGGTGCAGGCGGTGCGCTCGACCGCGAAGCGGTGCAGATAATGCGGTCCACCGGCCTTCGGCCCCGTGCCGGACAGGCCTTCGCCGCCGAACGGCTGCACGCCGACCACCGCGCCGATCTGGTTGCGGTTGACGTAGAGATTGCCGACCCGCGCGCGGGCGCGGATGAAATCGGCGGTCTCCTGGATGCGCGTATGCACGCCGAGCGTGAGGCCATAACCGGTGGCGTTGATCGCGTCGCAAACCTTGTCCAGCGCCGAGGCTTCGAAGCGCACGACATGCAGGATCGGCCCGAACACCTCACGCTCGAGTTGCGCGATCGCGTCGATCTCGAACGCGCGCGGCGCAAAGAAGAAGCCGTCCTTCGTTTCACCGGACAGCGTCGCCTCCGCAATCAAACGCCCGTCGCGCGACATCCGCTTCGCATGCGCCTCGAGCGTGCCCAGCGCCTCGCCGTCGATGACGGGCCCAATGTCGGTGTCGAGCTTCATCGGATCGCCGATCTTGAGTTCCGCCATCGCGCCCGAAAGCAGCTTCAGCACCTTCGAGGCGATGTCGTTCTGCAGGAACAGCACGCGCAGCGCCGAGCAACGCTGCCCCGCGCTGTCGAATGCCGAGGTCACCGCGTCCTTGACCAGTTGCTCGGGCAGCGCCGTCGAATCCGCGATCATCGCGTTCAAGCCGCCGGTCTCGGCGATGAACGGCGGGATCGCCCCGTCGCGGGCGGCAAGCATGCGATTGATCTTCTGCGCGGTGTCGGTGCCGCCGGTGAACGCAACGCCGCTGATCTTCGGGTCACGAACGAGCGCGCCGCCGATCTCAGGCCCGTCGCCCGGCAACAGGTGCAACACCTCGCCCGGCACGCCCGCCTCGTGCAACAGCCGCGTTGCGGCGAACGCGGTCAGCGGCGTCTGCTCCGCGGGCTTGGCGACGACGGCGTTGCCCGCCGCAAGCGCACCCGCGATCTGCCCCGTGAAAATCGCGACCGGAAAATTCCAGGGCGAAATGCATGCGAACACGCCGCGCCCGTGCAGCGAAAGCTCGTTGCGCTCGCCCGTCGGCCCCGGCAGCAGCTTCGGCTCGGCGAACTCGGCCCGCGCCAAGTTCGCGTAGTAGCGCAGGAAATCGACCGCCTCGCGCACGTCGGCCAAACCGTTCGCGATCGTCTTACCGGCCTCGCGCACGCAAAGCCCGATGAGGAGCGCCGCGTCGCGCTCGAAAAGATCGGCGGCACGCGAAAGGATCTCCGCGCGCTTCGCTCCGCCGAGCCTGTCCCACGCGGGCTGCGCGGCCGACGCGGCAGCAGCGGCCGCAATCGCCTGCGAAGCCGACGCCTCCACGATCGTGCCGATCTGGCGCGATCGCAGCGAGGGATCGAACACGGCGCGGGCCTTGCCGTCGCCGAGCGCACCGGAAACGATCGGACGCCCGTCGATGCCGCTCGCGACCGCTTCGCCGATGGCACGCACCAGCGGCTCGGCCTTCGCGGGATCGCTGAGCAACACGCCGCGCGAGTTCGCCCGGTCGCCGAACAAATCGACGGGCAGCGGAATGCGCGGATGCGGTTTTTGGGCCATGGCTTCGACCTGTTGAACGGGATCGGCGATGATGGCGGCGATCGGCGCCTCGTCGTCGGCAAGGCGGTTGACGAACGATGTGTTGGCGCCGTTCTCGAGCAGGCGGCGCACCAGATAGGCGAGCAGGTCCTCGTGCGCGCCGACCGGCGCGTAGATGCGGCATTGCACGCCGAGCTTGTCGGCCCCGACGGCCTCGTCATAGAGCTCCTCGCCCATGCCGTGCAGGCGCTGGAACTCATAGTCCTCGCGATCGCCGGCGATCGTCTTCACAGCCGCCAGCGTGTGCGCGTTGTGCGTCGCAAACATCGGGAAGAAGGCATCACGGTCGGCGAGCAGCATCCGCGCACACGCGAGATAGGACACATCGGTCGAGGCCTTGCGCGTGAACACGGGATAGCCTTCGATGCCAAGCTCCTGCGCCCGCTTGATCTCGCTGTCCCAATAGGCGCCCTTGACGAGCCTAACCGGGATGCGTCGCCCGCTCGCACGCGCAAGTTCAGCCAGCCACGCAATCACCGCCGGCGCGCGCTTCTGATAGGCCTGCACCGCAAGCCCCAGCCCGTCCCACCCTTTGAGCTCCGGCGTCATCGACAACGCCTCGAAAATGTCGAGCTGCAGGTCCAGCCGGTCCGCCTCTTCCGCGTCGATCGTAAAACCGATCCCCGCCCGCCGTGCCGCGACGCACAGCGGCACGACGCGCGGCAGTATATCCTTCAGCACGCGCTCGTGCTTCACGAACTCGAGCCGCGGATGCACCGCGGACAACTTCACGGAGATCGAATTGCGCGTGAAGTCGTTGCCGCGCCGCTTGTCCTCGTGCGCGGCGATCGAAGCGATCGCATCCGCATAGGCGCGCGTGTAGCGCTCGGCGTCCTCGCGCGTCAGCGCCGCCTCGCCCAGCATGTCGAACGAAAAACGGAAACCGCGCTTCGCCGCCTCCGCGCCGCGCTTCAGCGCCTCGTCGATCGTGCGGCCCAGCACGAACTGCCCGCCCATGATGCGCATCGCGGTCGCCATCGCTTGGCGGATCACGGGCTCGCCCGCGCCCTGCACCAGACGACCGAAGATCGCGGTCCAATCCTGCGCGCCGTCGCGCAGCTTCACGACATGGCCGGTCAGCATCAGCATCCACGTCGACGCGTTGACGAACATCGAGGGCGACTGCCCCAGATGCTTGTCCCAATGCGCGGAGCCGATCTTGTCCTTGATCAGCTTGTCCTGCGTCTCGGCGTCCGGCACCCGCAACAGCGCCTCGGCAAGGCACATCAGCACGACGCCCTCTTCGGTCGTCAGCGCGTATTGATGCAGGAAGGCGTCAAGGCCGCCGCGCCGGCGCTGCGCCCGCACGCGGTTGACCAAATCGCGCGCCAGCCCTTCGGTCGCCGCCAACTCGGCCGCGCTCAATCGTGCCCGCGGCAGCAGCGCGTCGACGACGCCGGTCTCGTCAGCGAGATAAAGCCGCGCCATCTCGGCGCGCGCAGGATGCACCCTCATGGGGCCGGACAATCCTACGCCGAAGGGGGCCGGCGCAAGGTGGCTGTCCGCGTCAAAACCGACCCTTCGGAAGCCTCACCCAAACACGCTGCGTGCCACGGCCTCTTCAATGCCCGCATAGGTCATCCAAACACCGGTCGCGTTGAACGCCGCGTGGGTGACGATCAAATAGCCGAGACGCTGCCGGTTCACGAAATAGACCGCGCCAAAGACGATCCCCAGGATCGCGGCATGAACGGCGCCGAACACGCCTTGCCCGAAATAATGCACCGCACCGAAGAAGAGTCCGGCCCCGACGACCATCGCCGCACGCGCAGCGAACCCCGTTCCCATTGCAGTCTGTAGACGATTGAACAGGAAGCCCCGAAAGACCATCTCTTCAAGCACGCCGCCAAGCACCATCATGCGCGCGGTCGCGCTCAGCGACGCTGCCAGATTGCCTTCCAATGGAGCAAGGAACGGATTCGTCGGCGGCGCGCCCAGATAGGGCATCACGACCGCCTTCATCAACAACTTCACGGCGATCCCCGTGGCGACGCCGAGCAGAAGCACCCGCACCCAACTGTCCGGGCGCACCAGCCCGACATCGCGGAGCGGGGTTCGACTAAGCCACAGCCAAAGAAAGACAAGCGCCGCGCTCAGCGGCGCGAAAACGACCGTGACCGCCATAACGGCGATCGTCACCGTCCAACCGGTTGGTCCCATGCCGCGAAGCGCGGCGGCAAACCGCTGATCGAAATTCTGGGCGCTCCCGACTGAGTTCATGCGCGCCCGCCTGCCCACGGCGCATCAGCGAGAACTGCCTTGCCTCCGACAATACGGGGACATTTTAAATGTCTCCCGGCGCGCGTTGAGGCGGCCGCGCGATCAAGCACGGGACTCTCCGTCCGGTGGTGCACGTCAATGCCCCCAAACTCGCTTCAGCTCTCGCGTCTACTATGAGATATGCGGTACTCCGAAGTAAGTAATATGATCGTGAGCGCTGCCGGCAGATGCGCTCAACGCCGGAACGCGATCGTCGGTGAGCCCTTGTACGACGTTCGCACAAACTCCTTGTAGCCGCACTTCTCCGCGACGCGTATCGAGGGCGCGTTCTCCGGCGCAATGATGCAGGTCGTGGTTTTGCCTGCGAAGTGCTTGTCGCCCCAAGAGAGCATCGCCTTCACCGCCTCGGTCGCGATGCCTTGCCCGCGCACCCACGGCATGAACGCCCACCCTGCTTCAGGCATGCCCTCGAGCGACGGCGTCATCTCGCGTTTGAAGTCGAAGAAGCCAACATCGCCGGCGTAGCGCGGATCGCCCTTCACCTCGACCCGCCAATAGCCGTAGCCGAGCAGTGGCCAGAAACCCATATAGCGGCAGAGCCGTGCCCAGCTCTCCTCGCGTGTCGAGGCTTTGCCGCCGATGAATCGCGTCACGCCTGGGTCCGCCCACATCGCAGCCAGACCTTCGAAGTCGTCGAGCCTGTGTCCCCTCAAGATCAACCGCTCGGTTTCGACCACCGGCACCATCATCGCCAAGACCTCAACGCTCTGCCATAACGAAAACGTCCATCACCGGGATAGATCACGATGCAAAGCTTCGATGCAATCGCCGGCGCCACGGTCACGAAGGCGCCCCACCTCGAACCCGCATTCGAACACGGCGGCCAAATCAAAGAGGCGACGAAACGCCTCGCGGCGCACAAAACCCGCCGCAAGAAGCGCCCGAACATCCTGATCTTCCTGATGGACGACGTGGGTTGGGGCGACTTCGGCTGCTACGGCGGCGGCGTGGCGGTCGGCGCGCCCACGCCGAACTTCGACAAGATCGCCCGCAACGGACTGCAGTTGACCTCCTGCTATTCGGAGCCGAGTTGTTCGCCCTCGCGCGCGACGCTGCTCACCGGCCGCGTGCCGAACCGCCACGGCTTGCATCGCCCGCCGATGTACGGCGAAGCGGGCGGGCTGCAGGGTGAAGTCACGCTGCCCGAACTGCTTGCCGCCGCAGGTTACGCGACGCAGGCCGTCGGCAAATGGCACGTCGGTGAAAACGCTGCCTCGCAACCGCAAAACGTCGGCTTCGACGATTTCTACGGCTTCCTCTCCGTCTCCGACATGTACTCCGAATGGCGCGACCCGCACTATTTCCCTGAGATCGTCTACTCCGAAGCCCGCACGAAGTGGGTCGAGAACATGCCGTTCAATCGCTGTTTCGTGCACGCGAAGAAGGGCGGCGAGGCGCAAAACGTCGAAGAAGTCACAATCCCCGTGCTTTCGTTGCTCGATGAGAAATGGTGCCAGTACTCGACCGACTTCATCCAACGCATGGCGAAGCAAGATCAACCTTGGCTGCTCTACCACTGCACGCGCGGCGCCCATTTCGACAACTACCCGCACGAGACGTTCTTAGGAAAATCCCCGGCACGCCATCCCTACAAAGACACAATCCTTGAGATGGACGCCATCATCGGCCGCCTCGTCGAAACGCTGCGCGCCACCGATCAGCTGGATGACACGCTGATCTTCATCTCCTCCGACAACGGCCCACACATGGAAACGTGGCCCGACAGCGCCTTCACGCCGTTCCGCTGCGCCAAGGGCTCAACCTGGGAAGGCGGCGTACGCGTGCCCGGCCTCATGATGTGGCAAGGCGCGATCGAAGCGGGTCAGCAATCCGACGGCATCTTCGACTTCAACGACATCATGCCGACCGCATTGGGCCTCGCTGGCGAAGGCGAGCGCCTGCCCACCGACCGCTACATCGACGGCGTCGACCAAACGTCGTTCCTGCTTTCGCCAAACGGCCACTCGAACCGCAAGTTCCACTACTACTGGCTCACGACGAGTTTCTCGGCGCTACGCTGCGGCGAATACAAGATGGTCTTGACCGGTACGAGCGACGACGGCGACGGCCACGCCGGTCCCGGCGGCTTCACGGGCGTTCTCGAACGTTACGCCTACGCGCGCCTCTACAACCTTTACATGACGCGCAAGCTGACCTACGTCGACGTCTTCCAAGCCGGCATCCGCAACCATCTCGGCACGTTCAAACGCTTCCCGCCGAAGAAAGTGTTGGGCGCGAAAGCGTCACAATAGTCCGAGCTCCGCCAACTCGCGCCGCAGCTTGTCCGGCAAGTCTTTCGCGCCCTTGCCGATATCCGGCGGCGCGTCTTTCGTGGTCAAGTATCGCCACCCTTGAAACGCCCGCTTCGGCCGCGGCGCGACGAGCACGATCTCCTTGTCGTAGACCAAGTGACAGCGCCCCACGCCGTCCTTGTCGACGAACGGGCGAATGTCGAGCAGGCGCTGGCGAATGGCGAGCGTGCCCTTGATCACCCAATAGAGCGAACCGCCGTCGAGGATCTCCTCGCGCCGCTTCGGCACCATGCGCGTCGTGTGCTTCAGCTCCGGCTTCTGGCCGCGCTTCTTGAGCTCGGCCAGACGTTCCTTCTGCCAGTCGCGCATGTCCTCGATGGAGTCAGCGCCGACCGCGAGCTTGATCAGATGAAGCGCCAACTCACCCCTTCATTTCGCCCGCGTCGAGGAACCCGTCGCCGTTCTTGTCGAGCTCGCCGAACGCGGCCATCTGCCCGGCTTGAAACTCGTCGACCGAGAGCGCGCCGTCGCCGTTCGTGTCCATCGCCTTGCGATGTTCGGGCGAGAGCTTCATCTCGCCGTCTTCGATGACGCCGTTTCCGTTCTTGTCGGCGGCGTGCGCCGTGCGCGCGACCTGGTTGCGGAACTCTTCCTGACTGATCCGCCCGTCGCCGTTGTAGTCGGCCGGGCTCGCCGGTGCCGCCATCGCGGCCGCCGCCGAAAGCGCCGCCGTCAAGGACACAACCGCAATCCGTTTCTGCATCGTTCGCACTCCACCAAAAGTCGGGCCGCGAAAATAGCCGCGGAACGCCCCTGCTTGCAAACTTGCGAAACGCGCTATAATCGCGCCGGAACGAAAACCGGGAGATGCACGCCATGAAATTCGCAACCGCGTTGAAAGCCGCGCTCGCCGCGGGCGCATTGGCCGCGAGCGTCGGATGGTCCGCACCGGCAATGGCAGGCGCCGACCTGCGCTGCGACTCCTCGCCGGGCCGCTACAACTATTGCCGCGCCACGACCGCAAAAGGCGTGCGCCTCGTCACCCAGCACTCGCGCCACCCGTGTTATCAGAACGATACCTGGGGTTACGACGGCGGCGGCATCTGGGTTTCGAACGGCTGCAGCGCCACGTTCCGCTTGGGCAGCGAGAAGGGCGACAACACCGCGGCCGCGATCGGCCTTGGCGTGATCGCGCTCGCCATTATCGGCGCAGCCTCCCAAGACGACGACGACCGCCGCGACGACTATCCGCCGTCGGGTCCCGGTCCGAGGCCCGGCCCGGGCCCCGGCTACGACGACGGCTACGGCGACGACTACGACGATCCCTACGGCGGCGCCCAAATCGTCTCGTGCGATTCGAAGAACAACAAATATCGCTACTGCCCCGTGCGCGTGGACGATTACGCGGAGCTCGTCCATCAGCGCAGCCGCAGCGCGTGCCGTTACGGCAAGACCTGGGGTTACGATCGCGGCGGCGTCTGGGTGAAGCGCGGCTGCCGCGGCGACTTCGCGGTGTATTGAAGGCGTGCCGAAACGAGGGGCCCCGCTAAGGCGCCCCTTCAGTTTCTAATGAAAACTATCCGATGACGTGATGCAGGTGATCTCCTCACCCGTGAGCGCGTCGTCGCGGTTCGCGTCGCAGTTCGCAAGGTCGGCCGCCGCCGCCTCACCTGCGTAAATCTCGTTCTCGTCCTTCGTCACCACGCCGTCGCGGTCCTGATCGGCGATGTCGAGGAAGTGCGGATCGGCCTCGTCCGCCGACACGACGCCGTCCTTGTTCCGGTCGAGTTGCTCGAACAGACTCGCGTGGACGACCTGCAGCTCTTCGCGCGTGATGCGTCCGTCGCCGTCGCTGTCGGCACCCGCCGCGAACGCGGCCGCAGGCAGAAGCGCCGCGAGCGCGGCGCCGGCGATGAGCGATCTCATGGGACGTCACTCCTCTTCGAAGCTGACGATGACCGCACCTTCGTTGACTTGATCGCCCTTCGCGAACGGAGCCGCCTTCACGGTCAGGTCGCCGGGCGAAGCCAGCGTGTGCTCCATCTTCATCGCTTCGATTATAGCAAGCGGCTGGCCCCGACGCACCTTGTCGCCCGCTTTAGCCATGATTTGCACGATTTTCCCGGGCATCGGCGCACGCAGATCGGCCGCGCCGTCCTGCGCATGCTCGCCCGCCTCGAGCGGATCGTGCGGCGTAAACGCATAGCTGCGCCCTTGCATCAAGACGACGAGATCGCCGCTGACGCTAAGCACGCGCGCCTGCGCCCGCCGCCCGTTCAGGCTCGCCGCGATCGATCCGTCGCTCTCGAACCCCGCATCGACGTCGAGCGACCGGCCGTCGAGCGCCATGTGCCAGCCCTTCGTGCGATAGCGCACGGCGACGTTGCGGTCCGTCCCGCCGTCCGTCAGCCGCACGACCTCTTCCTGCCGCACGCCGCCGACGCGCCAGCCGTCGAGCCGCGCCCATGGCGAACCGCCGGCGCGCCGCCGCCGTTCCAAAAGCTGATAGGCCGCCGCGATGAACAGCGCATCGTCGGGCGCGGTCCCGGGCGCGGGGATCAGGTCCTGTTTGTGCCGCTCGATGAAACCGGTGTCGATCTTGCCGGCCGCGAAAGCATCGTGCCGCAATGTCGAGATCAGGAACGCCAGATTCGTCCGCACGCCCGCGATCTCGGCCGCCTCGAGCGCATTGGCAAGCCGCATCAGCGCCCCGCCGCGCGTCTGGTCCCACGCGATGACCTTGGCGATCATCGGGTCGTAGAACATCGAGACCTCGCCGCCCTCCGCGACGCCGGAATCGACGCGCACATGCGCATCGCCCGCCGGCAGCTTCAGCCGGTGCAGCCGCCCGATCGACGGCAGAAACCCCTTCGCCGGATCTTCGGCATAAAGCCTGACCTCGACCGCATGCCCGTTGATCGAAAGCTCCCCTTGCGTGCGCGGCAGCTTCTCGCCCGCCGCCACGCGCAACTGCCATTCGACGAGATCGAGCCCCGTGATCATTTCGGTGACGGGATGTTCGACCTGAAGGCGGGTGTTCATCTCCATGAAGTAGAAGCCGTCGCTCTTCAGCCCGCGCGAACCGTCGACGATGAACTCGACCGTGCCCGCCCCCTGATAGCCGATCGCCTTCGCGCATTTGACCGCGGCATCGCCCATCGCGCGGCGCACGTCGTCCGGCATGCCGGGCGCCGGCGCCTCCTCGATCACCTTCTGGTGCCGCCGCTGCAGCGAACAGTCGCGCTCGAACAGCGACACCGCGTTGCCGTGCGCGTCGGCGAACACCTGAATCTCGACGTGCCGCGGCGCCGACACGTATTTCTCGACCAAGACGCGTTGGTCGCCGAACGCCGCCGACGCCTCGCGCTGAGCCCCCTCCAGCGCCTTGGCGAACGCGCCCGCCTCGTCGACGCGGCGCATGCCTTTGCCGCCGCCGCCCGCGACCGCCTTGATCAGCACCGGATAGCCGACGCGCTCGGCTTCTTTCGCCAGATGCGCCGCAGACTGCTCGTCGCCGTGATAGCCGGGCACGACCGGCACGCCGGCCTTCGTCATCAGCGCCTTCGCCGCATCTTTCAGGCCCATCGCGCGAATGGCCGAAGGCGGCGGCCCGACGAACACGAGCCCCGCCTTCGCGCAAGCCTCCGCGAACGCGGCATTCTCCGAAAGGAACCCATAGCCCGGATGGACAGCCTGCGCCCCCGTGGCGCGCGCGGCCCCCAAGATCGCCGCGACGTTCAGATAGCTCTCGCGCGCCGCCGCGGGCCCGATCCGCACGGCTTGATCCGCCATCGCCACATGGGGCGCGCCCTCGTCGGCATCCGAATAGACGGCCACCGTCTTGATCCCCATCCGCCGCGCCGTGCGGATGACCCGGCAAGCAATCTCGCCCCGATTGGCGATCAGAAGTGTGGAGAACATCAACGCGCTATTCCGCCCACTTCGGTTTGCGCTTCTCGAGGAACGCCGACAGCCCCTCTTTCGCTTCGTCGCTCGCGCGCCGTTCGGCGATGCGGCGCGAGGTGTCGGCCATGATGTGGTTGTCGATCGGCCGGCCTTCGACGGCGGCGATCAGGTCCTTCGCCGCGTGGATCGCCCCCGGCGCGCACGTGAACACCTGCTGGACCAGCCGCTCGGCCTCGGCCGCAAGCCCGTTGTTGTCCTCGACCACGATGTGCACGAGCCCCAGCGCATGCGCCGTCGCCGCGTCGAACCGTTCGGCCGTCAGGAAATAGCGATGCGCCGCCCGCCCCCCGATCGCGCGGATAACATAAGGCGAAATCACCGCCGGGATGATCCCAAGCCTGACCTCCGACAGCGCGAACGATGCCGTCTTCGTCGCAATCGCGATATCGCAGGCCGAGAGCAAGCCGCACCCGCCCGCCATCGCCGCCCCATGCACGAGCGCAATCGTCACCTGCGGCAGCGTGTGAAGCCGGTACAGCATCTGCGCCATCCCGCCCGCGTCTTCGCGATTGTCGCTTTGCGTGTAGTCGGCGGCCGCGCGCATCCACGCCAAATCGGCCCCGGCCGAGAAACTGGGCCCCGCCCCGTCGATCATCACCACGCGCACGCCGTCGGCCGTGCGCAGCGTCTCGAACACGTCGCTGAGCCGGGCGATCACGTCCGGATTGAAGGCGTTGTGCACCTTCGGCCGGTTCAACGTCACGACCGCGACCCCCGCACGCGTCGTATTGAGCAGGACCACGTCTTCGGCTTCGCTCATCTGGCAGCGTCCAATCCTAAAAGAACGGTGCCTCAGCAACTACACCACCGCCGCACGAATGACAAAGGCGGCCCTGCCGGGGCCGCCTTGCGCACGCGTTCGCAGGGAGCCTTCAGTCGGCGATCGATCCCAAGGACGCCTTCATGCCAACGAAGATCGTCCGACCCTCCGGTCCGACCGGCAGGGCGGTCTGACCGATGTCCGGCTCTTCGTCGAAAATATTCTGCATGCCGCCGTAGAGCTCGATCGCTTCGTTCGCTTGGAAGCGAACGACCACGTCATGAACGTTGAGCGGCTTGATCGTCGGAACGTCGATCTGATCCGGATCGTTCGCCAGGGACAGCTTCTCGACCCGCAGCACCTCGCTTTGCCAGCGGAACGCGTAACCAACCGTCCACTCCTTGTAGTTCCACTGGAGGCCCAAATTGACGACCCATTCGGGCGTCGCAGTGCCGAGCAGCGAGAAGCCCTCGCCCGCATCGTCGTCCGTGTCGCCGCCCGGCAGCACGACGAGATCGAGCTGCTCGAGCCGCGACCCGAGCACCGAAATGCGGAGCGAGCCCCAATCGTCACCGGCCGAAAACGCGTCGGCGAGATCGAACCGGTACGTGACCTCGAAATCGATGCCCGCCGATTCGAACGAGGCGATGTTGACGCTCTGCACCGTGATGCCGTCGAGTTGCCCCAGCGTCGTGGCCGGCGTCACCTCCGTCGGATCGATACGGCTGATCAAATCGCAGAACGGATTGACAAGTGACGGGGCGTCGTAACACGCGTTCACGATATCCTGCGAGGCCGGCGTCAGAATGCCGTCCGCAATCTCCACGGTCCAATAGTCGACGAAGATGGACAGCCCCTTGATGAAGGTCGGCGTGATCACCGTGCCGACGGTGATCGTGTCGGCCGTTTCTTCCTTCAGGTTCTGGTTGCCCTTCTGTATCCCGGGAAACGATGACGTCAGGTTGCCGTCGAAATTGTAGGGCGCAGTGGGAACGCCCAGCGCCGAGAGCGCCGCGATGCAATTCGCCAGCCGTGTCGACGAGCCTTGGTTCACGTTCGACTGGTCGCAAGGATCGTTCGGTTGGAAGAACGACTGCTGCTCCGGCGAAAACAGCTCGCCGATGTTCGGCGCCCGCACCGCCCGCGAATAGGTCGAACGGAATCGGACGTCCTTGGTCGGTGCCCAGCTGCCGCCGTACTTCCAGCTCAGATTGTCGCCGGCCGAAGAGTACTGCGACGACCGGATCGCGCCGCTGAGCGAAAGGTCGTACGCGAAGTCGACATCCTTGAGGATCGGAAGATTGATCTCGGCGAAGGACTCCCGAACCTCGTAGGATCCGAAGCTCGGATTGAGCGCATTCCCGAACGTGTTGCCCGAAAGCAGAACCGGATCGGGAACGTTCGAACTCTCTTCCCGCCGCCACTCGCCGCCGACGACGAGAGCGACGCCGCCGCCCGGCAGCGAAAACCACCCTTGCGTGTCGTACGACAAGTACCCGCCGAACACGTATTGGTCCAAACGGCTCTTCGTCGGCGTGTTGGTCATGATCCACGCCAACGCCTCGGGCGACTTTTGCGCGGGGTCGAAGATGTTGATCGGAACGCAGCCGCTGCCCGGCCCCGGCGTGAACGAGATGCCGTGCGGCACGCTCGAAAAAATCTCGGGCAGCGGATCGCCCGGAAACAGATCGCTGCGACAGACCGCATTTCCGGACCCGTCGAGCGCAACGTCGATCGCGGCAAAAAAACGATCCGTGATCCGGTTGTTCAGGTCGATTTGCAGCACGTCCGTCCGGCCGAACGTGTAGGCAAGCTCGTAACCGAGATCGGGCGCCAATTCGCCGTCGATGCCGAGCACGAAGCGATAGGTCTTGCGCGTGGACTTATCCCCGCGGACGCCGAGATCGAAATTGTCGCGCGTCGTGAAATAGAAATCTTCGGCGGTGCCCAAATCGGCCGCCGAAATCGGTGTGAGATTGGCCAAAATTTCCGGAGGAATGAAGGGGTTGCTCGCCCGGATCGGCAGACCGAAGTCGAACGTCGGCTGGAACGAAGTCGTGGACTCGTTCTGCACGAACTTCGCCTCGCCGAACACGCGCACCGCCGACGAAATCTCGTAGTCGCCGATCAGGTTGAAGCTCATCACTTCCTGCTCGGGAAGAATGAGGCCGTTGTAAGTGTGCAGCTTCGTCGTGTTGCCCCCGATCTGCCGGTTGCCGACATGCACGCCCGGGTCCCACAATTCGCCGGTGCCAAGATACGCCTGCTTCGGCTGCAACGGATCGGTGAAGCCTGCGATCTGTGTCGCCGCCATCGCCTCAAGATCGAAGCCGGCGAAGAGCCATTCTTCGCCGGTGATGATGCCCGAGGGCGCACTGTCCGGCCAACCGACGCCGCGCGCGTGGATACGATCGAAGATCGTCGGATCGTCGCCGGGCACCGCCCGTTCGGCCGGATTGCGCACCGAGAAGAACGCATTCTCGTTCGCGAAGTCGCGGTCGCCGGGATGAAGTTCGTCGGCTTGCCGGTACTCGATCGCGGCCATGATGTTGCCGCGCTCTTCGTCGAACGACACGCCCGTCGCACCGCTGACCAGGAAGCGCCCCGCATCTCCCTCGTCCGACATGCCCGTTTGCACGCGCAAGATCGTGCCGTCGAGCTTGCGGCGCATGACGAAATTGACGACCCCCGTCACCGCGTCGGCGCCGTAGATCGCCGACGTACCGCCGGTCAGCACGTCCACCCGTTCGACGAGATCGATCGGAATCGTATTGACGTCGACGCCCGTATCTCCGGCCAGCGAACCGACATGCCGGCGCCCGTTCACCAGCACGAGCGTCCGGTTCGTGCCGAGATTGCGCAAATTGAGTTGGTTCAAACCGGCAACGCCGATCAACCCGGAATTCGTCGTCTGCGAGGCGTCGAACGAACCGGTCAGCGCCGGATACCGGTCGAGCACGTCGGTGAGATTGACCTCGCCCGAGAACTGAATGCTGTCGGCGTCGATCGACGTGATCGGATTGGGGGATGTCGCGCCGGGTTTCTGAATGCGCGACCCGGTGACCACGACCTTTTCGACCTTCTTGTCGCTCTCCCCCGCCGCCGGTTCGGCGGGCTGCGCAACAGCGATGCGTACGCTGAACGCGACCCCTGCACAGAGCGCAACAATGGAGACGGAAGCCAGGAACCTCGTGGTCATCGCACACACCCCGAACGCGGAACAAAAGCGCAAAGAGCGCCCCGACGTTAACTCAAGCGCCAGCTCGGCTAACAAATCGTAAAGAGAGTTCGCCGCTCATTCGGGAGGAAATGCAATGTGGCCGCTTTGAAACGTCGCGATGCGCGCGCGCGACAGGCCAGTTTCGGATCGCCGATCGATCCACTTGCGGTGGAGAAACTCAACCGCGAGCGCTGCGTCATCAACCTACGCATGCGCTCGCGGCACTTCGATACGCGAACTAGAACTCCTTCGACACGCTCACGAAGCCGCGCCGGCCGAGCAGATCGTACGGTCCGCCCGTTGCAACCGCGTTGCCCTGACGCCCGAACGTGCCGGTCGACGGACCGTCGCTCGACACCGTCGGCGGATGTTCGTCGAACAGATTGCTGACGCCCAGCACGATCGACCAATCGTCCGCGCGATAGCGCACCGAGGCATCATGCACGGCCGCGAACTCCGTCCAGTGCTTGTACTCGCCGATGAACGGCGATCCGTTGAACAAGAGCTGGCTGCCGCCGATGATCTCCGTGTTCGACGTGCGCGAGGCCATCTCCGTGTGCCATGCGAACGTCCAATCGCCCGTCTCATAGCGCGCGTTCAGCGAGCCCACGAAGTCCGGGTCATAGAGCGTGCCGTTGAACGCGAACGCCCCCTCGCCGATCAGGTCGATCTCGTCGGTGAACGTCCACGTGAAGTCGCCGTCGAGCACGATCTTGCCGAACGAGAATTCGTGGCTGTACCGCACCGCGAGGTCCAGGCCGTCCGACACCTGCGAGGAGATGTTGCGGAACGAGTCGTTGACCTGAAAGATCTGCCCGAACGTCGCAGACAGCGGATCGACATCGCGCTGCACGAGATCGCAGAACGGATTGGCGAGCACCGGGTTGCGCGTGTGGCACAAGAACACGATGTTGCCGGCGCCGAGTTGCGACACCTGATCCCGCACCTCGATCTCCCAATAGTCGACGGCGATCGATAGGTCGATCCAATCCGGCGTCCAGATGAAGCCCGCCGTGCGCGATTCCGACTGCTCGGCGTTCAGCTCGCTCGGTCCTCCGCCGCCCGTGATCACGAGCGTGCCGCTGGTGCCGCCTAAGAAGCCGGGCGGAAGGTTCAGCCCCGTCGGACCGCAGCTTGCCAGGATGCGCGGATCGGGTGACAAGTCCCAGTTGATGCAAGGATCGATCGCGTTCGCGTTCTGGAACCCGGTCTGATCGCCCAGGAACATTTCGTAGAGCGCCGGCGCCCGGAACGAGGTGCCCGTCGTGCCGCGCAGACGGTACTCCGGCGTGATCTGCCAGTTGACGCCGACCTTGTAGACCGAGCCGTCGCCGTAGCTTGCATAGTTCGTGTAGCGGCCCGACACGTCGAGCGAGAGCATCTCGGTGAACTCTAGACCGCCGAGGATCGGAATCTCGACTTCCCCGAAGACTTCGTGGACGTCGTCTTCGCCGGCGGTACGGCCCGCCGTCGAAAGGCCCCAATAGTTGTTGGCGCGCGCCATCGGGCCCGGCGTATCGTCGAGAGCGTCGGAGCGCACTTCGAAGCCGACCGCCGCCGCCACCGCGCCCGCGGGCAGCTTGAACACGTCGCCCGTCACGATGCCGTTGATGAGCGTCTGCGTATAGACGGTCGTGCCGCGCTCGTTGCCGAACAGAAACGCGCGCTGTTCCGGCGTGAACTGGCCCTCGAGGATCGAGGCGCTCATCCAGTTGATGGTCGGACAGCTCGGCGCCGGGTTCGAAATGACGATGAACGACGGATCGCACGCCGCCAGACCGAACGTCGTCGCGTTGACGCGGTCGTCATAGACGAAGTCCGTGGTGTACGAGGCGTCCGAGCGCGAGTGCTGGACGTAAAGATCGAACGCCCAGCCGCCGATCAGCGGGAACTTGTCGCCGAGGTCGCCGCGCACGCCCCACACGGTCCGGAAGAAGTCGACCTCTTGCGATTGATCGAGGTCGTAGAGGATCACCGGTTGCGCATCCAATCCGATCGTGTTGGTCACATGCCCACCGGGCACGAACGGAAACAACTGAAGATATTGCAATTGGTCCGACTTGCGCCGCGTGAACAGATTTTCCGTATAGAACTCGCCGATCCCGCCGACGTCGTAAGAACCCTGCACGTAGGCCGACATGCGTTCGACCGGCGCGATAATGTCGCTGTTCAGGAACCGCGGATCGGACTGGTCGAGTTGCGCCTGCGACGTGCGCCAGCCCGCTTCCGTTTGCGCGCGTTGCGCCGGCGTCATCGCGGCGAACTGCTGCGTCGCCGTACACAGCGACGGACCGCAGAAAGTCGGCGCGCCGAACACGCGCGCCATGCGCGGGTAGGAAATGCCGACGCGCCGGAAACCGTTGCGGTCGAGCCCGAACGGCCCGCCGCCCGCAACCGCGGTCGGATCGGCCACGAACAGACCGCCGGCGAACGGTGCCACGATACCTTCAAGCGTGTTCTGGCACTTCGACTGGCCCGTCGCCGGATCGATGATGTCGAGCAGCGCGCCCGTGAGCGGGTTGCGCACATTGTCCTGCGCGCAGTCGAAGTACTCGCGGTCGCCCGCGACCAGCGACTCGCGCTTGTACCATTCGCCCGCGACCGTGACCGAGCCGCGATCGAACACCGTCCCCCAAATGCCGTCGAAGCGATAGGAGTTGCCGCCCCCTTCGAACGTCGCGTTCGCATCGCCTGTGAGCGTGAGCCCCTCGTAGTTCTGCCGCGTGATCACGTTCACCGCACCCGCGACCGCGTCCGAACCGTAGATCGACGAGCCGCCGTCCTTCAAAATCTCGAACCGGTCGATCATCGCTTGCGGAAGCGTGTTGAGGTCGGGCGACCCCAACTGTCCGCTCGAACCGGCCGGCGCCAAGCGCCGTCCGTTCACGAGCACCAGCGTGCGGTTCGCACCCAGACCGCGCAGAGAAATCGTGTTCGCGCCGGTGCCGCCCGGCACGACGAACGCGGAGAACGTGTTGTTGATCTGCTGCGAACCCGCCGCCGTCGACGACGACTGGAGAATGTCGGCGGTATCGTTCAACCCCTCAAGCGTCGAATCCTCGCGGGTAATGATTTGAATCGGCGACGACGACGTGAACTCGTTCTTGCGCAATCGCGAACCGGTCACGACCACCCGCTCGACCTTGTCCTCTTCCGGCGGCGTGCTCTCGTCCTCCTGCGCCGGGGGTTGCGCCGGCTGCGCCGGTTGGTCCTGCGCAACGGCGATGCCGCCTGCGAACGAGAAACTCAGTACACTGACGGTCGCCAACAATGCGCGGCGCGATTGATCGATCACGGATGCCCCCCAAACCTAAGCGGGCAATTCGTGACTCAATCAGCGCGTACAATCATTAGGAAACGCAACGCACACGTTCGTTTCGGCCGCACGCGTCGCGGCTCAATCACAGGCCAGAATTCGACTTCGAATCCGTCCAGCGCCACCGTTGCGCGACGCGCAACGATACTGTTGCAAATCGCGAAACGATCAATGCGCGCCGCCACTCAAGAACGTGCGCTTCACCGCATAGAAGAGAGAGATGACGATCAGAAAGCCGGCGTAGAGCGCGGCGAGCTTCTGCCAATACCCCGCCTCGACCACCGGCGGCAAACGGAACGCCGCACCGTTCGCGAGCACCGGCAACATCACCTCCGCGATCAAGTGCACGATGACGGCGCCCAGCGCCACGACGAAGAGCCGCTTGTAGGCGCCCATCGAGTAGGCGGCGATCGCGGCGATCAAAAGCCCCAACACCGCGTTCACTTCATAGAACCCCGCGCGGAAATAATCCCACACCATGGTGACATACGGCATCACGAGTTCCATCGATCAAACCTCCTCTAACGCGGCCAATCGCCCCTGACCGAAAGCATGCGCACCTCGCGCCCGCCGCAGTGTTTACGACGAACCTCGGCCGAGCAAGAGCGCGGCGCCAGTTCCTTGTCCAGGCACACCCAGATTTCCGCCAAATGGTTGCGCGAACACGTCGCCGAAAGCCCGTTCGAGGCGAGCACGGGGTTCGCATCCAAGAACGCCCGCTTCACGTCGTTCGGCGTCGTCACGATCGGCCGTGCCGGCTGCTTGTAGGCCTTCGGCACTTTCACCGCCTCGACCGCCAGCGCCGCCGCCGCAAAGTAATCGTCCTGCGAAAGCCCCGCGCAGGTGCCGTGCTTCTCCCACTCGTGCTGCACGAGTTTCTCGGACGGCGAGATTTTGAGCGCCGCCGCCATGTTGCGCGCAGACACCGCGCGCGGCTCGTCCGTCTCGCAGTACTGCGGCCACCCGCGCTCATGCTGCGGCCAAAGCCCATGCAGCACGAACCCGTAAGACCGCCCCGACCGGCACTGCAGATCGTCGTCCCTGCCCCGCCCCGCATCCGACGAACAATGCGTCGGCGACCACGAAAGCACGAGCACGTAATAGTCGAAGTCCCCGTCCGCCTTCGCAGCCGCCTTCGGCGCGGGCGTCGTCAGCAACGGCTCATCCGTTGCAGGCGCAACCGAAGGCGGCATTGGCGTCGATGGCTGTACGGTCGCCACCGGGCCAGCCGCAGACGCCGGCGCCCGATCGTCGAGCGTCGCGGCTGGCGTGTTTTGGCTTGTGCCCTCGCCCCCCGTATT
>CAZLRW010000018.1:30127-48467 GCA_964561925.1 uncultured Flavobacteriaceae bacterium
GATCGTCGAGCGTCGCGGCTGGCGTGTTTTGGCTTGTGCCCTCGCCCCCCGTATTCAACCCAAACATCGCCGCAAGCACCGCGACGAGCGCCACCGCACCGATCTGCATCAATGTCTTCCGGTCAACCTGCATTGCGTCCTCTCATCCGCCTCCCCCTTGCGGGGAGGCCAGCGAGGCGAGCGAAGCGAAGCCGAGTGGGTGGGGGTAGCTGCCTCAACAACAAAACAGACCTCCGAGGCTCGTACCCCCACCCGCTCAGTCGCGCTGACGCGCTCCTGTCGCTGGTCTCCCCGCAAGGGGGAGGCAGGATCAACCTTACATCCTGAACACACCAAAATTCGTCCGCGGAATCGGCGCGTTCAGCGTCGCGCTCAACGCCAGTGCCAGCACACGCCGCGTCTCGGACGGCGCGATGATCCCGTCGTCCCACAATCGCGCCGTCGCGAAATAGGGATTGCCCTCTTCCTCATAGCGCGCGCGGATCGGCGCGCGGAACGCCTCTTCGTCGTCTTTCGACCACGTTTCGCCGCGCGCTTCCATGCCGTCGCGCCTCACCTGCGCAAGCACGCTCGCCGCCTGTTCGCCGCCCATGACGGAGATGCGCGCGTTCGGCCAGGCGAACATGAAGCGTGGGCCATACGCGCGCCCGCACATGCCGTAGTTTCCCGCCCCATACGATCCGCCGATGATGAGCGTGATCTTCGGCACCTGCGCGCAAGCGACGGCCGTGACCATCTTCGCGCCGTCCTTCGCGATGCCGCCCGCCTCGTACTTCGCCCCCACCATGAAGCCCGCGATGTTTTGAAGGAACAGCAGCGGAATCCCGCGCTGACACGCAAGCTCGATGAAATGCGCGGCTTTGAGCGCCGACTCCGAAAACAGAATCCCGTTGTTCGCCAAAATCGCAACCGGCACGCCCCAAATATGCGCGAACCCGCAGACCAGCGTCGTGCCGTAAAGCTTCTTGAACTCGTCGAACACCGACCCGTCGACGAGCCGCGCGATCACCTCCCGCACGTCGTATTGCGTGGCCAACGATTGCGGCACGATCCCGTCGAGTTCGGCGATGTCGTAGAGGGGCTCCACCGGCTCGCGCATCACGACCTCCGGCCGCTTCACGCGGTTGAGCGTCGTCACGATCCGCCGCGCGAGCGCGAGCGCATGCGCGTCGTCCTGCGCATAGTGATCGGTGACGCCCGACTTTCGCGAATGCGTGTCCGCGCCGCCCAGTTCCTCCGCCGTCACGACCTCACCGGTCGCGGCCTTCACCAGCGGCGGCCCGCCGAGGAAGATCGTCCCCTGATTGCGCACGATGATCGTCTCGTCCGACATCGCGGGGACATAGGCCCCGCCCGCCGTGCACGAACCCATCACGACCGCGATCTGCGGAATACCAAGCGCCGACATATTCGCCTGATTGTAGAAGATGCGCCCGAAATGCTCGCGATCGGGAAAGATGTCCGCCTGGTTCGGCAAGTTCGCTCCGCCCGAGTCGACGAGATAGATGCACGGCAGCCGGTTCTCGCGCGCCACCTCCTGCGCCCGAAGATGCTTCTTCACCGTGATCGGATAATAGGTCCCGCCCTTGATCGTCGCGTCGTTGCAGACGATCACGCACTCCTGCCCCTCGACCCGGCCGATGCCCGTGATGATCGAGGCCGCATGAACATCGTCGTCATACATGCCGAACGCCGCGAGCGGCGACAGTTCCAGAAACGGCGTCCCCGGATCGACGAGCCGGTTCACCCGCTCCCGCGGCAACAGCTTCCCGCGCTCCACATGCCGCGCCCGCGAACGCTCGTCGCCGCCTTGCGCCGCCGTCGCGATGCGGCCGGAGAGCTCGGCCGTCAGCTTGCCCATCGCCGCCGCATTGGCTTTGAACCGCTCGTCGCGGGTGGAGAGAGAAGACGACAGTCGGGACATAGGGCTCGCCGTTCGTGGTGGTGAGCCACTCATACACAAATCCGGCACGCCTCGCCTAGCGCCCGGCCACAGCGATCCTTGCCTCCATCGTGTCGGCGATGGGGATTCCGTTGAGGTGGGAGCGCCCGCGAACTGCAAGCGCTCCCCTTGCCCGTAAGGAATTACGTGAGATCGAACCGGTCGAGTTCCATCACCTTCGTCCACGCGGCCGCGAAGTCCTTCACGAACTTCTCTTTCGCATCCCCGCTTGCGTAGACCTCTGCCAGCGCCCGCAGTTCCGCGTTCGAACCGAACACGAGGTCGGCGCGCGTGCCCGTCCACTTGACCGCGTTCGTCTTGCGGTCGCGGCCTTCATAGACGCCCTCGCCCGACGGCTTCCACTCCGTCCCCATATCGAGCAGATTGACGAAGAAGTCGTTGCTCAGCGTCTCCGGCCGCTTCGTGAAGACGCCGTGTGCGGACTTGCCCGCGTTCGCGCCGAGCACGCGCAAGCCGCCGACCAGCACCGTCATCTCGGGCGCCGTCAGCGTCAGCAGCTGCGCGCGGTCGACGAGCATATGCTCCGCCGGCACGCGCGCCGCACCCCGCGTGTAGTTGCGGAAACCGTCGGCCACGGGTTCGAGCGGCGCGAACGACGCGGCGTCGGTTTGTTCCTGCGTCGCGTCCATGCGGCCCGGCCGGAACCGCACGGTCACATCGTGCCCGCCAGTCTTCGCCGCCTTTTCCACCGCCGCGCATCCGCCGAGGACGATCAGATCGGCGAGCGACACCTTCTTGCCCCCCGACGCCGCACCGTTGAAGTCGCGCTGGATGGCTTCAAGCGCGCCAAGCACTTTCTTGAGCTGCGCCGGCTGATTGACCTCCCAATCCTTCTGCGGCGCCAGGCGAATGCGCGCACCGTTCGCGCCGCCGCGCTTATCGGAACCGCGGAACGTCGACGCCGACGCCCACGCCGTCGAAACAAGTTCGGCGACGGTGAGCCCGGCCCCCAGAATCTGCGCCTTCAGACTCGCGACGTCCTTGTCGTCGATCAGTTTGTGGTCCACCGCCGGGATCGGGTCTTGCCAAAGAAGCGGCTCCTTCGGCACCAAAGGCCCGAGATAACGCGCGACC
Source organism: uncultured Flavobacteriaceae bacterium (assembly GCA_964561925.1). Classification (GTDB taxonomy): domain Bacteria; phylum Pseudomonadota; class Alphaproteobacteria; order Micropepsales; family Micropepsaceae; genus SZUA-430. Next base: position 33,165 of record CAZLRW010000018.1, read on the forward strand.
GGCCCCATGTCGCGATGCGTGAGTTTGAACCACGCGCGTGCGAACGCGTCCGCGAATTGTTCCGGATGTTTCCAGAAGCGGCGCGAGATCTTCTCGTACGCCGGGTCGAACCTGAGCGACAAATCCGTCGTAAGCATCGTCGGCACGTGCTTCTTCGACGCGTCGAACGCATCGGGGATCGTCGCCGCCGCGCCCTTCGCCTTCCACTGCTTCGCGCCGGCCGGGCTCTTCGTCAGCTCCCATTCGTTGTTGAACAGATTCTCGAAGAAGTGGTTGCTCCACTTTGTCGGCGTCTGCGTCCACGTGACTTCCGGCCCGCCGGTGATCGCGTCGCGGCCCTTGCCGCTGCCGTGGCGGCTCGCCCAGCCGAAGCCCTGCGCCTCGATCGGAGCGGCCTCCGGCTCCGCGCCCACGAGCGCCGCATCGCCCGCGCCGTGCGCCTTGCCGAACGTATGGCCGCCCGCGATCAGCGCGACGGTTTCCTCGTCGTTCATCGCCATGCGCGCGAACGTCTCGCGAATGTCGCGCGCCGCGGCGATCGGATCGGGATTGCCGTTCGGCCCCTCCGGGTTCACGTAAATGAGGCCCATCTGCACGGCGCCCAGCGGATCGTCGAGCTGGCGGTCGCCGCTGTAGCGCTTGTCGTCCAGCCACGCGGACTCAGGGCCCCAATAAAGCTCTTCCGGTTCCCAAACGTCCGCGCGCCCGCCGGCGAAGCCGAACGTCTTGAAGCCCATGGACTCGAGCGCAACGTTGCCGGCCAGGATCATGAGATCGGCCCACGAAATCTTGCGCCCGTATTTCTGCTTGATCGGCCACAGCAAACGCCGCGCCTTGTCGAGGTTTGCGTTGTCGGGCCAGCTGTTGAGCGGCGCGAAGCGCTGCTGCCCCGCGCCTGCCCCGCCGCGCCCGTCGCCGACGCGATACGTGCCGGCGCTATGCCATGCCATGCGGATGAACAGCGGGCCGTAGTGCCCAAAGTCCGCCGGCCACCAGTCTTGGCTGTCCGTCATCAACGCGTGCAGATCTTTGACGACCGCGTCGAGATCGAGGCTCTTGAACTCTGTCGCGTAGTCGAAGCCCTCGCCCATAGGGTCCGACTGCGGCGACTGCTGGCGCAGCGCCTGCACGTTCAGCTGGTTCGGCCACCAATCCTTGTTGGTCTTGCCGCCGTGCCCAAACGGACATTTGCCCGCACTCTCGCTCCCGGACATTGAAACGCTCCTCGCCATAGATTAGAATTATTCTAACCTAGTGCGGAAGGCGCCGAAGTCAAGAACGGACGCAAGAAAAACGATGCGCGCTGCCGGGCGGCAATGTTGCGACGTCAACGCCTGATTGTGACGCGCAGGAACGTGGCGGGGATGACGCACGCGTCATCGCGGCCGCTTTGGTTCTGCTTTTCGAACAACGTCTCGAGGTCGTGCTGAAGCCCCTGCGCGCGGCCGGACTTTTCCGCAGCGTCGAACGCGTTCATCGTCGGCCCATAGTAGCGGCGGAACGTGTCGACGAACGCGGCGGGCGTGCCGTTGAAGTTGAACGTGTAGGTGTCCTTCGCGCACGCCACGTTCGCCGCCGGGATGCCGGCCGCGGCAAAGCGCTCGATGACATTCGCCTCGACGCCCCACGTGATCGGACTGACGAAACCTTCCGGCGGCGGCGGCGTGTAGGCGGCACTGATCCTCAGAATCTGCGCGACCAGCGTCGGGTCGTTCGGAATCCAATTGCCCATCACGATGCGCCCGCCCGGCTTCGTGACGCGCACCATTTCCTTAGCGACGTCGAACGGCTTCGGCGCGAACATGGCGCCGAAGATCGAGAGCGTGAGATCGAACCGCGCGTCCTCGATCCCGGCGAGGTTCGACGCGTCCCCCTCCTGAAACGTGCAATTCGAAAGATCGTTCTGCTTCGCGCGAACGATACCGGCCGCAACCAGGTTGCGCGCAATGTCGACGCCCAGAACCTCCGCACCGCGCTGGGCCGCCGGGATCGCCGTGGTGCCGTCGCCGCACCCGACGTCGAGCACCGTTTCGCCTGCGGCAACGCCGATGCGCTCGATCAGCGCTTCGCCGCTGTCGCGCATCGTCGCCGCAATGCGGGTGAAGTCGCCCTTTTCCCAAAGAGCCTTGTTCGGATTCGCCGGACCCATGTCTGCCTCGCCTCGGTGTGGGGCCCGCGTTCTAGGCGACGGACCTGCGCCGTTCCATGACTTGGACGCCGGACCGCTTGACCGCGACGCCGCCGCCGGTGACGCCCGTCACACTGGCCCCGCGCTTAGGTATGCTCTTGCTCGTCGGCGCCCGTGAGCCGGCGCATGTCTTCCAGCACGTTGGCGATCAGCTTCTTGCGGCGCGGATCGCGCCCGGCCGGCGTCGCCGCCAGCAGCCCGATCAGATAGCGCGCCTTGTCCGCCGCTTCCGGCCAGGACGCGGCGGGCCCGGCCGCGAGCTGCGTCTCGAGTTCTTCCTGACGCGCCTTCAGCGCGCTTTGATCCGCTTCGACCGACCACAACAGGCGGCGCAGCTCCGTCGCCTTGCGTTCCGCATGGCCGCGATGTTCGTCGAGTTTGATGGTGGGCATGGCTGCTTCTCCTCAGTTCGCGTTCGGCGCACAAGCCGCGCCGGCCCGCGCGCTCGACCGCGGTGGCGTGCCTTTGGTCGCCATAGTTGTTTCCTCAAAGCAATGTTGCCGCCGGAGCGACATGCCCGCGGCGGTGTGAAAGGCGTCAAACGTCAGAGCTAAAGAACCGGTCACGGCGCGCATCCGGACGCGCCCCAAGCGAACTGCACATCGTGAAGGTGCAGCCGTCGCATCGGCCTTGTAGGCGCGGCAGCCGCAAAACACAAGGAAATTCGCGGACTCCCGCGCCGAGGCCACACGCGTTCATCCGCACCGGCGGCGCGCCCCCTCCTCTCGCCTTTGCAACCCGCCGCGCGTAGCATCCTGCGAACCATGGCAGACGCCACCCGCAAACTCGCAACCATCGTGGCACTCGACGTCGCCGGCTACTCCGCGCGCACCGAGGCCGACGAGGCGCGCACGACCGCGGAGGTGGCGGCGCTGCACGAGAAGATCGACGCGATCGCCGCACGCCACGGCGGACGCATGTTCAACTCCGCGGGCGACGGCTTCATGCTGGAGTTCCCGTCGAGCCTGCTCGCGGTCGAAGCGGCCTACGAACTCGCCGAAACGTGCGAACCGAAAGTGCGCGTCGGCGTGCACCTCGGCGACGTGATGGTGCAGCCCGACGGCGATCTCTTGGGTCACGGCGTCAACGTCGCCGCCCGCCTGATGTCGCAGGCCGCGCCGGGCTCGGTGCTGATCTCGGCCGACGTGAAGCGCGTGATGCGCGGGCCGCTCGTCGATTCGCTGCACTCGCGCGGCACGATTCGCCTGCCGAAGATGTCGGAGGTGATCGAGGTCTTCACGTTCCTGCCGCGCGGCCCGCGCCGCCGCAGCCTCAGGGCGCGCCTCGTCTATTGGTGGGTGCGCACCACCGCGCGCGTGCCGCGGCGCGCGGCGATGATCGCAGGCGCGGCCGCCGTCGCCGCCGCAGCCGTCGCGCTGACGCTGGGCGCACTGCGCGTCATGCCTGGCCGCGACGCGCCGCTCGCCTCGATCGCCGTCCTGCCGTTCGAGAATCTGAGCTCGGAAAAGGACGCAGCCTTTTTCGCGATCGGCGTGCAGGACGAAATCCTGACCCGGCTCGCGAAACTCTCCTCGCTGAAAGTCATCTCGCGCACCTCGACCGCGCACCTGTCGAGCCGCCCGGACAATCTGCGCGAACTCGCTGCCCAGCTCGGCGTCGCCAACATCGTCGAAGGCAGCGTGCAGCGCGAAGGCGACCGGGTGCGCGTCAACGTGCAGCTGATCCGCGCCGAAACCGACGGCCACCTCTGGGCCGAGATCTTCGACCGCAAGGTCGACGACATCCTCTCCGTGCAAACCGAAATCGCCGTCGCGATCGCGGGCGCGCTGAACGCGACGATCACCGCCGAAGAGAAGAAGTCGATCGCGCAACAGTCGACCGCGGTGCCGGAGGCCTACATCGCCTATCTGCGCGGCGTGGCCGCATCCCACGAACGCGGCGGCCGCACGAAGGCCGCGCCCCACTTCGCCGAAGCCGTGCGGCTCGATCCCGACTTTGCGCTCGCCTGGGCCGCCACCGCCCGCGCTGCCGCGCAGACGTACTCAAGGCGCGAGCAAACCGAAGCCCAACGCACCGCCGCCCGCGAAGCGCTGGACAAGGCCAAAAGCCTGCGCCCCGACCTGCCCGAAGTGCATTTGGCCGAAGGCTTCTACACCTATTACGTGGAGCGCGATTACGCCCGCGCCCGCCAGCAATTCGAAAAGGTGCGCGCGACCTGGCCGAACGAGATTGAGACGTTCGTTGCGCTGGGCTCGATCGCGCGGCGCGAAGGCCGGCATGAGGACAGCCGCGCAATCTACGAGCAAGCGGTCGCGCGCGATCCCTTGCGTCCCGACCTGCGCTCGAACCTGGTCGGCGCGCTCGTCTCGCTCGGCAGCAACGAGGCGGCGCTGAAGGAGATCGACGCGGCGCTTGCCCGTTGGCCCGGCGACGCCTCGTTCGCGGCCGAAAAGGCCCGCATCTTCCAACGCCAGGGCAAGCTCGCGGAGGCGGGCGCTCTGCTGAAGCCGCTGGCGAGCCGGCCCGAGTTCTTCGTCTATCGCCGCATCGTGACCCAAGCGGCGTTGGAACGTCAGTACACGGACGCGATCGCCGTGCTGGTCCAACATCTGAAGAAGGACCAAGAGCCGGCCACGGCCGCGAACATGCGCCTCGAACTCGGCCGCCTGCGCGCGCTGTCGGGCGACGCCGTCCGTGCGGTGCAGGACTTGGAGAAGGCGCGCGCCCACTTCGCGGCCGAATTCCTGCGCCAGCCGAAGAATGCGAGCATCGTGAACGCCCTCGCCCAGGCGTACTGCTATCTCGGCGACCGCGAGCGCGCGTTGACCTATGCCGAAAAGGCGATCGGCCTGTCGACGGGTTCGAGCACGCGCTACGAAGAGACGCAAATGCGCATATGGGCCCATTTCGGGGACAGGGACCTTGCGATCGCAGCGCTCGACCGGCTCAGGAAGGCGGCGTCGGGCGACTACACCCCCGCGATCCTCCGCCTCGACCCCGCCTTCGACAAACTCCGCGGCGACCCACGCTTCGACGCCCTCACGGCGGAGGACGTGGGCACGAATTGAGCGGCCTGGGAGCGCCGGCATCCTGCCGGCCCTTACCTTCAGCGAAAATCGACGCGCAACGTTCGGCCGACAGCCTTTGCAAACTTGATCAGCGTAGCGCCCTACGGGACAGTGCGTCCGCTTTCAAGCCGCGCGATCGCCGACTGCGTTGTACCCATCCGACGCGCGAGCTGCGCCTGCGTCAGCTTCGCCTTCGCCCGCGCCTCGATCAGCGCCGCGGCGAACGCGTACTCGTCCTCAAGCTGATCATTGGCCGCCTTAACCTTCGGGTTCTTGAACGACCGCGCCTTCAAGTCCTTCAACGACGTCATTTCTTGATCCCCTTCGCTCACGTGAGGTTCGCGGACTTGCGGTAGGCCCTTTGCCTCGATCAATTCGCCAATGCGATGGAACCGCGCCTGCATGTCGGCAGGCAGCGCAAGAACGTCTTCATCGACGTGTGTGTCGAGCGTCTCGACGGTCCATCGCATGAGTGCTATATAGCATTATTGCTATGTACCATACGCTGCTCGACGAATTCAATCGTAAGTGGCTTGATAGCCAAATCAGGAGGACGGGCCGAAGCTTGCCGGCCAAGGTTGGGCGCGCCTTGCGCTGATCGGGCAATCGTTCTACATTTGTTCTTTCCTTTCAAGGTGATCTCCGCACCATGACTGCCCGTTCGACGACCCAGCCACCTCCAAACACATCCCACCCCGCCGCAAACGCATTTCAAACGGATTCCAAACGGATTATTCCGCAGAAATCCGCCATCCAAACGGATCATACGGATATCTGAAATTTCAGCCTCATTTACAAACCACAGGTTGTAACCTCTGCCGATGGACACCTTCCTCCACGACATCGCCTGGGTCCTGCCCTGGCGCTCGCCGGCCGCGACCCAGGTCTTCACCGCGCTCTCGCTGCTCGGCTACACCGAATTCTTCCTCGTCATGCTGCCGCTCGGCTATTGGCTGTGGGACAAGGCGCTGTTCACGCGCCTGGCCGTGCTGATCGGCGCGGTGGGCCTCACGAATTTCTTCCTAAAGGATCTGTTCCAGGACCCGCGCCCCGTGGCCGCGATGGCGCTCGACGGGCGCGTCGGCGAGTCGTTCGGCTTCCCCTCCGGTCACGCGCAGGTCGCAACCGCGATGTGGCTCTGGCTCGCCTACGAAATGCGCCGCGCCTGGGCCTGGCCGCTCGCGATCCTGATCGCGGCCGGCGTCGGCCTCTCGCGCATCTATCTCGGCGTCCACGATGTGGAGGATGTGCTGGGCGGCACGCTGATCGGGCTCGCCACGATCGTGATCTTCGCAGGCTTTCTCGCGCCCGAGTTCAAGGCGTGGCTGTTGCCGCGCGCCGCGCTCAGGCTCGCGCTGGTCGCAGCCCTCGCCCCGCTCGCCTACGTGATCTGGCCGCACGCGCCGTTTCCGGTCGCCGTGTTCGCGCTCGTGGGCTTCCTGTTCTTTTGGCTCTTGGGGCGCGAACTCGAGCCGCATTTCGTCGCCTATCGCCGGCCCGCGAACTGGTTTGCCGCGGGCGCGCTCGCGATCGTGGGCGTCGTCGTTCTCTTCGGCCTCATGAAGCTCATCGGCGACGCGTTGCAGGCAGCGGGCCTTGCGAAGGATCACGCGCTCGCGGTGCAGTTCGCGTTCAGCGCGCTCTACGTCACGCTGCTCGCACCCGCCGCGTTCCGCTTCACGGGCTTGAGCCCGCGCGAAGCGCCGGCCTGAGTCCGCCATGCCACACACGCGCAACCGTCACATTAGATTTACCCACTGTGAACCATCACCGGCTAGGGTCGACGAAGCCGCGTGATTCGGAAAGGAGTCACAACGTCAGTGCCAATTGTCCGGCCGACCGACCGACATGGTGCCTCGCCTTTGTGCGAAGCTTCGCTGACGCTCCTTTCCGCCCGCCTCAAGCCGACATCGACTTTCGATTTTGTGTGGCAATGCGTCCGCACCCGCGGGCGCGCGTTCGAGGGGATCGTAGCACTATGGGCAAGAAGGCCAGCCGCAGACGCCTGCGCGAAGAGTTTCAGGAGCACTCCAAAGTCCGCGCACTGATCCCGCGGGGCGGCTGGTCGCCGCTCGAAGGGCGCAACCAACACAGCGAACAAAGTTATACCCGCCACGTCCGCCCCTGCTCGGACAATCAGCGCCGGCTGATGGAGTCGATCGAACAGCGCAATCTCGTCGTCGCCGTCGGGCCCGCCGGCACCGGCAAGACCTATCTCGCCATCGCCAAGGCGGTCGAGGCGCTTGAAGGCGGCAAGGCGACGCGCATCATCCTGACAAGACCCGCGGTCGAGGCGGGCGAGAATCTGGGCTTCCTGCCCGGCGCACTCGAAGACAAGCTCGCGCCCTATCTGCGCCCGCTCTATGACGCGCTCGCCGACCGTTTGGGCGCGAAACGGATGAAGGCGCTGCTCGCCGAAGGCGTCATCGAAATCGCGCCCGTCGCCTATATGCGCGGCCGCACGCTGAACAACGCCTTCGTCGTCATCGACGAGGCGCAGAACTGCACCTACGGCCAGCTGAAGATGCTGCTGACGCGCTTGGGTTGGCATTCGACGATGGTGATCACGGGCGATCCCGACCAGACGGATCTGCTGCCGGGGATGAGCGGCCTCGGCCAAATCGCCGACCGGCTCGCAGCCCTCGACGACATCGCCGTCGTCAGGCTCGAAGACCGCGACATCGTCCGCCACCCGCTGGTGGCCGCGATGCTGACCGTACTTTAGGCGAGAAGGACCTGCGCGGTGACCACGCCGGCCAGCGCCAGGCACGCGAAATAGGCCGCCTGCGGGCGCGTGAAGATGGAAGCGAAGGCCGGACCGAAACCCATGTGCTCGCGCTGGATCAGCTGCTGGCCCGTGAACACGACGACGATCGCCGCGGCGATGAAGAACGCATCGCCCGCGGCGATCATCCGAAACTCATAGAGCCCCAGCACGCCGGCCATGAGGGCCACAATGAGAACATTCAAAACCGTATGGAACATAGGGGCTCTCGCGGGGGACCGGTTGCTGCAACTGCGAACGCAGATATAAGCCGGAAACCTGTTACCGCAAGATCAAATTGACGCGAGCGTCACCTAAAAACCAAGGAGCCGCAGCACCGAAAACCCAAGGGTAAACGCCCAAACCAAGCAAAGCGCGTAACAGCCGCAGATATAGGCCGCCGGCCAGTCGCCCAGCCGCAGCGACCGCGTCCCCGCCGCAAACAGAATGTGCGGGCCGGCCACGATCAAGAGGCCCACGATCGCAAGGCGCCGCGCGTCGGACGTCACCGGAAAATGGAACCCCGACTGCCCGTTCGTGACGAGCTGAAACACGTTGGAGACGATGGCCGAAAGCGCAAAGCCCAGCATGAGACCGAAGACCAACGTCTGCGCCGCGTCGAGCATGAAACCTCTGGGAAGGATGAAACCGTGGGGACAAGCCCCGAAACAGCAGCCGCCGTGCCAGCCCAAAAACCCTAGGAAAAGCGGCGCGCCCGTCCCGTTTTGCGACACCGCGGCGTGCGGGCCTATTGCAGCGCACCGCCGCTCGCGGCACGTTACCGGCCCAAGCGGGGACAGGGCGCACGTGGCGCTCGCGCAAAGAACCGGAAACCACTCAGGGCGATAGTGCCGGTCATGAAAATTGACCAACGCGATGCGGACGCAGCCTTAGGGGGCGAAGTTCACCCCCACTCGAGCTGGATTCTGCCGGCGATCTTCGTCGTCGTGGCTGCCCTGATCGCGGGCGGCGTGTTCATCTATCTGACCGGCCCGACGGTCGAGGAACTGCAGGGCAACGTCCCTCAGCCGACGTCCGCCAACGACACCGCCGACATCCGCATCGACGGCGTCTTGTTCCGCGTGCCCGCGAACTACACGAAGTTCCGCCGCTCGCGCTACGACGGCGATCAGGACGACCTGCCGCTGCACGCGCTTCTGCCCAATCTCTCGCCCTGGTCGCCGGGCGACGCGCGCGCGTTCGCAAGCGACGGCAAAGACGCGCGCGTCGTCCACTTCACGCTGGAAATCGATCGCGCGCGACTGACCTATCAGGAGAAATTCGAACGCGGCATCAAGCCCGACGCGCTGAACCCCGAAGGCGAGCCGGGCCCCTTCGGCCTCACGCAATACAAATTCGGCCCCGGCTCAAGCTACGAGAACACCGAGTGGTTTGCCGCGACCCTTGAGGACGGCTCGTCCTTCGTCATGCGTTGCGACCCGTCGGCCAATCCGGATTTCGGCTCGCGCTGCACGCGCGTCACGCGCCTGCGCGACAACATCGGCCTGAACTACAACTTCAAGCGCGCGCACCTCGCGCAATGGAAGCAGATCGACGCCGCGATCCTCGCGCTCGTCGAATCCTTCCGCCCGAAATAGGGCTTAGGGCTTTTTCAGAACGGCGGAGGCCGGCGGCAGATCCATCTCCAGGATCGCCATTTCGAAGTGATAGGTCGTCTCGCCGTCTTCGGTGTCCTTGAAGATGACGCCGATGAACTCGTCCCCGACCATGACCTCGACCGAGTCCTTTTTGTTCGGCCGCGCCTCGATGCGGATCGTGTCCAAGCGGAACAGCGAACGCAGATATTTTTCGACGCGCAGGATTTCTGTTCTGTCCACTGAAGTGCTCGCTTGAGTGAGGGAAACGTCGAAAGGGAGAATAGGGCGAAAGCGTCGCCGATTCCTAGTCTTCCACCAAGTACCCCTGCAGCCACAGCCGCCCGGTGATTTCGTCCCCGGGTTTCGGCCGGTAGCCCGCGGGCAGCACGTGCTCGGCCGCATAGAGCGCGACGTCGACCATGCTCTGCCCGGAGCGCGCGACCGTGACGCGCATGCGATAGACCGTACCGGTCTCGACCCGCATCGGATAGACGTGCTGCACGGTCGCGCGGAAATCGTAGTCGTCGCTGGCCCCCGATCGCGCGGGCTTGAGCACGTCGGGGGGCGCCACCGTGTCGTCGCCCTTGACCAGCTTGAGCCCGTAAGGCCTCAGCGAATAGGCGAAGGCGGACAGCGCGAACTGATAGCTTTCGCCCACCTCGTAGTCGCCGCCGTTCTTGAAGAACAGCGGATCGAAGAACGAAATCTCCGCACCGTCTTCCGTGCGCCCGCGAATCTGTCCTTCGGCGCCCGAACCGGTCGACGCAACGTGATCGATCGTCACCGGATGCGTGATCGCGCTCGCGGCGAACGGAAAGGCGGACAGTACGCAGCCCAGCGACGTCTGCCGCTCGGTCAGCAGCAGAACCATGTGCCGCACGTCGCCGTCCGCTTCCGCCATCGCGGTCAGCGTGTCGGCGGTGCCGCCGTTCGGCATCGTGCGCGCCTCGGGAAGTTCCACCTGCGCGATGATCGAAGACTTTTCGACGATAGTCCTGATGCGCGCGCGGATTTCCTCCGGCGCATCGGGATAGAGTGAGGCCCAATGCGTCGCGTGCGCGTCGATCACGGCACTCGGCTTTTCCATCATGGGACGGCGACTAGGCACTGTTCCCGGGCGCTTGGCAAGAGCGCCGCCCCCTCTTGATGTTTTCCAAAATTTTGCTCCAAGGAATCGCCATGAACGCTTCGCGACTTGACTCATATTATCTGGCCGGCGCAATCGGCAAGCGCGACCGCCCGCATCTCGACGGCGCGCACAACGCCGACGTTGCAATCGTCGGCGCCGGATACACGGGGTTGTCGTGCGCGCTCCATCTCGCACGCAGAGGGTTGAAAGTCGTCGTCGTCGAAGCGCAGTATGCGGGCTTCGGGGCTTCGGGGCGCAATGGCGGCCACGTCATCCCCGGCCAGCGCGTCGATCAAATCGAACTTGAGCGCCGCTACGGCGAAGCGCGCGCGCGCGCACTGTTCGATCTCGGCGTCGAAGCGGTCGCACTCGTGCGCGAACTCATTCGCGATCACGGCATCGCCTGCGATCCGCTGGACGGCCATATCGTCGCCGCCGTCCGCGACGCCCACGCGCGCGATCTCGAAGCCTACGTCGACCATCTTCGCGCCAAGTATGCCTACACGACCGCGCGCTATGTGCCCGCGGCCGGGATACCGGCCCTCGTCGCGACGAAGAACTATAAAGGCGGTCTCTTCGACACCGCGGGACTTCATCTCCATCCGCTGAACTATGCGCTCGGTCTCGCGCGCGCCGCCGAAGGTGCCGGAGCCGCGATCCTGGAGCGCTCGCCCGTCACCGCAATCGCACGCGGCCCGAAGATCAGGCTCGAGACGGGGTCGGCCACGGTGACGGCGGATTTCGTGGTGCTCGCGGGTGCTGCCTATCTCGGCGATCTCGTGCCCGAACTCACCCGCACGGTGATGCCGATCTCGAACTACATAGCCGCAACCGAACCCTTGGGCATGGAGCGTGCGAAAGCGCTGATCCCGTCCGGCGCCGCCGTCGCCGACACGAAATTCGTGCTCGACTACTATCGATTGTCAGCCGACGGACGATTGATCTTCGGCGGTGGCGAAACCTACGGCGATCGCGACGTCGACAACGCCGCCGAACTCGTGCGTCCGCACATTCTGCGCGTCTTCCCGCAGCTCGAAGGCGTGAAGATCGACTACGCCTGGGGCGGCAGGCTTGGCATCACGATGCCGCGGATGCCCCATCTCGGCCGCCTCGCCCCCAACCTCTACTTCGCGCACGGTTACTCCGGCCAAGGCGTGGCCATCGCGACACTCGCCGGAAAATTGATCGCCGAGGCCGTGACGGGCCAAGCCGCGCGCTTCGACGTTTACGAAGGTTTGAAAGTCCCGCCGCTGCCCGGCGGCGCACTGTTCCGTAAGCCTTTGCTGCAGTTGGGCTTGCTCTGGTACGCGTTGCGCGACCGCTTGGGTTAATCGGATTTTCCACTCGACTTCGCGCGACGACTCATGCGAACCTGCAACCCTTGGTCAGTTAACGAAAGGAGGTGATCCAATGTCGAGTGAGATCTTGGTGCTGTTACGGAGCCTGAAGGTCACGCGGACGCTGGAGCAACCTCTGGGGACCGCCTGAATTTTCGGATCGAAAGATCGGGGCTCGAAAGTATAGCCCATCTCACGGAAGGGCCGCTCGCTTGAGCGGCCCTTTTCATTTTCTACGATCCGGCGAGCGCCGTCATCGCTTGTTCCGCCAAAGCCGCAACCTTCGCCCACGCAATCGTCAGTGCTTTGATCTCGTCCTTGAGCAGAACGGTCGCGTCGCCGCTTCGGTACAGCAACTCGTTGACGGCGTGGTTGGCAACCGTCAGCGTCGCCGCGCTCAGCAAAGGCAAGCCAACCACCACTGCCAACACCGGCAGATGACGGCCGAGCTGCCTCACGCGCACGAAGAACGCGCCCGATCCGAACGGCTTGTCAGACTTGCCCGTCATGGAAAGCTCCCTCACCAAGGCCTATCTAGACCTCGCCGCCCTAACTGCCAATGACGCTCGAAGCCAAGGGCTTGACCGCACGTAACACGTTTTAGTGTTCGGCGGCCCGCGGCGCGTCCTTCCACCACTTCGTGAGGCGAACGCGGGCAAGCCAGAAGAACAGCAACACCAGCACCAAGATCACTGGCGCGAAGTTGAGGTATGTCTCGCGCAGGACTGCGGGCACGAACGCCGGTTGCCCGACAAAGTAGGAGCCGGTCGCAACCAACATGGCGAACGACATCCGCCAAAGATGCCGTGCGATGCGCCGCGCACCGGACAGACCCTTGCGCCAAACGACGCTCGCATCCGACAACACCGCAATCGCCGCGATCGTACCGAAGACGTAGTGCACGGGCGCACCGGCCTTGTCCGTCAGCGCAAACGCGGCGGCGGACGCGACCACGCCAAGGCCGCCCAACAGTGCGTAGGTCTCGAACGGCCCGATCTCACCATCCTTACGCGTCGCGGCGACCCACGACGTCAGAACCATGTAGAACGTCACCGTCGACGCGGTGATGTTGATCGCCTGCTGCCGATCGATGGCGACGACGAACGCGCTAACAGTCATGATGAGCATGGCGACAAAGAACACGCTGCCGGCCAGCCGGTGCAACACTTCGCCCTTGCGCACCAAGATGGCGACACCTCCGGCGGCGAGCGAGACGGCACCGCCTGTGACATGCAGAACGACCAGCGGTGAAACGTCCATTTTGCCTCACGCCACCTGAAGCAACGGCAACCAAATGATCAGCGTTGCGCCGACGATCCCTGCCCCCATCATCGCGGTCAGCACCAACAGCAGCAGCGACATCGCGAGCTTCGCGAACGCGCCGCCGTGATCCTGGGCCCGAAAATAAAGCTCCAGCACGACAAGCGGCACGAGATAACTGCCGTACGACCAGAACGCATAGAAATTCGCGTCGAACTCCTTCGGTCCGCCGAGCAGCCCGATCTTGGTGATCATCCAACCCATCATCCCGACGCGCAGGAACCACACGCCGTTCATCAGCATGAAGGTCCGCAACGCCCAGCGCCGGTGCGCGTCGATGTCGCGCGCCATCGCAAAGCCGATCGTCTGCCCGGCGCAGAGCATCAGCAGAACCGCGTTCAACGTGATCGCCAAATTGTCGAACCCGCCACCGCCGCGCGTCGCATTCAAGAACAGTCCGGCAAGGCTGATCGCAAAGGCGGTGAAGATGAACGCGCGCCCGTTCCACCGATGAAACCAAATCGCCCGCGCACGAATCCGCGGCACGAGTTGCAGCGTGCCGGCGGCCGTAATGATTGCAGCCATCAGCACATGCGCCGCAAACGCGAGATTACCGGCCGTGTCGCCCGCCATGTAACCGTGGATGAGGAACGTGTTCTTGTTCCACGCCGGAAAATTCCCCGTCAGCGTCGGCACCGCGTAGAAGCCCACGATGAACGCGACGAACAGCCACTATCCGGCGGCCGCGACGAGAAACCAAAACGCGGCAGCCGCCTGCAAAACCCTGTCCGCGAAAGACGCGCTCGCCGCCGCCCCGGCAGAATCGTAGGCCGCTGTCATATGCAATCCGCTGACTTTAGGTCGTCGACGCATGCGACCGCGACGGCGCGCATTTGATGGCCCCACGAAGTTCGTAGTATTCAATGATGGAACCTAGCGATGACCTCGTCCTACGCACATGACGGCCGAAATCAAAAACTTGACCGCACGTAACACTGCAACGGCCGCCCATGCGTGAGCTCACGGTCGCTGCAGGTTTGGCGCGTGGTTTGACGCAATTCGCCGTGTCGAAGGGCGTCGACCAAGACGCACTGCTCGCGCGCGCCGGCATCGCCCTGGCCGATTTGCAGGATCAAGACAATCGCCTGCCCTACGAGACCTACGTCGCGCTGATGCGCGCGGCAAAAGAGCTGGCGCACGACCCCGCGCTCGCGCTTCATTATGGCGCGATCGACGATTTCGCCGACATCTCGATCGTCGGATTGATTGCGCAAGCGTCGGAAACGATGCTCGACGCCGTCATCCAGTTGAACCGTTACCGCGGACTGGTGATCGAGGTCGACTGCGACGGCGACCGCTTCAAGATCGAACGCGACCCGAACGTGCTGTGGCTCGTCGACACGCGCCGCAACCCGAACGACTTTCCCGAACTAACCGAATCCACGTTCGCGCGCATGGTGTGCGGCGGCCGCCGTTTCGCACCTGCCTCGCTCGTCAAGGAAGTCCGCGTTACGCACCCCGCGCCGAGCTATCGCGACGAATACGACCGCGTCTTTCAAGTGCCGGTGACGTTCGGAAGCGACCGAAACGCGCTTGCGCTCGACCACGCCTGGGAATCGTTCAGGGTGGCGCTTCAGCCGCGTTACGTCTTTGGCATCCTGAGCGAACGCGCCGACGCGTTACAGAAGAAACTCGAAGACTCGAAAACGGTCCGCGGCCGCGTCGAAAGCCTGTTGATGCCGTTGCTTCACACCGGCGACGTCAGCATGGACAAAATCGCCAACAAGATGGCGCTGAGCCGCCAAACCCTATTCCGCAAATTGAAGGACGAAGGCGCCACGTTCGAGAAAGTGCTCGACGAACTCCGCCACAAAATGGCGCTCGACTATCTGAACGGCAAAAAGGCCTCGATCAACGAGATCGCCTACCTTGTCGGCTTCTCCGAAGCCGCCGCCTTCTCCCGCGCCTTCAAACGCTGGACCGGCAAAAGCCCGCGCG
>CAZLRW010000019.1:0-45811 GCA_964561925.1 uncultured Flavobacteriaceae bacterium
TTGAGCATCAACACGATGACCTTGGGCGGCCTTGCGGTCGCGGTGGGCGAGCTCGTCGACGATGCGATCGTCGGGGTGGAGAACGTGTTCCGACGGCTGCGCGAGAACCGCCATTCCGCCTCGCCGATCAATCCGATCGAGGTGATCTATCTGGCTTCAAGCGAGGTGCGAAACTCGATCGTCTTCGCGACTATCATCGTCGTGCTCGTATTCGTGCCGCTGTTCGCCATGGGCGGCATCGAAGGGCGTATCTTTCTGCCGCTCGGCGTTGCCTACATCGTGTCGATTCTGGCGTCGCTGGTCGTGTCGCTGACGTTGACGCCGGCGCTCTGCGCTTACCTGCTGCCGAACATGCGTCGCATGGAGGCGGAGCAGGACAGTTTCGTCGTCCGGGCGGTGAAGGCCGTCGAGCGTGTCATCCTGAACATCGCTTTCCCCCTGAGGTGGCTCGTTCTCTTGCTTGTGGTCGCAGCAACGGTCGCAGCTGCCGCGACGCTGCCCTTTTTTGGACGCGAGTTCCTACCGCAGTTCAATGAAGGCTCGGTCACCATCAACCTCTTGAGCCCCCCGGGCACGAGCCTTGCGGAATCCAACCGCATCGGCGCGATCGCGGAGAGCCAGATTCGCAAAGTGCCGGAGGCCCAGAAGACGGCGCGGCGAACCGGGCGGGCGGAGCGGGACGATCATGCGGAGGGCGTTCACTCGAGCGAGATCGAGGTCGAGCTGAAGGAGTCCAAGCGCTCGCGCGCGCAGATTCTCGCGGACATACGTGAGCGCCTCGACGGCATCCCGGGCATCGCCGTCAATATCGGCCAGCCGATCTCGCATCGCATCGACCACATCTTGAGCGGCGTCCGCGCGCAGATTGCTGTCAAGCTGTTCGGGACGAACTTGGACGTCCTGCGCGCCAAGGCGGAGGAGATTCAAGCGGCGATGGGCAGCGTCGGCGGCGTCGTCGACCTCTCGATCGAGAAGCAGGTCTTGATTCCGCAGGTCCATGTGCTCTTCGACCGCGACAGAGCGGCCACCTACGGCCTCTTCGCGGGCGAGGCCGCGGAATACGCAGAGCTCGCCATGCAGGGCAAGGTCGTCGGGCAGGTGCTGGACGGCCAGCGCAGTTACGATATCGAGATGCGCCTGACGGATGCCGCGCGGAGCGACATCGACGCAATCAAGGAAATACCCGTCGACACGAGAGACGGCGTCGTGCCGCTGCAAGCCATCGCCGATATCGAGCTTGCCAAGGGCCCCAACATCATCAACCGCGAAAACGCACAGCGGCGTATCGTCATTCAAGCAAACGTCGCCGGACGCGATCTCGTTGGCGTGGTGGAGCAGGTCCAGGCGGCCATAGCGCAGAAGGTGCAGCTGCCGCCCGGGTACTACATCACCTATGGCGGACAGTTCGAGAGCCAGGCGAGCGCCTCCCGGCTCGTCCTCATCCTCGGGGTTTTCTCGCTGCTGGGGATGTTCCTTGTGCTCTTCGCCCACTTCAAGAGCGCGAATCTCGCGTTCCAGGTGATGGCCGCCGTGCCGGCGGCATTCATCGGCGCGGTCGTCGGTGTGTGGCTCTCGGGCGGCGTGTTCTCGATCGCGACGATGGTCGGTTTCATCACGCTCACGGGCATCGCCGCCCGCAATGGAATCCTCATGATCGCCCACTACCTGCATCTGATGGAGCACGAGGGCGAGATGTTCGACCGGCGCATGATCTATCGCGGAACACAGGAACGCATCATTCCCGTGCTGATGACCGCGCTCACCGCGTCGCTCGCGCTCGTGCCGCTCATCCTAGCAGCCAACGAGCCCGGCCGCGAGCTTCTGCATCCGGTCGCAGTCGTCATCTTCTGCGGCTTGTTCTCGAGCACCCTGCTCGATCTCACGGTCCGGCCATTGTTGTTCTGGCAGTTCGGCCGGTCCGCCGTTGCACGCCTGCTGCCGGCCTCGATTCCAACCTCTCAAGGAGAATGATCATGACATTCAAAGCACTTTGCATAGCCGTGGCGCTCGTTGTCGGCATGCCGCAAATAGCCCTTGCACATGGCGACGAGAAGCATAAGCAGCCGGCGATGGCCGCGATCAGCACGGACGAGATGCTCGCCGCCGTGAAGACGAAGCTCGCGGCGATCGAGCAAGCACTCGCCGCCAAGGACCTGAAATCGATTCATCAGCTCTCCGAGGACGGCGCCGCCGCTGCTGAAATGGTACGTGATCACGTCACGCCTCCGCCCGACAAAAAGGACCGCTTTGTCGGGGCGGCGAAGCAGCTCGTGGAGCAGCTTAAGGCTCTTCACGTCGCAGCGGACAAGTCCGACCAAGCTGCAGCCGAGGGCGCGTTCAAGAAGGCGCAGGGCGCGTTCAAGTTGGTCGAAGCGAACGCCAAATAGTGGCGGTTTCCCCAAAGGAGAAGGTCGACCCATGATGCGTGAGCCGGGAGTCCTAAGGGCGATAGCGACGGTCCTTATCGTCGCGGGATCGCTGTTTACGATACGCGCTGCGACGGCGGCGAACCCTGATGAAGTAGCGATCAAGGCGGTTCTTGCGAGCTACGGCGAGGCGCTTCGGAATCTTGATGCGAGCGGAGCGGGCGATCTCTTCGCCGCCGACTCCGAAATCATAGAGAGTGGCGGCGTCGAGGGGACGTTTGAGCGCTATTTGCAGCATCACATCGGGCCTGAGCTGAAGGAATTCAGATCCTTCGCGATGACCGACTACCAAGTTGCCGCGGAGGTTGCCGGCGACTTCGCGCTTGCCACCGAGACCTTTCGCTACCGGATCGAGCCTAAGGCGGGTCCGGCCGTCGAGCGCTTGGCTGCCGTGAGCAGCGTGCTCCGACGCATCGGAAGCGCCTGGAAGATCTATCGCTATCACTGGTCATCCCGGAAACCACCATCTCCGAAGCCTTGATCGATCGGATGTGCGTGGCGGGCGCCGGCGGGCTACTGCTTGCGGCAGCGAGAACTGGTTTCGCGACCGAGATGTCGAACATCCGAACGTTTCGCCTTCGCGCAGAGCCGCGCCGCATGGCATTGCTTCGTAGTGGCGCCCCTGAAACGACAGTATGGAGCTATGGCGGATCGGTCCCGGGCCCGACCATCCGCGCACGCCAGGGCGAGCGCATTCGCGTTGTTGAAAATCGTCTGTGTCGGTCCTCCATGCGTTGACAGGATATCCGAATCCAAGCTCCTCCTGTTCGCGATGTCGGTACGCGGTCGCACGGCGACCAGCCAGACCATATTGCAATTCAGTTGCTTGGGATCGGAGCTTCCTATGATCGCTTTGGATCACGTCTTGATTGCGACGGAAAATCTCTCCTAGGCAAAGGCAAGCTGCGAGCTGTCGGAGTTCCGCGTCAGTTACGGCGGTACGGAAGGGCGAGCACTCAGTGCGTTGATCTTTCTTAAAGATGGAGCTCTGATCGAATTGATTGGGAAGGATCGCTTTCCGATGATCGTTTCGCTTCTTCAGTCGCTGCGGCTTTCGCGGCTAGCCGGGCTGATCGATCGAATCGCCGCATTCTTTCGGGTGCCCTCAGGATTGTTCAATATCAGTTTTCGCGCGACTGACGTGCGCGCCGCCTACGAACGGTTGAAGAAGAACGGCATCCGCGTGAGCGGGCCAACGCGGCTGAGCCGAAAGCGGGACGACGGGGTGACCATCAGCTGGGAGCTGCTGGGGACCGCACCCTATGATCTTCCGTTCATCATCGGCGACTACCACCCGGGCCGCTTGAGCAACGAGTCGCTGATGGAGCACCCTAACGGCGCCATTGGGATCGAAAGCGTGACGATCGGCTGCCGCGATCTTGCTCGTTACGTCGATATCTACGGGGCAATGCTGGAGGCGCCGCCGGTGATGAAAATGCGAGAAGGCGGACGATACGCGGATTTCGCACTGACCGGCAGTACCGTGACGCTCGTCGAGCGCCAGACGTGCGGAGCATTTTCACGTCCGCCGACGGCTCCTTCCCGCTCGCCTTCGCGATCCGTGGACGCCGTAGCGGAGCGTCCTGGAATCCCGTCGGGGCGCCCTTCGCAACCGGCGCGGATTCCAAGGCGACCTACGACTGGGGGTTCCGGCTTACCTGACGCCTCGACAAGCGGTTCGTTCAAGAGCGCCGTTCGACCTTTCGGCTACCTTCCTAGTCAAGGAGGTCGTCGGATGACCCGCTGGCTATTGTCGTATCTATTTGCGCCTATGTTTTTCATAGGCTTCGTGGGAGCGGCGCTGGGTCTTGTGGCGGCTGGCGTGCCAGCTTGGACGCTGCCCGGTCTCTTGGCGGTTGCCATTGCCGTGTCGTTCTTGGCCGAGCGGGCAGCGCCATACGAAGAGGCATGGAACCAGGACAAACGCGACAGCGTCACAAACACGCTTCATGCGATCGTCAACGAGACCGCATTGGCTTATTCCGTTCTGCTATTGCCGGTGCTGACGGCGTATCTACCTGGCCTCGATTTTTGGCCGCACGGATGGCCGCTGTGGTGGCAACTGGGGCTTGCGATCGTCATTGCCGATTTCGGGATCACACTTGCGCACTATGCGAGTCACCGGTTCGACGTCTTGTGGCGGCTGCACGCCGTTCACCATGCCGCGCCCAGGCTGTACGGCTTCAACGGTTTGATGAAGCATCCGCTGCATCAAGCAATCGAAGTGGGGGCCGGGACTGCGCCGCTTGTGTTGTTGGGCGTAAATCAAGAGGTCGCCTGGCTTCTTTCATTTTCCGTCGGGATTCAGCTGCTGTTGCAGCACTCGAACGTGGATATGCGGATCGGTCCGTTGGTCTATGTCTGGGCCGTCGCACCCGCACACCGCCACCACCATATCGCATCGAAGACTGACGGCGACGTGAACTTCGGGTTATTTACTGCGCTGTGGGACCACGCACTGGGCACCTTCGAAAACGGAAGAGCGGCGCCGCGTGATGGTGAAGTGGGAGTCGACGGCAGACCGGACTACCCGCGGGGATACCTGGGCCACTTGATCGAACCGTTCCGGTTGCGGCGCGCGCAATAGTGCTACCCCATCGGCGATTGGAGGCGACCTCCCGCTCGAACTGCGCGAACGAGAGCAGCACATTGAGCGTGAGCCGCCCCATACGCGTCGTCGTGTTGAACGACTGGGTCACCGAGACAAATGAGACCCCACGTTTGCGCTCCACGATCTTGGCGAAGTCGGTGAGCGAGCGGGTGAGCCGCTCGACCTTGTAGACAACCACGGCTTTCGATTTCTCATGTAATGAATCGAGACCCGAGGCGTCAAAAGGTTGAGGGATTCGCTAGCCCGGCACTACGGTTCCACGGCGCACATCGTGAAATCGGTCGCGGCCCGCGATTCCGCGTGACTTAGCGACGGAGCCATGCATGGCCGAGCCTTCGGCCGACCTGACCCTGCCTTTTTCTATATGCGGTTAGTGATCTATTTCAATCTGCCGCGTTCGGCGTCTTTTGCAGTTCATCCAAAGAAAGGAACCATGCCTATGTCTGTTCGAATGATCCTGCCAGCGCTGCTTGTCATCGCATTGGCAACACCGGCCTTGGCTGCGCCCACCGATCCGCATCACCCGCAGGGCGCCGGGGCGCCGAGCGCTCAAACCGCGCAGCCGGGCATGATGGGCATGATGCAGGGAATGTGCCCCATGATGGGCCGTGCCGAAGGTACGCTCGCCTTCCTCAAGACCGAACTGAAGATCACAGCTGCGCAAGACGGTGTCTGGAGCGCGTTCGCAGCCGCTTATCGCGATGTTGCAGCATCGCGAGGCGAGGGGCCCATGGGCGGCGGCATGATGATGGGTGGCGGCATGATGGGTGGTGACAAGGGCGGCAGTGCCATGATGTCAAAGCCGTTCCCTGACCGTATAGCTATGCACACGCAGATGATGGAACGCCGTCTGGCGGCGTCGAAGAAACTGCAGGCGGCGGCGCAGCCTCTCTACGCGGCGCTCGATGCGTCGCAGAAGAAGACCGCCGATCAGCTTCTGCCAATGACGGTGATGATGGCAGGGATGTGATTGCGCGCGCGAATGCATCTGAACGGCCGGTGGTGGGCCGCCCCGTTCTGGCCTATCTTGTCTTTGTTGTCGCCGTCTCCGCCGTCGTTGGCGTAGCGCTGACAGCGGTCGTACTTTGGCGAACCGATCAATTCGCCTGGGGTGCGTTCATCTGGCTCGGCGCGTTTTACCTGATGGCCGCGATCAGGGTTCCCTATGTGATTGTCAACGCGGGTAACACGCTCAGCGAAAGCCGCAGCGATTCGCTCGACCGCGTCCTCTTGGCTGGCGTGGCCGTGACCGGCGTGGTACTGCCGGTCGCAAGGCTTGCAACGCCGTGGCTCAACGTCGCCGATTATTCGCTGCCGGACTGGGCCACCGTGTCGGGCGTCGGTTTCGTCACGCCGGCCTTGTGGCTGATCTGGCGCGCGCACGTAGATCTCGGCGCCAATTGGAGTCCCAGTCTCGAGCTGCGGGAGGGCCACACGCTGATCACCCGGGGCGCGTATCGCTACATCCGCCATCCCATGTATGCCGGCATCTGGCTCTGGTGTCTTGCGCAGCCGTTGCTCATACCGAATTGGCTGGGCGGCGCCCTCATCGTTCCGGCCTTTGCGCTGCTCTATTTTGTGCGCTTGCCACGCGAGGAAGCGATGATGCGCGAACATTTCGGCGCGGTCTACGAGGCGTATGAGGCGAAGACCGGCAGACTGCTGCCGAAACTCTTCCGGCGGGTGGCGAGCTGATGCAAGGCCTGGTCGTCTCACCGCTGAGCGCGCGCGAGGAAGCCGTTGAGGTCGTCGAACGCAAGGGCTTGGGCCATCCCGACACGATTTGCGATGCGCTCGCGGAGAATTTTTCGCGCAATCTGTGCCGCGAATATCGGGCGCGGTTCGGTGCCATCCTGCACCACAATGTCGACAAGGCGCTGCTCTGCGGCGGCAGGTCCGCACCCGCCTTCAAAGGCGGCGCGATCCTGACGCCGATCGAGATTTATCTGGCCGGCCGCGCAACTGCGAGTGCCGAAGCCATCGACATACCGATCGGCGAAATCGCCGTGGACGGCTCAAGAGCCTGGCTGCAGGCGAACCTCCACGCACTCGACGCCGCCCGCGACGTACGCATTCATTGCGTTGTGCAGCCAGGCTCTCAGGATTTGCAACAGCTGTTCAAGTCGCGCAAGGAGCGGCCCCTGGCGAACGACACTTCTTTCGGTGTCGCGCACGCGCCGCTCTCGCCGCTCGAAGCGCTTGTCCTTGCGGTCGAAAAGCACCTGAATGGACGGAATCGTGGCGCCGATCATCCCGCTTGGGGTGAGGACATCAAGATCATGGGCGTGCGCAACGGCGCGTCCGTCGCGCTCACGATCGGCTGCGCCATGATCGGGCGCCATGTCGCGCACCTCGACGACTATCTCGGCGAAAAGGCCGCGATAGAACGGCGCGCGCTCGATCTGGCGCAGGCGCACGGCTTTGCCGCATGCAGCGTCGGCGTCAATATGGCGGACGACCCGCGCATCGGCAGCATCTTCCTGACCGTCAGCGGCACGTCGGCCGAAGCTGGCGACGACGGCCAGGTCGGCCGCGGAAACCGCGCGAACGGACTCATCACGCCCACCCGGCCGATGAGCCTCGAAGCAGTCGCGGGCAAGAATCCCGTGAGTCACGTCGGCAAAATCTACAACGTAGTCGCCCAACAAATCTGCGACGCGCTCCTCGCCGCCGAGCCTGCGATCAAGGCCGCCGCGTGCACGATGGTCAGCCGCATCGGTTGTCCGGTCGGTGAGCCGGCAGTGGTCAACGTGCAACTCTCGACCGCCGACGGCGTTGCCGCGCGATTCAAGCCGATCGTCGCAGACATCGTAGCCGGTTGCTTGGCGCAAATCCCGTCTCTTGTGGACAGATTCGTTGCCGGCGACATCGACCTCTTTTGACGCTCGGCGCCTAAGCGTCATAGCTGAAGCTCACGGTCGTCGTTTTGGCGCGCCCCGGAAGCTTGATCTCGACTTGAATCGTGTACTTGTCCGGCCCTTGAAACGGAAAGTAGCCGCCGAACGTGATGGCCTCGGCGATGTCCATGCGCTCAAGCTTCTTAGTTACTCGCCCGACATGACCGAGGCCTTCCATGCTCGCGGTCACGTCGGCATCGGTGATCCGCTGGAAACTCTTGGCGTTGAACAACGCAACCAAGATGTGGAGGTCGGAACGGCGCGGGCCGCCATGCATCTGCGCCTCGGGATGCGATTGTGGGTGACCGCGAATGATCGCCGCGGGCATCACGCCAAGGTAGACCGTAATCCCACCGGCGGTTCGAGTGTTTGGATCGTTGCCCGGCAGGGGCAGGGCGGCGCTGGAACCCGACGCCGAAAGGCCGAGCGTCACGAGGAAAGCCACGACAAAGTGGCGAAGTTCGTAGGCTGTTCTCATAGCCGCCTCCTTCATTATTATACATTCTCGGATGCGGGACGCCCGCTTTCCTTGAGCGAGGTCAAGATCGGTGTCCAATTGCCGCTTGCCGGTTACCTTCGCCGAAGCCACAGGGCGACGATTGGGGGAATGATCGTCATCTGCAGAACGGGAAGAAGGCCGACCTGTAGAAACGGAACGATGGGCATCGCCCCAGCATATTGCCAGCGTTCCGTCGCGAGGGCCCACCATTCGACGGCCACGGCGACGGCCGCCCCCAAGAGCACTAGACTAACGATACCCAGCCCCGCCATTCGATCAACCGCGGCCAATCAACATCTCGGGACGCCAAAGCGAACGCGCCATAGAGCCCAAAGACAATCCCCACATCGCCGACCGATGCAACGGCGCACATAGGCAAGGTCCGCCAGAAATCTTCGTGGCCGAGATAGAGCGGGCCCTGGGCAATCTCCCAGATGAGATTGAGCGCGAAGCTCAAGAGCAGGGCAGTGAGATACCTCAAGCGATCCCCCAAACAACGCCTCAGTCGATCACGACATCTCGCGATTGAGTTGAGTCAATCCTGATCTGCGAGTTTGTGGAACAATCCGTTGGCATTCAAGGGGACACCTGCCATGCCCACGTCAAATCGCCTGTCGCTTTTGGTCAGCTTGCTGCTGCTAGTGCTGTTTCCGTTTCTTTTCGGCGAACTCGTTGTCACAAGCCTAGCCAAACTTCACTTGTCGCCGGAGACCGCGTTCCGGCTGATGCTCGCGATCGTTATCGGCGGGCTGATCAACATTCCGCTTTGGCGCGTCGCTCACGAACAGCCGGTCTTCTCCAACCCGCTTGCCGTGTTCGGTCTTGACGGAGTGGCGCCGCGCTTGCGGAAAGAACGTCACGAGACGATCGTCGCCGTCAACGTGGGGGGCGCCTTGATTCCTGTCGGCATCGCGCTCCACCAGCTCGGCTTTCTTCTGCCGCTCGGCGACGAGATGATATGGGCCCTCGTCGTTGCGGTGACGATCAACAGCATCATCTGTTATTTGGTCGCCACGCCCGTACCCAATGTCGGCATCGTCATGCCGGGCTTCGTCGCGCCGTTGGTCGCCGTGCTAAGCGCGATGATCCTCGCGCCCGGCCACGGGCCGTCGGTCGCTTTTGTTGCAGGCGTCCTCGGACCTCTGATCGGCGCCGACCTCCTTCGCATCGATGACTTCGCGAAGACGCCGGTCGGTGTCGCCTCGATCGGCGGCGCGGGTACGTTCGACGGCATCGTGCTGTCGGGCATACTTGCCGCCTATCTTGCCTGAGTGGTGGGCTTTTGCGCGGGCCGGGAGCCCGCTGCTTGACCTGGCTCAAGGTCGCAGGCGGTCCGTGCTCTAGCATGCGGCCAGCGATCGAGGATTAGATCATGCGTGAACTGGCGATGACGGCGCCGGGCGCCGCGGCGGGCGAACTTGCCAAGGATCCGATCTGCGGCATGGTCGTGAAGAAGGCAGGGGCAATCACCACCGAGCGCGGCGGACGCACGTATTATTTCTGCAGTCCGGGCTGCAAAGCCACGTTCGAGAATCCGGAGCGCGAACTCAAATCGATGCGGACGCGCGTGACAATCGCGCTCTCCGGCGTGCTGGCGCTCGCCGTGCTGCGCGCCGGAGCGTTCATTGCGCTTGCGACGGGTGCGACGCTGCTCACGTGGGTTCCGATACCGGCCTTGCCCTGGTTCACGTGGGGTGTTTGGTTGTTCATCTTGGTGACGCCTGTCCAGTTCATCGGCGGCTGGGGCTTTTACACGGGCGCCTGGGAAGGCTTGCGGCGGCGCACGATCAACATGGACATGCTGATCGCGCTCGGCACGACCGTTGCCTATTTCTACAGCGTCGCCGTCGTCTTCACGCCCGATCTTCTTCCGGTCAAGGTCGAAGAGCGCGACGTTTATTTCGAAGTGTCCGCCGTGATCATCGCCTTCGTGCTTCTGGGCAAATACATGGAGGAGATCATCAAGAAGCGCTCGTCGGTCGCTGTTCGCAAACTGATGGACCTCAGGCCAGCCGTCGCCCATGTCGTCCGCGAAGGCACTGAAGTCGAGATCCCCGCTGAAGCCATCATGGTCGACGAGACGGTGGTGGTGCGGCCCGGCGAACGCGTTCCGACCGACGGCGTGGTGACCGAGGGCGCATCGACCGTCGACGAGGCGATGCTGACCGGTGAATCGATGCCGGTTGAAAAGACGCAAGGTTCCAGCGTCATCGGCGGCACGCTCAACCGCAGCGGTCTCATGCGTTTTCGCGCCACGCGCGTCGGCAAGGACACGGCGCTGTCCCAGATCATCAAGCTCGTAGAAGAGGCGCAGGCGAGCACCGCCCAAATTCAACGTCTGGCGGACCAGGTGACCGCCTATTTCGTTCCCGCAGTCGTCGCCGTCGCGGTGATCTCGTTCGCAGGGTGGTGGCTTGCTGGCGACTTCCCGCAGGCACTGCTGTCGTTCATCGCCGTGCTGATCATCTCCTGTCCGTGCGCGCTCGGCGTGGCGACGCCGGCTGCGCTGATGGTCGGCGTTGGCAAAGCGGCCGAAGCCGGGATTCTCATCCGCGGGGCCGAGGTTTTGGAACGCGCCCGCGAACTCAATGTCGTCGTTTTCGACAAGACGGGCACGCTGACGCGTGGCGAGCCGACCGTGACGGACATTCTGCCGCTCGGCGGGCGCGGCGAGCGGGACATTCTCACGATGGCGGCGGCGGTCGAAGCGGGTTCGGAGCATCCGCTCGGCAAGGCGATCGTGCGTGCGGCAGAGCACGCGGGTCTCACCTTGCCGAAGGTCGAGGACTTCGAAGCGCTTGCGGGTCACGGTATCCGCGGGCGGATCGGCGGCGATACCGTGCTTCTCGGCAACCGGCACTTCTTCCACTGCGAGGCGATCGACGTCGGCCCCGTGGACGAGCCGATGATCCGCCTGGAACGCGAGGGCAAGACCGCCATGATCGTCGGGGCGGCGGGAAAGGTGGTCGGCATTATCGCCGTCGCCGACACGCTCAAGCCCGAAGCCAAGGACACGATCGCAGCATTGCGCCGCGACGGCATCGAAGTCGTGTTGCTGACTGGCGACAACGAGCGCACAGCCAACGCCATCGCGCGCCAGCTTGGGATCGAGCGCGTGATCGCCGAGATCTTGCCGCGCGACAAAGCCAAGACCATCAAGGAACTCCAGGCGAGCGGCAAAGTCGTGGCTATGGTCGGCGACGGCGTCAACGATGCGCCAGCGCTCGCCACAGCCGATATCGGGATTGCGATAGGGTCCGGCTCGGATGTCGCGAAAGAAACGGGCGGCATCATCCTGGTCAGGGACAACGTCCAAGACGTTGTGATCGCGATCCGCCTGTCGCGCGCGACGTTTCGCAAGATCAAGCAGAACCTGTTCTGGGCCTTCGCCTACAACACGCTGGGCATCCCGATCGCGGCATTCGGCCTCCTCAATCCCATCATTGCCGCGGCCGCCATGGCGCTGAGTTCGCTCTCGGTGATCGTCAACTCGGCGTTGCTGAAGCGCATGAAGGTGTCGGTGTCGTGAACCGCGTCGCCGACAACGGGATCACGGGCAAGCGCAAGAACATTGGCTTCTGGATCGGTTTGTTCGCCCTGCTCGCCACCGCGGCGGCGATCGCTCTGGCGTTTGGCTGGTCGATCTGGACCGCTCTTCTACTAGCCTTCCTGCTGGCCTGTCCGATCGTTATCGTTTGGACCTACGCCCTGAGCCAACGGCCCGTTCCAGTACCATTGGGGCCAGCGCCGGTCACGCGCGGCGACGTTTGGTTGTTCGATCGGATTGCGCCCTGGTACGATAACACTTGGTGCCCGGCGTGCGGCTTTGGACGCGCCTTTCGCAATCGTGTCGCAACCCTCTGCGCGTTCGCCAAAGGCGAACAGGTGCTCGACGTCGGCTGCGGGACCGGCTGGCTAACCCGCATCGCCGCCGACGCAGTCGGCCCAAGCGGCACGGCGTGGGGTATCGATCCTGCCCCCGACATGATCCGCCTAGCGAGGCAAACCGCCGGCTGTCGCCATTGCGGTGCGCGCTTCAAGTTCGCCGCCGCCGAAGATTTGCCGTTCGAGGACGACAGTTTCGACGTCGTGATCCTCAGCCTCGTGCTCCACCACCTGCCGCCCGATGCGCGGGCTGCCGGCTTGAGGGAGGTTCGCCGCGTCTTGCGCGACACGGGCCGGCTGATCGTCGTGGACATCAACGCGGGGTCGCATTGGTTTCCCCGCGCGCTGCTCGCACTGATCGGCCTCCTGCCGAATGTCCGCTCCCTGGCGCGCGACGGGGTCGAACGGACGCTGCGGGAGGCAGGCTTTTCGCCGATCGACCGGATCGGCGCGTGGGGCGCGTGGTTTGCGATCTGGCGGGCCGCTAAGCCGCCGTCGAGAGAAGTCGTCACACGTGTTGGGGCGCGCCCGAACGCGTTTGTCTGAAATACAGGAAAACGATCAGGCTCAAGATCGCGGCGAAGAAGCACCACACCGAAAAGAATGTGGCAACGTGGATCGCGTAGGCGGCGATGAACGTGATGAACGACAGCGCCCCGAACGCCTGTATGATTCTACTGCTCGAGATCAGGCTCGGCGCGCAGGTGGCGATCAAATACAAGGCCATGGTCGGCACTGCATAGAAGTGTGGCGATTCATAAGCGATGTGGCTTCCGAGAACACGCGCGGTCACCGGGAACAGCACGATGAAGTAGAGGAGATAAAGACCGACCGCCAATCCGACGGCCTGCAGAACGGCCATGGCCGTGCGCCGCCGGGGGTCAGTCTCCAACAAACGGACGGCGAAGGGGATGTAGATTGGCCAAAGGACGTGCGAAAAGAGCGAATACAGGAACGTGAGGCTCACATTGGCGACCGGCTCCTCTGCGAGCGAGAGCCAGATCAAACCTTCCGTGAGCTGCTGAACGCCGAACAGCAGCGGAACCGTCGCAAACGGTATCTCGGTCTTGCGTGCGGTCATTCGAAGCGTCGCTACGCCGGCCACCGCAAGGGTTGCGCCCGCGACAAAGCTTGCTGTCGAAGAGAAGCACATCGCGAGATCACTCCTGGTTTCCGTGAATGCAGCAGATCAAGGCGCGTCAGACAACAGCGCGTCTGCAGCCGTCCGCAAGAACCCAACGCAATTTTGCTGCGGGCAAGCGAATTCTTCAAGAAGAGAGGCGCCGGATGCGGGATTATCGCCGCCGGAGGACGATATGCCCGAGGAGTTTGTGCCTGCGCTGGGAAAGCACTGGCTGACTGGTGTGTACGATCTTGCGATCGCGTTGTTGACGCGCGAGCGCACTTGGCGCCGGGCGTTGATCGACCTGATCGAGCCTGCGGACCGTGATTTCATCATCGACGTCGGCGCCGGTACCGGCACGTTGGCGACCGCCTTGAAGCGGCGTGCGCCCGGGGCCCGCGTGGTCGGCGTCGACCCGGACCCTGCCGTTCTCGCGATAGCCAAGCGCAAGGCCGCGCGGGCGGCGGCTGCGGTCGAGTGGGTTCAAGCGTTTGGCGACGAGGTCGCTGACAAGCTTGGTCAAGGAACGGCGAACAAGGTCGTCTCAAGTCTCGTCTTTCACCAGTGTCCCCCCAACGTGAAAGGCAAGATCTTGAGCGCCATGCGCCGCGCGCTCGCGCCCGGCGGCCGCCTGTTGATCGCCGACTACGGTTTGCAGCGCACGGCGCTGATGCGGTTGCTGTTTCGTCAAGTGCAGAATCTCGACGGCTGGGAGAACACGACGCCGAATGCGAAAGGCGAATTGCCTCTGTATATCGACCGTGCCGGGTTCGTCGACGTGGAAGAAGTGCGCGTCATCCCGACTCCGACCGGTTCGATTTCGCTGTACCGCGCTTCGGCGCCACCGTTGGCTATCCGTTGATCGAGCTTCTAAGCAGCGGCCGCCGCACAGAGCCCGGCGTCACGCCGAACATTTGTCGCATCGCACGAGTCAGGTGAGCTTGGTCTGCGAAGCCTCCGGCAGCCGCGGCGCGGGCGAGGCTCTCGCCGCGCGCGATCGCTCGGCCGGCCCGTTCGACTTTGCGCCAAATGATCCACTGCGCCAGCGGCAAGCCGAGCTCTCCCTGTGCGATGGCGCGCAACCTCGACACGGAGAGCCCCACGGCTTGAGCGGCATCGGCCACCGCCGTGCGCGCGCCAATGTTCGCTTCGATCGACTGCAACGCGTCGCGAAGCCGCTTGTCGGGCGCTGAGGGCGCTTCTTGCGCGGCAAACGAGCCCACGAGATCCTCCACGCTGAGCGGGCCGCGAACCAAAGCAACGCTCGCGCGATCAGCTGACGCGATCTTTCGCCCCTTGAGGCGGGACAGCAACGCTCTGCCTACCGGCGATTGGGGCTCGGCGTAAAAGAATGTCAATTCCACAGACGACGGCCTGGTGAAGTGCCGCACCCGCGGCGCCAGGAGGACGCCGGGTGCGACGGTCGCTCCGGCGTCGTGTTCGACGATCACGTTCCCGCGCGCGGCCACGGCGAGCTGCAATGCCGCGTGGGCGTGAGGCGCCTGCTGGTCCGCTTCGCCGCGATAGACCACCCAGCCCGCACCGACGGAAATCCGACCTGCCCACGACATTGTCATACCCTCTACGCCTGCGAGCAAGCGCTGCCGGACATTGCGATGCCAATCGTCCGAAAACAAGTATCGTTCGCGAATGCGCGGTAGCTTGCTGAACGTCATGCTCACAGGTCGATGCTGAGTGTCGCCTGCCGCATTCGTGGTCGGCGTCGTCAGGGCGCAAGTGAACCTTTCCTTTTGCCATCCTGCCGCAACTTGGTGGAACGCCGCTTGTCGAACCGCGCATCGCCGGGCTCTCGCGAATCGCTCCCGACATCGTTCAGCAACTCGGCGCAGCACGTCCGTACTTTCTGCAGAAAGCGCACTGAAACGTCGGCGCGCGTCGCAGCGTCATTGAGCAAAGTGGCGAAGATCACCAATTCAGCAGCTACGACATCCTGTGGCGCGCGACACACTGCAAGTTTGCGCATTGACGCGACGATGTTCGCATTGCTCGCGATCAGCGCCTGAAGTTGATCGCTCTGCGCCTCATTGAACGCGTGTTGAAGTTCCGCCGCGAACGCTCGAAAGCGTTTTAGCCGTTCCTCAACACCACCTTGGGCGGCGGTATTGGGTGCTCCCCACCACGAAAGGAGCCCATTAAGCCGATCGAAAGCCCCATATGGACCACCCATTCTACTGCCTCCCACGCCACTCAAGGCACTTCATCGCATCGCTTCGAGCGCCAACGCAACGCCTTGGCCGCCGCCGATGCACAACGTCACCAAGCCACGCCGCACGCCGTCGCGGCGCATCGAATGCAGCAGGCGGGTTGTGAGCACCGCGCCCGTGGCGCCGATCGGATGTCCGTGGGCGATTGCGCCGCCTTCCACATTGACGATGTCTTCAGAAAGGCCGAGCTCCTTGACCAGCACGACGGCGATCGCCGCGAACGCTTCGTTGATCTCGGCGCGCTCGACGTCGGCGGGCCGCCACCCGGCCCGGCC
The DNA here is from genome assembly GCA_964561925.1 of uncultured Flavobacteriaceae bacterium. Lineage (GTDB taxonomy): Bacteria > Pseudomonadota > Alphaproteobacteria > Micropepsales > Micropepsaceae > SZUA-430. The sequence goes on from CAZLRW010000019.1 coordinate 15,942, forward strand.
GAGCGCTTGGGCGACGGCCGGCACAGGCCCAAGGCCGAATTGCGACGGCTCGACCGCGCCGACGCCGAACGACACGAGACGCGCCATCGGTTCGACGCCGTTTCGGTCGGCCCAACGCTCACTGGCCACGATGAGAGCTGCTGCCCCATCGTTGAGCCCCGGCGCGTTGCCGGCGGTAATCGTTCCGTCTTTGCGAAACACCGGAGCGAGCTTTGCAAGAGCTTCCAGCGTCGTGTCGGGCCGGTTGTGCTCGTCGCGCTTGAACGTCGATGTGCCTTTGCGCCCCGGCACTTCGATGGGCGTTATCTCCGCATCGAACTTACCGGCCGCTTGCGCCGCGCCGAAACGATGCTGCGATCGCAACGCCCAACGGTCCTGCGCCTCGCGCGCGACTTGAAAGCTTGCGACGATGTCCTCGGTCACCCATCCGGAATGCTTTTCGCTGAACGCGTCGTTGAGACCATCGCGCAGCATGCTGTCGAAGATTTGTCCGTCCCCCATGCCATAGCCGAACCGGCCTCGCATCATCAGATATGGCGCTTGACCCATGTTCTCCATGCCGCCGGCGACGGCGCACGAGGCAAAGCCGAGCATGATCTCTTGCGCCGCCGTGGCGATGGCCTGCGCGCCGGAGCCGCACACGCGATTAATCGTCATGGCCGGCACGCGCACGGGAATTCCGGCTTTGATGGCCGCTTGGCGGGCGGAGTTCATCTTCGCGCCGGCTTGCACCACATGGCCCATAACGACCGTGTCGATCTTGTCGCCGCCGACGCCCGCTCGGCCCAGAGCGCTCTTGATCGCGGCGGCCCCAAGGTCGACGGCGGACATGTCCTTGAGTGAGACTCCATAGGTTCCGATCGCGGTGCGTGTGGCGGCGCAAAGGACGACGTTCGACTGGGTCATGGGTCTTTCGGCTGCAAAGGGGCCATCACGTTGGTTAGACGCCCGCGTGGTCGAAACATTACGTTGCGCGCTCTCAAGCCTTGTCAGTGAAGCACCATGCCCTCGACATGGAAGCCGCCATCGACGTGCAGAATCTCGCCCGTGACGGCTTCCGCATAGTCGCTCGCCAGCACGAGCGCCGTCCGGCCGATCTCGCAAGCGTCGATCAGCCGCCGCAGCGGCGCCTTGTGCGCGGCCTCGTTCAACAGCTCGTCGAAATGAGCGATGCCGGATGCCGCACGCGTCGCGACGGCGCCCGCCGAAATGGCGTTCACGCGAATGCGGCGCGGACCGAGTTCGTGGGCGAGATAGCGCACCGCGCTTTCCAGCGCGGCCTTGACGGGGCCCATGACGTTGTAATGGTCCACGACTTTTTCGGCGCCGTAGAACGTCAGCGTCGTCAGGCTACCGCCCTTGTCCATCAGCGGCTCCGCCAGCTTCGCCATGCGGATGAACGAGTGGCACGAGACCAGCATCGACTCGGCGAACCCTTCCGCCGAGCAGTCGACGAGACGCCCCTGAAGATCGTTCTTGCGCGCCCAGGCGATGGAATGGAACACGAAGTCGAGCCTGCCCCAACGCTGCCGGATCGCGGCAAACACCGCCTCCAATTCGCCGTCGGTCATCACGTTGCAGGGCAAGAGGAGCGCCGCGTCGATTTCCCGCGCCAGCGGCTCGACATGCGGCTTGGCCTTGTCGTTGAGATAGGTCACCGCCAAGTCGGCGCCGGCGCTGCGGAAGTGGCGGGCGCTCGACCAGGCAAGGCTGTGCTCGTTCGCGATGCCGACGACGAGTCCCTTGCGGCCTTTGAGATCGATGATTTCGGTCATTCGCACATCCTTGCAAGCGCGACGCGTCAGCCGAAGATGCGTCGGAAACTCTGCTCCGCTGAAGCGTCGCGCAGATTTCGCGCCCGTTCGATGGCGCTGATGACATGACGGCTGACATCGCGCTCCGCGACGCGAGACGGATCATCCTTCGGCAGCGCCGATCGGTTGCGACGGACTTGCTCAGCCATCAGGGCCACGACCCGCATCCAAGGCAGAAATCGGTCCGAGAGCAGATAGCGGCTGGTGCGCATGGGGTGCAGCCACTTCAGCACGGCTGCCGACCATGGCGTCGTCGCGGCCTGCACCCAGGGCGCGACGAAAGTTCGATAGAACGCTTCATTGGCGTCCGAAAGACGCCGCACCCGCTCGAAGGCTTGGCGCGGATACTCGAACGCCAGGTCTTCGACGCGCCGTTCTTCGAACTTGACGCTGTATTGCGGCCTCCGGCAGTCGGGATCGCCGGTCGGGTTGGAGACGACCATTTCGTAAAGCCCGGGCGCCAGCGCTTCGATGTCGCTCAGGCTTTCCAGAATGGCGCGGTGCTCGAAGCGGGCGACCGACGCCGCGACGAAGATGCCGAGATGACCGACATGCGGGTTCAGAAGATAGACGATCCGCTGGCCCGCGGCCTTGAGCGCCTTAGTCGTGCCGTAAACCGCCTTCAACCATGCCAGCGCCTGATGAGGCGGCGTAATGTTGTCGCCGTGGGACGCGAAGACGACAAGCGGGCTCTTCAGTGTGCGCAAATCGATCTTGACGCCGTCGCCGAGGTCGAGCGTGCCTTCTTCGAGTTCGTTGCCGACAAACAGGTGATCGACGATTTCGACGATCTCCTCCTTGCTGAAAGCGTACCAGGCGTTCCACCAGCGCTCGAATTCCAGGAAGCGTTGCGCCTCCTCGTCGACGTTGTGGAACAGGTTGGCGTATTTTTCCCAGATCGCGCTTTCGGGTTTCAGCATTTCGAAATTCTGGACCAGCCAGGCGCCGTCGAAACGGCCGTCGCCGAGATCCGCCAGCAGGTGCGCCGGCCAGCAGCCGCCCAGCAGGCCGCCGGTCAAGCGCATTGGGTTCGCGCCGGACTCGCCCGCCCAATAAGACAAAGGCGAGCCGTTCAGAACCACGGGGCCGACTGGCCCCTGACAATGCGTGGCGACCAGCGTCGCCGCCCAACCCGCCTGACAATTGCCGTAGAGGATCGGCGCCTGGCCCGGGTGGCGGGCGGCGACCTCGTCGACGAACCGGCGCATCGCGTGCAGAACATCCACCAGTTTCTGGTGCGGCGCCGCAGCCGGAAAGAACGTGATGAAATAGACCGGAAATCCTTGGTGCAAGGCGACGCCAACCTCGGAGTCGCGCTTGAAGCCGCCGATGCCCGGTCCGTGTCCCGCGCGCGGATCGATGATGATCACCGGTGGCTTCGTCGGGTCGAGGCATTCGTCCAAGTGCTCCTCGCCGGCAGCGGTGATGCGCAACAAGGCGTAGTTGGCGGGTCGCTCAAAGCTGCGCGCGTCGAGCAACGTTTCGTAGCCGAACGACAGCACGGGCGGCATGCCGGCTTCGTCGTGCTCGAGCATGATGTTCGCACGCTGACGCAACACGTCCCAGAACAGCACCGATCGCTCCCAGAAGTCGATCGCGTAGTCCCAAGGGGGTGCCGGTTGCGCCGAGAACGCACGCGCAGGTTCCGCTCGAGGCGCCCCGGGCGTCCCTGTCGGCGGTACGTGCCTGTGGGGCGGCAGCCGTTTCGGGCCTTCCTCAAGATGGGTCGTCAGTCGTCGTGGGGTCACAGCGGGCACGAGGATCGCCTTTTCAAAGGGACAACATAACTTAGACGCCGCCGGCCGTCTGACATTACGGCCTTGGCAGACCCTGCGACATTGGTACCCGTGTGCGGCCGGTCACGCCGCCTTCGACGTTGCCTCCCGCATTGGGGTTGCGTGCTGCTCGAACTCGAAGATGTAGTCTCGTGTTTGCGGCACGGCGTTCTTGTCGCGCGCAAGTTGAATCTGGAACACCATGAGCGTGCTGTTGCGGAACATCATCTCGCAGGCGGCGAGATAGAACTCCCACATCCGGCAAAACCGCTCGTCGTACAAGACGCGCGCCCGCTCCCGGTTCTTCTGGAAGCGCTCGAACCAGTGGCGAAGCGTCTCAGCGTAGTGCGATCGCAAGATCTCGACATCGGTGACCCACAGTCCCGTGTGCTCGATCGCCGCCAGCACTTCCGAGAGCGCCGGGCAGTAACCGCCGGGAAAGATGTATTTTCGAATCCATGGGTCTGTGCCGCCGGGCGGCCCCATGTGACCGATGGCATGAAGGACGGCGATCCCATCAGGCTTCAGCATTCGCTCAACGCAGTCGAAGAACGTTCGGTACTGTTTGGTGCCGACGTGCTCGAACATTCCGACCGACACGATGCGATCGAACTGTCCTTCCAGCTCCCGGTAGTCGCGAAGCGCAAACCGCACCTGCCTGGCGGCGTCGGCCAGCGACGCGCGGCGCGTGGCGGCTCTGGCCTGCTCCTGCGACAACGTGATCCCGGTGACGTCGACGCGTGCGCGGCGCGCCATATCGATTGCAAGTCCGCCCCAGCCGGAGCCGATATCGAGAACCTTCATGCCGGGCCGCAACAACAGCTTTGCCGCGATATGCTGTTTCTTCTTCGCTTGGGCTTGCTCGAGTGACTCGTCGCCCGTCGCGAAATAGGCGCAGGAATATTGCAGATCGTCGTCCAAAAACAGATGGTAGAACTCGCCCGAGAGATCGTAGTGATAGGATGCATTCGCGCGCGAACGCCAGATCGGATTGTACTGCTGCAGCAAACGTGCGACGGTGGGGACAGGGCTCAGAAGTTTGGCCGACCATGTGAGGAACAGGGCGTCGATATTGCCCGTCGTTACGGACAACAAGTCTCGAAGCGAACCCTCCTCGAGGGCGAGCGACCCTTCCATGTACGCCTCGCCGACGGCGAGAGACGGGCGAATCAGCATGCGCCATGGCAACGCCGGATCAATGATCCGGACGGCCACATGCGGCGCCCCCGTGCCGAACACATCGCGCCGTCCGTTCGGATAGATGACAGTCAATGTCCCCTTGCCTATGGTTCGTCGAAGAACCCGAGCGAGAAGCGATGGACCCACGGACGACCAAGCCGCCGTGGAAGCGCGAGGTTCGCTTTGCTCTGGCTCCATGCGCGGCATGGCGTAACGTTGAGGAACGCGCCGAAATCTCGCCAAGCAATCTTGCGAGCAGAAGAAGTAAGTGTCCCCGAGATGTCGTTCCCGCGCCACCGCCGTTACGCTCTCAATCTCCATCCCGCATACGGGATCAGTCACCAACATGTTCGCCTCCTCGCGCAAGACCGCCGCGCGCGGCACAAAGTTAATGCCAAACGTGCGGTGGTGGGATGGGAATATTTTTTCGCACGACGCGTAAGAACGCCCAGCCTCAATCGTCTATAGCCGTGGGTCAGGTGACGTTCGTCTGTCATCAAGCGGCGGTCGCGGCGTGCACGTGAGAACGGAGAAATCGAGAGGTGCCATGTCCACAACAACTTCGTCTTGGATGCGCAGCGCCCTATGGTTGCTGCTCTCAACCGTCACGATCCTGATCGGCGTACTGGCCATTGTAGCGCCGATGGCGGCTGGGCTCGGGGCAACCATCGCCATCGGTTGGCTCATCGCACTTGCGGGTGGGAGCCACGTTGCCCTTGCGTTTGAACCGCAGCGCTGGAGCTCGCGGGTGTGGCATGTGCTCGCGGGCCTGATCTACTTAGTCGGCGGCGTCCTCGTCGTGATGAGCCCTCATGCCGGCTTGCTTTCGCTCACGCTGTTTCTTGCCGCAATGTTTCTTGCAAGCGGCTTGTGTCGATTGGCGACCGCATTTGCGCTACGCGCCAAAGAAGGGGTGGGGTGGCTTTTTGCGGACGGCATTCTAACGGTTCTCTTGGGTGGGCTCATCTACATGGATTGGCCGTGGAACAGCCACTGGCTGGTCGGAACACTCGTCGGCATCACGTTCGTCTTCAACGGCGTGGCCGGGCTTGCGTTCTCGTTCGCCCCCCGCAGACGTGCGGCGGAGAGAGAGCCGACAGGGCACCTACCCCTTCCCGACGTGCGCTGAAAAACCTGCAACCACGACCACAAGAAGGAGACGTGAGATGAGACGCGCCGTATTGGCCTTTGCGTTCTTGGCAGCGCCGTTTGTCGCCGCCGTCACCGCTGCACCGCGTATCGAAACCGGCGGCGAACTGGCGAGCGCCTGCGAGGCGTTCGTCAAGCTCGACGAAAGAGGGGCGCAGAACGCGGTGCATCCCCATCATTGCCACCGATACCTCGTCGGCTACTTCTCGGCTTTCAACGAAGGTGAGCGGGCCGAACGTGACTCGAGGGCGAGTGGGATGCAGAGTGGCGCACCGTCCCAGTCCTGCATTCACTTGCCGGAGTTCGTTTCCTTTCGCGACATCGCCGCCCGGATTGTCGCCCACGCCAAACGCGAGCCTGCACTGTTGAAGGAGCCGGCCGCGACCCTCGTGAGGCGCACTCTTGAGCATGATTTTCCGTGCGCGCCCGGCGAGCACAAGCCTCATCATTAGGTCAGTCGGAAGGGCGGGAAGCGGATTCGGAATGGGCCGCGGCGTCCGCGGCCCCTCCGACCGCTTCAGTTAGGTCTTGTACTTGAACGTGATCGAAGCCGGCTTCGCGCGACCGGCGACGATGATGTCGAAGCGCATGGTGTAGATGTCGGACGGCGGCATCGAGAAGAACTGCCCGAACGATGCGGCGCCGGCGACTTCCATCCGCTCGAGTTTCTTGGTCGTGCGGCCGATGTGGCCCAGTCCTTCCACAGTCGCCGTGACGTCTGCATCCGTGAGGCGGTTGGAGGTCGCGGCGTCGAAGAGCGCGACCAGAACGTGCTTCTCATAGGAAGCACGGGGAGCACCGCCGTGCATCGAACTCTCCGGGTGCCCCGATGCATGTCCCCGCGCGACCGATGCCGGAATGACACCTAGATAGGCGACGATCCCGTCGGCGCTGCGCGTGTAGGGGTCGTCAAGGATGACGGCATGCTCGGCGGCACGGCTCGCGCTCGCGAATGTCGCCACGAAAGCCAAAGCCCAACACAACCGTTTTACGAAACCCATTTCACACCTCCGCGCTGCGCGCTCTCGAGACAAGCTTGCTTCAACGTGCGAGCCTCTGGCACACCGCGTTGTAGATCAGCGCAAACACGCAGCCGACATAGGCGCTTGCCAACAGAATCCAGACGACGCCCAAGACGATCGACTCGGCTGTGAGCCAAACGAAGCCGGGAAAGATTGCTGGATAGAGCACCTTCATCGACGTCGCCATCGCGGGCACGACCAGCGCAATCCCGATGCAGAGCGCGTAGGTCAGTATGCCGAACAGTGCCAGCGAAATCGAAAGCGCGGCTGGACTTATCGCGCCGTGGCGCATACCGAGCCCGTAGTCGTGATGCACAGTCATGTTGCTCTCCTTTCTCAAACGTTTGCGGCAGCTGCCTCTTCCTTTAGACGCCGGGCCGGCCGGCGCATTACACCCGCGGGCGCCGCCTGCGCCCTGCGCCGGGCCGGACGATCGCTCGGTCGCCACTGTTCGGTCGCAACGGGCGGGTTTGGAATTCCGAGCTGCTGTTTTAGCGCCTGAAGCGCTCGGTGGTAGCGGACGCCCAGCGCATTGGTGGTGAGATCAAGTTCGCTTGCGACGGAGCGGCGCTCCTGGCCGGCGACGCCGAGTTTTCGGATCAGCAGCGCTTGCTGCGGCGAGACCTGAGTGAGGGCCGTTTCGAAGCTTCGAGACCGCTCCTCGTCCGCATCCGCGCCGTCGTGCAAAGGTGCCGCAATCGCATCAAGTGTGGCGCTTGATACGACCGTGTGTCGGTCGTGCCTTCGAAAGTGGTCGACGATCGCGGACCGCAGCACTTGAGAAAGCCAGGCGCCTGCTTTCTCGCTTTGTCTGATCTGCCAACACCGGGTCATCGCTCGCACGCAGAATTCCTGCAGCACGTCTTCGGCGTCGTGCGGGTTGCGCACATGCGCGCGGACTTGGCGGTAGTACCATCGGTAGCCGCGCGCTAGCTCTCGATCGACGAGACGTCGAATAGACGGGTCGCCTGTCCAATGCAAAGTTGCATCCATGGTGACACCTATCCCGGCTTGCTGCTGCCTTGCGGCGGTTGACCACCGAAGATCCGTGATAGGCGCGGCACGAACGCCGGCACGTCGTCCATGTAGCGACGATAGCGCTCGCCAAACGCTGACAGCGCTTCCCGTTCCTCCGCTTTCGCAAGGCGCACGTACATCACGACGAGCACCGGGAACATGGCGAGCGTCAACAGCGTCGGCCACTGGAGCAAGAACCCGAACATCACAAGAATGAAACCGACGTATTGCGGATGCCGCACGTACCAATAGAGACCCGATGTCGCCAGATCCCCTTTTCGTTGCGCGGCGTAGAGCGTCGCCCAGCCTGCCGAAATCATCAGAAAGCCAAAGCCGATGAACAATGAGGACAGGATGTGGAACGGACCGAAATGCGGGTTCGTACGCCAGCCGAACATCATTTCAAGAAGGTGGCCCGCATCGTGCGAAAGCCAATTGACGCCCGGAAAGCGGCTCTGCAACCACCCAGAAAGAAGATAGATGGTCAGCGGAAAACCGTACATCTCACTGAATAGCGCGACGAGAAATGCGCTGAACGCGCCGAACGATCGCCAGTCGCGCGTCGTTCGCGGCTTGAAGAAGCTGTACGCGAACAGGATGAAAACGGCGGAGTTGATGATCGCCAAACTCCAAAGACCGTATGCTGTTGGTTCGTTCATGGCGCCTCTCCCTTGTCCACTGACTTTGGGGAAGAGCCAGGCGAAGCATCATCGCTGGAAGGGCGGCTGTGACCATGGCTGTGACCGTGGCCGTCCCGATGCATGAATGAATGCATGAGAAGACAGGCGAACGGCAGGAGCCAAATGAGAGCGCCCAAAGCATGTGCGCGATGCTCACTGAAGAGTAGAAAGGCGGCGATGACAAAGAACGCGACAACGATCAGCGTTCGGCCCGAAAACCAGCCGCGAGGCTGCGGACTGTGATCGGAGTGATGTTCATGCATGGACATGTGAATTCCTCGGCTATGCGGCGTGTTCGCGAGATGGCGCGCCGACGATCTTGAGAGTTGCTGGGAAGGAGGCGTGGGGCTGGCGTGCGAAGGAACTGGCGATGACGCTTCAGTCCGTCACGCGACGCTTGCCCCCGCGCTGGCGCGTCCGACTGTAGGTTCGGACTACGCTCAGCGGCGGATCACGACGTAAGCGGCGGCCGATACAGAGGCGGCGGGCCCGTTGTTGCGGTTGCCGCTTCTCTGAAGAACACGCGGCGACCAAATGGCATACAACTGGTGAGGTCGTTCGCGCCTAGGATTGCAGCGCTCGCGGCAGCACAACAGCTAGCCGAATGTGAGCCGCACTTGGAATGGGATCTGCCGCGAGTGCAGTCGCTGCAACTACAGTCGGAATCGCATTCCCCTGTGATTGGTTGCACCGTGACAACTTGAACGATGAGGCGGGCGCCAGCCAAATCCGGTGTTAGGATCCATTGGGCTGCTTCAGTTGGCTGAGACTGTCCTCGCGGGCAAGCGCTTGCGGTCCCGACCGAGGCAAAGACCGCGATCATCGCAGCAAACAACAAACCGCAGAGGCGCAACAGCGGAGGCGCCTTGTCAAGCTTTGCCGGTGCTGGTCCGGGTTGAAACATATTCAAGATCACCTAGCGCCGTTGAAAATATGGTCTTGGCGCACGCAGTACCTTGAGCTGGATCAAGCCCCGGATCGGATCGCTACACGGGGTCGTGACGCATAGTTAACGTTGCAGGGTTTGAAAAAATTAGGGTCTCGTCTATACATACCCCGAAGGGGTACCCATGGTGTTCCGTACGACCCTTGTTGCGCTGATCTTCCTCGCCCTGAACGCGGCGGCGATCGTACATTGCTGCGCGGGTTTTCCAGGAGTCCACGCCGCTCAGTTGGCAACAGTAGACCATGGGGCACATGGCAGCGAACATCACAAACATGATCACCGCGCCGATTGTGGTGCGGGTGGGCATGCATGCGCCAGTGTCGATCCAGGATTTCCGGCAGCGTCAACAGCACTTGCACCGTCGGTAAAGCCACTCCACGTTGTTGTTGTGATGTCGGCCACCCGCGACGTCGCGTACGCAGTCATCGCGTCTGCGCAGAGGCCGAGGTCGCCGCCTGACAGCGGCTCTTCTTCCTACAAGACCTTCTACGCTAAGACCGGACGCCTCTTGGTTTAGGGAGCGTCGACGCGCGAGTTGGCGCACCGACGATTTTTCCTTTGACCTTATGAGGGCCTCCTATGTTTTTTCGCACGCTTCTTGCCGCGTCTCTTTTGTCGCTCGCAGTCACTGCGCGCGCTGCAGAATACGAACTGACCATCGACCGCGGCACCGTGAACGTTACGGGCAGGCCGGTTCAGTCTTTGACGATTAACGGTCAGGTGCCGGGTCCGACGCTGCGCTTCAAAGAGGGCGAGGACGTGACGATCCGCGTCACGAACCGGCTGCACGAAGACACCTCCATACACTGGCACGGGTTTCTGCTGCCGGGGCAGATGGACGGCGTGCCGGGGTTGAACGGTTATCCCGGCATCAAGCCCGGCGAGACCTACACCTACCGCTTCCAGATTCGCCAGTCTGGGACCTATTGGTATCACTCGCACTCAGGCACTCAGGAACAGGCGGGGCTATACGGCTCCATCGTCATCGAGCCGCAGACGCCGGATGTCGTGCGTGCCGACCGGGACTATGTCGTCGTCTTGTCCGACTTTACGGATGAAGATTCCGACGAAATTCTGCGCAACCTGAAAAGCGATTCCGGCTACTACAACTATGGCAAGCGCACGATCGGCGATTTCTTCAGCGACGCCGCACGTGACGGGCTCTGGACCACGATCCGCGATCGTCTGGATTGGGGCGAAATGCGGATGGACCCGACCGATCTTGCCGACGTCTCGGGCTACACGTTTCTCGTCAACGGCAAGTCGCCAGCGCAGAACTGGACCGGCCTGTTCAAGCCGGGCGAGCGGGTGCGGCTTCGCTTCATCAACGCGTCCGCGATGAGCTACTTCGACGTTCGCATTCCGGGCCTCAAGTTGATCGTGATCCAAGCCGACGGCCAGAACGTGCAGCCCGTTCCCGTCGACGAGTTTCGCATCGCGGTCGCTGAGACCTACGACGTGATTGTCACGCCGGCCGACGACAAGGCCTACACGATATTCGCCGAACCTATCGACAGGTCGAGCTTCGCGCGCGGCACGCTCGCGCCGCGCGAGGGGATGTCAGGCGATGTGCCGCCGATGCGTCCGCGCACGGTGCTGACGATGGCGGATATGGGCATGGCGCATGGCGACATGGAGGGAATGGATCACGGTTCGAGGGACATGAGGGACATGGATCATGGCTCGGGCTCGATGCGGGGCATGGAGCACGGTTCAGATGGTATGCAGGGCATGGATCACAGTGCCATGGGTGCGCAAAGTCAGACCCCCTCAGGTGGCCCGCCCCGCGGCTGGGCGGATGCCTCGACTCCGCCCGGCATGCGTGCACTTAAGTACGCCGACCTGAAGTCGTTGATGCCGCAAAGAGACACGCGTCCCGCCGGGCGCGAAATCGTCGTGCGCCTGGGCGGCAACATGGAACGCTACATCTGGACGATCAACGGCCGCAAAGCGAGCGAGGCCGATCCGATCGAGCTTCGTTTCGGCGAACGCGTGAAGCTCACGTTCGTCAACGAGACGATGATGGCCCACCCGATGCATTTGCACGGTATGTTTGTCCAGCTCGTCAATGGCCAGCCTGCCGACCGCTTGCCGAACAAGCATGTCGTCAACGTGGCACCGGGTTCTACCTACTCCGTGATGCTCACTGCGGACGAAGTCGGCGAATGGGCATTCCACTGCCATCTGCTCTACCACATGGACTCCGGCATGATGACGAAGGCGGTCGTCGCCCGCTTGAGCGCGGAGGCCAGCCGATGAAAAACCCGATCGCGATTCTCTCCGTTGGACTGCTTGTCGTCGCGTCGGCTCCGGCTTCAGCTTCCGGCGCTCACAGCAAAAGCGATCCCATGGCGAAGCCTCAGCTCTTTTGGGGCGCCGGCGCAGAGATCGATGCCGCCGATTTCAGTTGGTTCGAGCGCACGTCGAGCGATGCGCTCGTCAATTGGGACAGCTACTTCTGGATCGGTGGTGACGATCTGAAACTTCGCCTTGAGGCCGAGGGCGAGGCGCTGGGCAGCAATGTCGAGTCGTCGGAAGTGCGCGCGCTCCTAAGCTGGAACGTCGCTCAATTCTGGGATCTGCAAGCTGGCCTTCGCTACGATTTTGAGCCCGAGGGACTCGCGTGGGCGACGGTCGGCGTGCAGGGGCTTGCGCCCTACTTCTTCGAAACCGACGCGCGACTGTTCTTGAGCCAAGATGGCGACGTCGCGTTTCGCTTCGAGCAGACCTACGACGTGCTCCTAACGCAGCGGCTCATCCTTCAGCCGCATGTCGAGTTGAACGCGTATGCGCAAGACGTGCCCAAACTCCATGTCGGCGCGGGGCTCTCAGACGTCGAGGCCGGCCTTCAACTTCGTTACGAGTTCAGCCGCAAATTCGCTCCCTATGTCGACGTCGTCTACGAGCGCGATCTAGGCGAGACAGCGCAACTCACCCGCGCCGCGGGTGATGACCCCGAAGCGGTCTCAGTCCGCTTCGGGGTCAGGGTCAGGTTTTGACTCTTCTACCCGTGAACCCCAACCAAACTGGAGAAACAAAGATGACACGCACCTACACCCTTCGCATCGCTCTCGCTGCAGTCGGCCTTTCCGCCTCTGCTGCGCTCGCCAGTCCCGGCCACACCGGTCCCGACGCACTCGCTTATGGGCAATCCGGCGTCGCAGCGAAGGTGACACGAACGGTCCGCATTGAGGCGAGCGAGATCAAATACAATGTGACCGACTTCAAATTCAAAGTCGGCGAGACCGTCAAGTTCGTTCTCGTCAACAAAGGCGCGCAGGATCACGAACTGACGATCGCCGACACGGCGACGCAGCTCGCGCACCGCAAAATGATGCAGGACATGGCGGCGATGCCGAACATGGACATGAGCAAGATGCCTGGCCATGGACACGGGGCGGAAAGCACGGTGACGGCGAAGCCAGGCGAAACCAAAGAACTCGTTTGGCAGTTCACGAAGCCGGGTTCGTTCGAATTCGCCTGCAATTTCCCCGGCCATGCCGAGGTCGGAATGGCGGGCAAGATTCTCGTGAACTAAGCGGCCTTCTGACGGGCGGCGGGCGCTAAGCGCCCGCTGCGCCCCGTGTTTCGACGTACTGATGCAGATCAATACTTCGAGATGTTTCGTGCTCTATGTTGTCAAGTGGCAAACGCCTGGTGCAGCAAGGTCCGGCGAGGTGATCGGCAAAAAGGCAAATTGGCTGGCGACACTCGCCTTTTCCGTGATCGCCTTGCTGCTCACGGGCTTCTCTGCCGCCGCGACGGCGAGCGAAGCTTGCATCGCCGTCGCGCAGATTCGTACCAATAGTCTGGCTCAGTCGCTATGTTGCGACGAGCACCCGTGTCCCGGCCATGATTGCGCGGCGCCGATGTGCAGCCATTGTGTGGCCGCGCCGGCGGCTCTTGTTGAGCCAGCCGCGTCGAACATTTTGCCGCGGCGGCTCGGGGAGCTCGATATCGCGGCCCTGATACGGCCGGTCGCGAGGACGCATTTCGGCGCGGCGCAGCCGTCGCCAAACGGGCGGAGGCGCGGGATCGCGCGCTACGCCGACATCTACGCGCGCACCGGACGCCTCCTGATCTAAGCCCAGATCCAACAGAGCATCGCCGCGACCCTGCGCTTCGCGTCGGGCCGCGCCCCGTTGGATTGAAGCGCGAGAGCGCATTTCAGGAGATTGAACATGAATACGAAATCCTTGCTCGTTGCCGCTGCGGCGGCGTTCCTGCTAAGCAGCGGCCCGCTGGTCGCGGCCGGTGCGCAAAACACCGAGACGAAGGTGTGCTACCGAACGGTACACAAACTGCCTTACCGCGTTCGCATCCCTTGCCCGAAGCCAAAGCAGCAGGCGCCTCTACCACCGGCACAGCCGGAACCCGCACAGCCGCCGGCTCCGCCGAAAACTCCTTGAGGCGAGAAGCTCCGACAGACGATGTCGGGGCTCACCTGGAACCGACGCGCATTTCGCGCGTCGGTTCTCCCTGCAACAAACGAGAGGTATTCTTATGAAGATTGTTCGACTTCTGTCGCCCGCTATCGCTCTCGCATCGACGGTCTTGATCGCATCGTCGGCGTCGGCGAGCGCCGGACACTCTGTCGTCAGACGGGCCGCGACCCTCTTCGCTGACCACCGCGGATGAGTGAGCTTGCTCAAGGTCGGCACCCGCACGAAGGGGAGGGCGCCGGCGTCGTGGCAAGCGTAACCAACGGGGTCCGTTGACCACCTATGTTGCCTGGGTGGAGAGACCTATCCAACCTTCGTAGCCGACATATAGGCCGACGACGACAATGAGGACGCTGGAGAAATAAGGAGCGCGCCTGGCGATCGTGCCGAACCAGGAGAAGCGACTTGAGACGTGCCGTGCGCTGAGAGCGGCCGCTGCCCCCACGGCCACAAGTGTGATCGCGAGCCCGATTGAGAAGCACAATACAAGCGCGGCGCCAAGCACGAACTGCTTGAGCTGAAGGCAAAGCAACAAGACCGTGACCGACGCCGGACACGGGATGAGGCCGCCTGTCAACCCAAACGTGACGATCTGTCCTGTCGTGACGTTGCCGCCAGCAAGTTTGCGGCGAATGTCGTTCGCATGCGCTCGCTCGTGCGCGTCCTGGTACCCGCCCGACGACGCATCGAGGTCGCTGAGCTCCGCGTGCACGTGATCATGGCCGTGATCATGAGCCTCTACGAAGGTGAAGTCGCAGTCATGAAAATGGCCGTCATGGCCGAGGCTCACGCGCGCCGTGAATTCGTGCGGTTGCGGTATCTCATCTATGGACTCGAGATAGCCGCCGCGATCGGCGAACGCGAAGACTTGCCGGATGCCGCCGGGGCGCTCTGTCGTTACAATCACGTCCTGAGCGGCCCAGGCATTGCCTTTTTCGCTGCGCACGCGCCAACGCGGCTGTACGCCATCCTCGAAGATATCGACGGCAATGGTCCCATGGCCGGTGTCGATGCGCCGCGTGTCTGCACCATGCGCGTGACCGTGATTGTGAGTCGTGGCCGCCGCATTCGCACGCACTTGATCTTGCCAGGTGCGCCAGTACATCCAAAGCGCGATGGCGATGATGATGCCGGCCGAAGCCAGTTGAAAGTAAGGCTCGAAACTCTCCGTGTTGACGCCCTGCCACAGGTACATGCCGCTGAGTGCGATGCCCCAAACAACGACCGTGTGGGAGACGGTTGCAGCAAGGCCAAGGAGCACGGCCTGGCCGACCGTGCCTCGGATCGCCACAATGAACGCAGCCATCATCGTCTTGCTGTGACCGGGCTCCAGTCCGTGCAGCGCGCCCAGCAGAACAGCTGATGGGATGAAGAGCCAGGCGCTGCTCGCGCCTTGCGACAGGAGATCAGCGAAAGGCGTCATTTTTTCCCATAAGTCTTGAGGATGGCCAGCAATTCGTCGGCGCCTTCGGCGCGAGCCTTGTCGGACAGTCCGTGCTTGGCGACGTGCTCCCGCAAATGTTGCTCGATTATTTCCTCGGTGAGGCCGTTCATGGCGCCGCGAACGCTCGCCGCTTGCCGAAGTACCTCTGCGCAGTCCACGCCGGCCTCAAGGCTGCGCTCTATCCCCGCCAATTGGCCGCTGATGCGCCGAATGCGCAGGATCAGTTTTTCGCTCTGCGAGTTTACGTGTCCCATAGTATAGTGGACTATAGTATATAGCCGACTTGTGCAATAGTGCGCGGCACAGTCGTCACGTTCGCCATCCGCTCCGCCGTTGGGGCGCAGGCGCGGAGATCGATGTCGCCGGTTTCAGTTGGTCCGAGCGCACATCGAGCGATGCGCTCGTCAATTGGGACAGCTACTTCTGGGTCGGTGGTGACGATCTGAAACTTCGCCTAGAAGCCGAGGGCGAGGCGCTGGGCACCAATGTCGAGTCGTCGGAAGTGCGCGAGAAGCTCCAACAGACGAGGTCGGGGCTCACCTGGAACCGACGCGCATTTCGCGCGTCGGTTCTCCCTGCTACGAACAAGAGGCATTCTTATGAAGATTGTTAGACTTCTATCGCCCTCGCAACGACGGTTCTAAATGATGCCACGGGTACAGCCTCTTCATCGCGCTCCTTAACGCAGACGGTCTGCGCCTGATGTTGACTGCCGCCGCATGCACGAGCGTGTCGGCCACGGCGCCACCCGAAGCTGCATCGTCGCTCGGCACCCTCGTGAAGGCATGCCGATTGGAAGCTCAATCGGATCACGCTCTGCTCGGCCCTGGAAATCGCGCGTGGCGCGCCGAAGTCGTCGGCCACAAGAGACGCATGGAAGAAATTTGCCCCGCCTTGGCTCACCGCTGTGCCGGCGACCGCTGAGAATCTGTAGCAGCGCTGCATTGAAGAGGCTGGAGACGGGCCAAACATCGGCAGGGTCGCATACAACGCCGACCATACTGCGCGGATGCGGGATCTCTGCGGAAAACTTCCCGACGCGGCGAACACAATGGGGTCAGGCGCCCTGATGTTGGGCGGTTGATACACCGACCGCGCGCACCAATGGACCTGATATGGATCAAGGTCCGGACCCCGCTCGCGTGGTACCCCCCAGGGGTATTGTTGGAGAAGAAGATCATGAGGGCAGTGAGCAAAGGGTCGGGCTCCGGCTTCTTCGCGAGCCCCTTCGGCTGGGCATTTTGCGCCTTCGCCCTGATTGCGGGATTCCTACTCGTGGTCGAGCATCGGGCGCATCTCGGCCTTTTGGTTCCCTACGTGCCGCTCGCACTTCTTGGTGCGTGCGTCGTGCTGCATTCCTACATGCACGGCTTGAGTCGCAGCGAGCGCCCCGGCGAGCAAACGAAAGACGCTGGCGACCGCAAGGAGGCACAGGGTCACCAGCCGAATGGAGGCCACCATCATGGCTGACCCAACGAATGCGGTTCCCGCTTACGGACTGTGGTGGCTTGTCATCATCAACTCCGCCGTCTTCATCCTTTTCGCGCTGAGCTTCTTCAAGCCGAACACCTCGCGCGATTGGCGCTCCTTCGGTGCCTTCAGCGCCTTCCTGATCGCGCTGTTCACGGAGATGTACGGCTTCCCGCTTACGATCTACTTGCTCTCGGGCTGGCTGCAGACGCGCTTCCCCGGCGTCGATTGGTTCGCGCACGATTCCGGACACCTGCTGGAGATGATCTTCGGCTGGAGCGGTAATCCGCACTTCGGACCATTTCATCTCTTGAGTTCGATGTTCATCTTCGGCGGCTTCTGGCTGATCTCGGTCGCTTGGTACCGTCTGCATGCGGCGCAAAGAGCAGGGCGCCTCGCGACGGAAGGCCCTTACGCCTATGTGCGCCATCCGCAATACGACGGCTTCGTCCTCATCATGCTGGGTTTCCTGCTGCAGTGGCCGACACTGCTCACGCTCGCCATGTTCCCGGTGCTGACCTACATGTATGTGCGCCTGGCGCGCAGCGAGGAGAAGGAAGCGATCGCCGCCTTCGGAGACGAATATCGGGACTACATGCGAAGGGTCCCCGCATTCTTCCCGCGGTTGAGCGAGCTGTTCGGCGGCGGCGCAACGCCCAGCCGGACCTGAAGCTGCGGAGCCCCTCATGGCCGAGAACGTCTTCACCGCGCGTGGGCTGACAAAGATCTACGTTTCGGGCGAGGTCGAGGTCCGCGCACTTGCCGGCGTCGATCTCGACATCGCGCAAGGCGAGATGATCGTGCTGCTCGGGCCGTCCGGCAGCGGCAAGTCGACGCTTCTCAACATCATGGGTGGCCTCGACCGCGCGACCAGCGGGACGCTTCATTTCAAGGATCGCAATCTGACCGGGCTCGGCGAGGAAGCGCTGACGTTCTATCGCCGGGACCACATCGGCTTCGTCTTCCAATTCTACAATCTCGTTCCCGGTCTGACGGCTTACGAGAACGTCGCGCTGGTGACCGAGATTTCCAAGGCGCCCATGGAGCCGGCGGAAGCGCTCGCGATTGTCGGCCTCAAGGACCGCATGGAGCACTTTCCGGCCCAGCTGTCCGGCGGCGAGCAACAACGCGTGGCGATCGCGCGCGCCATCGCCAAGCGCCCCGAAGTGCTTCTCTGCGACGAGCCGACCGGCGCTTTGGATTCCAAGACCGGCATCAAAGTCATCGAGGCGCTGCTTGCCGTCAACGAGCAGCTCGGCACGACGACCGTGATTATCACGCACAACGCCGCAATTCAGGCCGTGGCGGATCGCGTTTTCCATTTCGCCGACGGACGCATCTCCAACATTCAAAAGAATGAGAAACGCCAAAAGGCTTCGGAGGTAACATGGTGATGCGGCTGCGCGCGCTCGACATGAAGCTCATGCGCGACTTGAGGCGCCTGTGGGCCCAGGCGCTCGCCATTGCGCTGGTGATGGCGGGTGGCGTCTCGACCGTCATCCTCGCAGTCGGATCGCACCATTCGCTCGACGAGACGCGCATCGCCTATTACGAGCGCTACAACTTCGCCGATGTGTTCGCCCAAGTCCGGCGCGCGCCCAACGACGTCATCCGCCGGATCGAAGGAATTCCGGGCGTCGCGATGCTAGAGCCCAGGATCGCGCAACTGGGCCTGCTCGACATCGAGAATTTTCGCGAGCCCGCAACCGGCCAGTTCATCTCGCTGCCGGAAAAGCGCGAGCAGGTGCTGAACCGGCTCTATATGCGCTCCGGCCGCACGCCCGATGTCGCGAGCGAGCACGAAGTCGTCGTCAATGAAAGCTTCGCCAACGCGCACGGCTTCACCCTGGGCTCGCGCTTTGCCGCCATCCTGAACGGACGCAAGCGCAGCCTGACCATCGTGGGCACCGCGCTTTCGCCGGAGTTCATCTACGCCGTCGGCCCCGGCGACATCATGCCGGACAACCGGCGCTACGGGATCATCTGGATGAGCGAGCGCGCGCTCGCCGGCGCCTTCAATCTGAAGGACGGCTTTTCCAACGTTGCGGTGAAGCTGGTTCCCGGGGCCTCCGAAGCGGAGGTCATTCGCCGCCTCGACGACATGCTGGAACCCTACGGCGGTCGCGCGGCATACGGCCGCAAAGATCAAACCTCGCACGCCTGGATCGAGCATGAACTCGACATGCTCAACAATATGAGCCGCACGCTGCCGCCGATCTTCATCTTGGTGGCGGCCTTTCTGGTCAATCTGACCTTGGGCCGGCTGGTCGCGCTCGAGCGCGAGCAGATCGGGTTGTTGAAGGCGTTGGGTTACACCAGCCGCGCGGTCGCGGTTCACTACCTGAAGTTCGTCCTGATCATCGCCGTCATCGGCATTGCGATCGGCAGCCTGGTGGGAACCTGGCTCGGCAGCTATGTCACGCAGCTCTTCGGCGATTTCTTCCGCTTCCCGTTTCTGATCTTCAGCCGCGACGGCTCGACCTACCTCATCGGTGGGGTGTTGAGCCTGCTCGCGGCCACGGTGGGGGCGATCCGTGCGTTGCGCGAGGTCGTCGAACTGCCGCCCGCCGTCGCGATGCAGCCGCCTGCGCCGGCGCGCTACAGTCATTTCCTTCCGGGCCGCTGGTCGCTCAACCGCGTCGTACGCCAGCCGACCGTGATGATGCTGCGCAACATCGGCCGTCATCCGCTGCGCACCGCCTTCACGCTGATCGGAATCTCGATGGCGACGGGCATCCTTGTCGTGTCGCTGTTCACGCGCGACACGATGGAGAACTTGATCAACGTCACGTATTTCCTGGCCGACCGCCAAGACGCGACGATCAGCTTTGGTGAGCGGCGTGCGGCGGATGTCGTCTACGACGTGCAACATCTGCCGGGTGTGCTGGCCGTGCAGCCGTCGCGCGAAGTCCCCGTGCGCATTCGCCGTGGCAGCGTCGAGCGCCGCATTCTGCTCAGTGGCAAGCCGAAAGGCGCCGATCTCAGCCGCATCATCGACGCGAATTTGCATCCCGTCGTGCTGCCGGAGGAAGGATTGGCGATCTCCGGCATGCTGGCGCAGGTTCTCGGCGTCAAAGTCGGCGACGAAGTCGAGGTCGATCTGCTCGAGGGTCAAAAGCGGACGGTCACGATTCCCGTGGCCGCGACGGTGGAGGATTATTTCGGCATCAGGGGGATGATGGATGCGACCGCGTTGCAGCGGCTGATGCGCGAGACGCCGGCCGCAAACAGCGTCCACGTCAGCGTCGACCGCAGCTTCCTTGACGCCTTCTACGCCAAGATCAAGTCCGTGCCGCTCATCAGCGGCCTCGCGCTGCAACAAACGTCGCTCGTGAACTTCCGCGAGGCCGTGGCGCTTCTGATCACGACCATGGCGAGCATCTACGCCGGGCTCGCCGCCGTCATCGCGTTCGGCGTCGTCTACAACAGCGCCCGCATTTCGTTGTCGGAGAGAGCGCGCGATCTGGCGAGCTTGCGCGTGCTTGGCTTCACAAGAGGCGAAGTGCTGCGCATCTTGTTGCTCGAACTCGCGTTCCTGACCCTGCTCGCGCAGCCGCCCGGCTGGCTGTTCGGCTACGGACTTGCCTGGGTCATGAAGACGCGCCTCGCGGGCGAGCTGATGCGCGTGCGCCTCGTCGTCGAGAATTTCACCTACGCGATGTCGAGCATCATCGTGATTTCGGCGGCGCTCGCCTCTGCGTTCGCAGTCAGAAAGCGCGTCTACGGGCTCGACCTTGTCGCCGTTCTCAAAACCAGGGATTGAGACTCATGCCGACCATCACCAGAAGCCGTGCACTGACGATTGCAGGCGGGGTCTTTGTGCTTCTCGCGCTCGTTTGGTTTGCCTGGCCGAGCGCGGTCCCCGTCGATCTCGCCAAGGTCGTGCGCGCCGATATGGAGGTTACGGTCGATGAGGACGCGCGCACCCGCATCCGTCATGTCTACACGGTTTCAGCACCACTGAGCGGAACCGTGCTGCGCTCCGGTCGTGAAGTCGGCGACGCGGTAGTGGAAAACGAAACGGTCGTCGCCGTGATGAAGCCGACGGCGCCAAGCTTTCACGATCCGCGCCTGCATCAGGAATTGCAGGCGGCGCTTTCGGCTTCAGATGCGGCCGTGGCCCTGGCGGAAGCGGAACGCCGTCGCATCGAGGCGGCTCTGACGTTCGCGCGCCAACAACTGGCCCGGGTACAGAAGCTCGCAACCGACGGCACCATGTCCAAGGCCGCCTTGGATAAGGCAAAAGCCGACGCGGACACCAGTGAGGCGGCGTTGGCCAGCGCCACCGCATTGCTGCAAGTGCGCCGCAACGAACGTGCCAGCGCCGCAGCCCGGCTGCAGAATCCTGCCGACGGTGCGATGGCGGATATGACGGGAAAGTCCGATGGATGCTGCGTGCAGATTCGCGCGCCCGTCACCGGCCAAGTGCTGAAACGGATTCAGGAGAGCGAGACGGTCGTACCGGCAGGCACGCCCCTGATCGAGATCGGCGATCCGCGCGAACTGGAAATCGCCGCCGATTTGCTGTCGAGCGATGCGGTGCAGGTGCGGCCCGGCCAAATGGTCCACATCGACGGCTGGGGCGGCGTCCCCATTCACGGCCGCGTCCGGCGCGTGGAGCCCGCCGGTTTTCTCAAGGTCTCGGCGCTTGGCATCGAAGAGCAGCGCGTGCGCACCGTCATCGACTTCGTCGATCCGCCAGAGAAGCGAAGCAATCTGGGCCACGACTATCGCGTGATCGTTCACGTCGTCACCTGGTCGGGCGAAAAGGTTCTGACAGTGCCGATCGGTGCGCTCTTCCGCGTGAACGACAAGTGGGCGGTCTTCAAGCTCGTAGGCGGACGCGCTCGCGCAACGGAAATCAACATCGGCCATCGCGGCAGCCGCGTGGCCGAGGTCCTATCGGGCCTCGTCGAAGGAGATGAGGTCGTTCTCCATCCAAGCGATCGCGTCAGCGACGGCGCACGCGTCGCGCAACGCCAGTAAAGACACGAGAGGCCACCGATGAAACTCAGCTTCCTTGGCGCCGCCCAAACCGTCACCGGCTCGAAATACTTGATCGAGTACAACGGGCGCCGCGTCCTTATCGATTGCGGTCTCTTTCAGGGCTACAAAACACTGCGCGAGCGGAACTGGTCCGATCCCCCGTTCGACCCGCGTACGCTCGATGCGGTCATCTTGACCCACGCGCATCTCGACCATTCGGGGTATCTGCCGCTACTCGTGAAGCGAGGCTTTGAGGGCCCTATCCATTGCACGCAAGCGACAGCGGAGCTTTGCCGCATCCTGCTGCCGGACAGCGCGCATCTGCAGGAAGAAGACGCCGAACGCGCGAACCGCAAGCGCTATTCGAAGCACAAGCCCGCATTGCCGCTCTACGACGCCGACGACGCCGAGCGCGCGCTCAAGCAACTGAAACCCGCGCCGTTTGCATCCTCTGTCCCTGTGGCCACGGGTTTGGACGTCACTTTCGCACCCGCCGGACACATCCTGGGCGCCGCGACCCTGACCGTCCGAACGCCAGCGGTCAGCATCGCCTTCAGCGGCGACCTCGGACGATCGAACGATCCCCTGATGCGGCCGCCGGAAGCGATCCCCGGCGCCGATTACTTGGTTGTCGAGTCAACCTATGGCGACCGCCTGCACGATCGCAGCGATCCCCACGAGGGCCTCGGACACATCATCACCAAAGTCGCCGCGCGCGGCGGTGTCGTCGTTATCCCTTCATTCGCGGTCGGCCGATCCCAGGCGCTGTTGTGGTGCATCCACCGCCTGAAGAGCGAGGGCAAAATTCCGCGAGCCCTTCCCGTCTACTTGAACAGTCCTATGGCGACGGATGTCACCGCCATCTATCACCGCCACCGCACCGAACACCGCCTCTCTCATGACGAGTGCGAGGCGATGTGTCACGCGGCTCAGATCGTCAATTCCGTCGCCGAGTCGAAGGATCTGAATTCGCGCAAAGGCCCCATGGTCGTGATTGCCGGCAGCGGCATGGCGACGGGTGGGCGCGTCGTCCATCACCTGAAAGCCTTTGCGCCGGACCCGCGCAACGCCGTCGTGTTCGCAGGCTACCAGGCCGGAGGCACACGCGGCGCGGCGATGCTGGGCGGGGCGGCGACGATCCGCATCCACGGCGAAGACGTGCCGGTTCGGGCGGAGATCGCGATGTTGAGCAATCTGTCCGGGCACGCTGACTACGAAGAGATTCTCGGCTGGCTCCGGCGGGTGGGGAAGGCGCCGCGGCAACTCTTCGTCACCCACGGCGAGCCCGCGGCGGCGGATGCTATGCGTCAGCGCGTAAAACGCGAGTTGGGTTGGAATGCCTCGGCGCCGGTTTATCTCGACACGATCGACCTCGGCGAGAGCGCAAGATGAGCGATCAGGCCCACCTCCCGATCTTGCGCGCCCATCGCATAGGCATCGACACATACCAAGAGCCCGTCGTCTTCATGCGCGCCGACTGCCATGTCTGCCGTTCGGAGGGCTTTCAAGTGCAGGCGCGAGTCAAGGTTTCCGCCGGCCGAAATTTCGTGATCGCGACTCTCAACGTGGTCGACGCAAGTTTGCTTTCGCCGCTGCAAGCGGGTCTCTCGGAAGCGGCATGGCGGACGCTCTTGATCGAAGAGGGCGCCCCACTTGGTTTCGCCCACCCGGAACCGCTTCAATCCTTCTCGAGCGTACGGCGAAAGATTTACGGCGCAGAGCTTGAGCCGCAGGAATACCTCGGCATCGTCGGCGACGTCGTCGCCGGACGCTATTCGCCGATCGAGCTGGCGGCGTTTCTGACGGCGTGCGCGGGCGAACGCATGTCGCTACGCGAAGCCGTGTCACTTACCCGTGCGATGATCGATACCGGATCGACGCTAAAGTGGCGGTCAGACACCGTCGTCGATAAGCATTGTATCGGCGGCCTGCCCGGCAACCGCACGACGCCGATTGTCGTCGCCATTGCGGCCGCGGCCGGCTTGACGATGCCCAAGACGTCGTCGCGCGCGATCACGTCCCCTGCCGGCACAGCCGACGTCATGGAAACGCTGGCGCCCGTGGCGCTCGACCTGCCGGCAATGAGACGGGTGGTCGAGCAAGAGGGCGGGTGCATCGTTTGGGGCGGAGCGATGGATTTGAGTCCCGCCGACGACATTCTGATCCGCGTGGAGCGGCCGCTCGACTTCGACAGTGACGGACAGCTCGTCGCGTCCGTGCTCTCCAAGAAGGTCGCGGCCGGGTCGACGCATGTCATCATCGATGTTCCGGTCGGCCCCACGGCGAAGGTGCGAACGCCGGAGGCTGCGCGAGGTTTGACCAACAAACTCGCCGCCGTCGGCGCGATGATCGGGATCGACGTTCGTGCCGTCGAGACCGACGGGCGCGAACCTGTTGGTTCCGGTATCGGCCCGGCGCTTGAGGCGCGCGATGTCGTCGCGGTCTTGAAGGCTGAAGCGTCAGCGCCCGCCGATTTGCGCGACCGCAGCCTGCGCCTTGCGGCTGAGGCGCTTGTTATTGGCGGGAAGGCGCGGGGCGCCGGCCTCAGCGAAGCCGTGCGCATTTTGGACAGCGGCGAGGCGTGGCGAAAGTTTCAAGCGATTTGCGAAGCCCAAGGCGGCCAGCGCACGCCGCCGCGCGCGCCCCACACCAGAGACTTCACGGCGCCGGCCAAGAGCCGCATCCTGGCGATCGACAACCGGAAGCTGGCGCGCGTCGCCAAGCTGGCCGGCGCACCTAACTCCCCGGCGGCGGGACTGGAACTCCACAAGCGCCCAAATCAAGTCGTGGCGAAAGGCGAGCCGCTGTTCACGCTGCACGCCGAGACGCCCGGCGAGATGGCGTACGCCGCCGATTATGCGCTCGGCCATGGCGGCCCCTTCCGTCTGGAGCCCCTGTGATGACGTGTGGCGTTATCGCTTATCCCGGCAATGAGGCACTGGCGCTGGCGCTGGGCGAGCGCCTCGGTGGCGACAGCATTCCGCTTGAGTTTCGTCACTTTCCCGACGGCGAAATCTACCTGCGCGTGGGCGCCGCGATCGCCGGCCGAACCGTCGTGATCGCGTGCGGCCTCGACCGTCCGAACGAAAAGGCGATAGGGCTCTACCTCCTGGCCTCAACGTTGAAGGACTTGGGCGCGGGTCGCATTCTGCTCGCGGCGCCCTATCTGGGCTACATGCGCCAGGACAAGCCATTCCACGTAGGCGAGGGCATCAGCGCCCGATATTTCGCGCGCCTCTTGTCCGGTGTCTTCGACGGCCTCGTGACGGTGGACCCCCATTTGCACCGCATCCGCAGCCTGCAGGACGTTTACACGATGCCGACGCGGGTGGTCGCGGCGGCTCCGGAAATATCGGCATGGATCGCAAAACACGTTCCCGCACCGGCGCTGATCGGACCCGACTCGGAGAGCGAGCAGTGGGTTTCGGAAGTCGCTAAGGGCGCCAATTGTCCCTTCGTCGTCCTCGAGAAGCAGCGCCATGGGGACCGTGACGTCGAGATTGCCTTGCGCGACATCGAGCCGCTGCGAGGTCGCACACCGATCCTGATCGATGACATCATTTCGACCGCGCGCACCATGATTGCCGCGTCGAGACATATCATCGCGAGTGGCCTCGGGCCGCCCGTTTGCATCGGCGTCCATGCGATCTTCGCCGGAACCGCACCTGACGATCTCATGCGAAGCGGCGCTCGAAAGATCGTCACCTGCAACACCATCCAGCACTCCACCAATGAGATCGATCTCTACCCAAGAATTGCAGATGGAATTGGCGAACTGCTCTGACCTATTACAAGTGCAAGCCTGATCTGCGTCAATCCGGACTGGCAGGATTTGGAGCAGACTTCCCAGCATTACCAAGGAGACCAAGCAATGTCCTTCATCGCACAAAACTGGCCCATTCTGCTGTTCGTTGGCGTGATGATCTACATGCACTTTTTTATGCATCGCGGTAACGGCGCGCACGGGCATCATCGGCACCGCTCGAACAACAAGACCGATGGCCAAGGAGGCGACGGCACGCCATCGGGAACCAGTCCCGATCGGACGCGGCATCGCCACGGCGGCTGCTGAGAAACGGTCCCAGCGCGCTGGCATAGAGGGAGGGCCGGAGATGTCATCAGCGAAAATTCGGGTTGCCGTGAACGGATACGGCGTGATTGGCAAGCGCGTCGTGGACGCCGTCGCCGTTCAAGACGACATGGAGATTGTCGGCGTCGCCGATATCGGAACGGACTGGCGCATGCAGGCGGCGCTGAAGAAAGGGCATCGCCTGTTCACCGCAGACCTTGAGCATGCCCGGGCGATGCGCGATGCCGGCCTTGCAGTATCCGGCGGACTGGAAGATTTGATCGCACAAGCTGAAGTCGTTGTCGATTGCACGCCGAAGAAGATAGCGGCGAAGAACGTCGTCCTCTACCGCGACCGCCGCGTCAAATTCATCGTCCAGGGTGGCGAGAAGCACGAAGTGACGGGTCATTCCTTCGTCGCCGAGGCCAGCTACACGACCGCCCTCGGGCGCGCGGCGACGCGCGTCGTTTCGTGCAACACGACTTCGATCGTGCGCACGCTCACCGCGCTGAAGAAAGCCGGCCTCTTGCGTCGCGCCCGCGGCACGCTGTTGCGCCGCGCGACAGACCCATGGGAGAGCCATGAAGGCGGGATCATGAACACGCTGGTGCCGGAGGAGAAAATCCCAAGCCACCAAGGCCCGGATGCGAAGACCGTCGATCCCGATCTCGACGTGATCACGATGGCGGTGAAAGTGCCCGAGACGCTGGCGCATTTGCACTACTGGACGGTCGAACTCACGCGCAAAGCGAGCAGGGACGAAGTCCTCGCCGCGCTACGCGGTTCGCCCCGCATCGCGCTCATCCGCATGAAGGATGGATTGTCCGCGCTGAATGCCGTCAAAGAGTTGATGGCCGACGTCGGCCGCCCGCGCGACAACATGTACGAAGTCGCGCTCTGGGAAGACATGCTGGCGGTTGAGGGTAACGAGGCGTTCTACGCCTACATGGTCGACAACCAGGCGATCGTGATCCCCGAAACCATCGACGCGATCCGAGCTTTGACCGCGCGCGAGTCCGACCCCTTGGCATCGATCAGGAAGACGAATGCCGCGCTCGGCGTGGGCGATCCCTTCCGGCCGGCGTGACCTTTTTTTGACGTACGAAATGGAGAAGCATCATGAAAGTCACCGATCCCGTCTGCGGCATGTCGATCGAAAGCGGCGAGGCCGCAGCGAAAATCGAACACGAACGTAAGATCTATTATTTCTGCTCGACGCACTGTCGTGATGAATTCAAGCAGGCGCCGCAGCGCTACCTTGGCGACAAAGCCAAGACACAGGGCTGCTGCTCCGGCCACTAACGCACAAGGAAGGGCGACGTGAGCGGACCGCTCTCACCCGAATTGAGGAAGCGCCTCAGCCTGGCGATCGGCGTGGTTGTCGCGTTCGCGATCGGCTTGTCGAGCGCGCTCGTCGGCTTCGCCGCGCCCGCGCCGCCGACGATCGAAGGCGCGCTGATCGTAGCAGCGATGACGGCCGGTTACCTGATCGCTGACCGCTATTTCGCAGCACGCCCGGCGCAATGCGAAGACCTGTGCGCCGGGCCGTCAGGGGCTGATGCGAAGCGTGGCGCAGCTGGCGGCGAGACGAAACCGCCATGATGGACGTGTTCGCTCTTTTGGTTGCCCTGGTGGTGGGCATCGGGTGCCGGTTGACGGACATCCCTCTGCCGGCGCCCGCTCGACTTGAGGGCGTATTGTTGATTGCCGCAATGACGGGCGGGCTGCTCGCGGGCGGGTATCTCGTAGGGTGAAACGATATGCAGAAGCATCTTCACGAACATCACGATCATCGCGCGCACGCCGCCAAGCCTTTGCCGGCGAGCGGAACAGACGCAACCGCCGTGATCGACGTCGGCGGTATGCTCTCGGCCGTCGACGAGCAAGTCGTCGAGACATTCCTGCGCAACCAGCCCGGACTGAAGGCCGTGACAGTCAATCGCGCCGCCGGTCAGGCGACGGTCACATTCGATCCGGCAAAGACGAACGTCGAGGCGATCGCGGCGGCCGTCAGGGCCTGCGGCTTTCACTGCCGCGGCGAGTCACTGCCAAAGCACCTTTGCCCGCCCCACGAGGCGGCGGCGCCCGTGCATGGCGCCCATGACTCGCATGACGACATGCACGGAGGCCATGACGCAGCGGCGATGGCCATCGACATGCGCAACCGCTTCTTGGTCGCGTTGATCTTTGCCGTGCCGATCTTCCTCTTGCACCCGATGGGTCTGCCGATCCCGCCGTTGCCGCTGCCGGCCGGTTGGGATCGTGAGCTCGTGATGTTCGTGCTGGCGACGGGCGCGATCGCCTATCCCGTGTGGCCGTTCGCCGTCGGCGCCTGGCGCGCGCTGAGGCGCGGCGTGCTCAACATGGCGGTGCTCGTCGTGCTGAGCGTCGGCGCCGGCTATTTCTTCAGCGTCGGCGCGACGTTCATCTATGGTGGCGAGCAATTCTACGAGGCTGCGGCGGTACTTCTCGTCTTCATCCTGCTCGGTCACTGGCTGGAAATGCGCGCCAGAGCGGGGGCCTCGGAGGCGATCCGTCACCTCCTCGACCTCGCGCCCCCGATGGCGAACGTCGTCCGCGGCGGCAAGGAGGTCGAGATACCGACGGCCGACGTTCTCGTCGGCGACATCGTCGTCATCCGGCCGGGCAACAAGATTCCGGTCGACGGCGAAATAGTCGAAGGTCAATCGACGATCGACGAATCGATGCTGACCGGCGAATCCATGCCGATCAGCAAGCGGCCCGGTGATACCGTCGCGGGCGCTACGATCAACAAGAGCGGCGCCTTCCGCTATCGCGCGACCAAGGTCGGCGCGGACACGGCGCTCGCCCAGATCGTCAAGCTGGTGCAGGAGGCGCAGAATTCGAAAGCGCCGGCACAACTGCTCGCCGATCGCGCGGCGCAGTGGCTGGTGCTCGCCGCGATCGTCGTCTCGCTCGGCGCATTCGTCGTTTGGTACGCGTTCGGCGGTGCCACGCTCCTGTTCGCGGTGACGATGGCGATCACCGTCCTCGTCATCGCGTGCCCCGATGCGCTTGGACTTGCAACGCCGATGGCGGTGATGGTCGGTACCGGGCGCGGCGCGCTCAACGGCATCCTGCTCAAGAACGCCGTGGCGCTCGAAGAGGCCGCGAAGCTCGATGTCGTCGTGTTCGACAAGACCGGCACGCTCACGATGGGCCAGCCGGAAGTTGTCGAAGTGGTCGCGGCGCCCGGCGCGGACGAGCGCAGCGTTCTCGCCACGGCCGCCGCGATTGAGAAGGGCTCTGACCATCCTCTGGCGCTGGCAATCTTGCGCCGTGCCCAAGGACTCGACGCCGGCGCGGCCGACGGCTTCGAAAATCTCGAAGGCCGCGGCGCCAAGGCGCGCGTCGCAGGCAACGAGGTGTTCGTCGGCAATCGCCGCCTGATGGATGAGGCGCATATCGACCTTGGCACCTTATCGGACGAGGCCGCGCGTTTGGCCAGCGGCGGGCGCACCGTCGTCCACGTCGCACGCGGCGGACGGTTGATCGGCTTGATTGCGATCGCCGACAAGGCGCGTCCGACGTCGTCCGCCACCGTGGCCAGCCTTCAGCGCGCTGGCGTCAAGGTCGCGATGCTGACCGGCGACAACCGCGCGACCGCCGAGCGCATCGGGCGCGAGCTCAACATCGACATTATCCTGGCCGACGTGCTACCCGGACAGAAGGTCGACAAAGTGAAGGAATTGCAGGCCGCGGGCCGCCGCGTCGGCATGGTGGGCGACGGCATCAACGACGCGCCTGCGTTGACGCAGGCTGATCTGGGCTTTGCCATCGGCGCGGGAACCGACGTCGCGATCGAAAGCGCCGACGTCGTCCTGATGCGCAGCGATCCCTTCGACGTCGTCAAGGC
>CAZLRW010000020.1:0-3362 GCA_964561925.1 uncultured Flavobacteriaceae bacterium
TCGCCGGTCGGCTTCTTGACCTCTTTGAACACCGAGACGCGAAGAGCTTCGGCCCTAAGTCGGGAATCGAGAATATAGACGGCGACCCTGAGGCGCTCGTTTGGCGTGGCAGGCGGCGTGTACCAACCCGTCTTGATCACGCCGCCGAACGGATCGGTCTGCTCCATCGGCATGAAGGAAAGCGTATCCAGGCTCGCGCGCCACAGATGCTCGTTGACGGCGACCCCCTTGCGATTGTCGCTCGGTCCGGCCTGGAACCAGTCGAACACGCTGCCCTCGGCCTGCGGCGCCTGGGCGGTCTTGGTCGCGGGAGGCGCCTGCACGGTCGGCTCCGGCGTCTCCGGGTCCGACGAGCCGCACGCGGTGAGAAAGACGGCGGCGGCGCAGGCGATGGGGAAAACCTTCGAAATCATGTTCAACTCGCAACCGGGGCCTTGGATGGGCGGCCAAAAAGGGGAGGCCGCGTTATACGCGAAGTCAGGCGCGCCCGGCAATCGGTGGGCGCACGAATGCAGCCGCGATCACCGCGATTTGCTTAGGTTCGAATGGTCAAGACACACCGCGCACACCATACCGGCGGTTGTGTCCCTCGTGCTGATTGAGCGCAACACCAAGGGGCTGGAATGCCGCCAATGGTCGCGAAGCGCTTGACCCTTCAACGCGAAAACCCTCAAAACTCGCTGTGGGGGAAAGCGCAGTCGGTCCGGTTTCGGTGAAAGGCGAGTTCATGAAGCGCGCGTGGCGTTCCCTGGCAGCAGTCTCCATGTTCGCGCTCGCGGCGCCGGCGATCGCCGAAGAGATCACTTACGACTGGGGCGGCAACGCCAGCCTGACCGGCTATCTGATCGACCAAGACGACATCCCCGCAGGCGACGTCAACGACTTCGGCTTCGCGGGCGAAGGCAAGATTTGGGGCAGCGCGCGCCTCTTGCGCGACTTCGGCTCCGAGTACGGCGCGCGGGCGCAATTGCGCTTCCAGTCGAGCGAACACGAGTTTTCGAACGATCACATTCGCGGCGCGCCGGATTTCGTGGACGAGATTTGGCTCTACGTGCAAACCGCGTTCGGCCGCGTGACGCTCGGCCTCGAAGACGGGGCTGCCGACAGCGCCGGAATCTTCTCCCCCACGGTCAGCGACATCAACCGAATCGACGATCCGCGTGCCTATCCGCTGCAGGATCCGCGCCTGTCGAGCTTTGAAGCTTTCTCGCCGAACGGCGCGCACATGCGCACCGATTTGAATGCGTCGGGCGACGCGTTCAAGATCATTTACTATTCGCCGCGTCTGATCGGCGTGCAGATGTCGGCATCGTACACGCCTGAACTTTCGCGCGGGCTCAACGACCTCTTCAGCGGCAACGATCAACGCGACCAGCAATCGAACATCTGGGAAGTCGGCCTGAACTATCAGGGTTCGCTGTCGTCGTTCGACGTCGGTCTCTATCTGGGTTACGTCGCGGGCTACAACGAACGCGAAACCGTCGGCAACACGGTCGCCGTCTGGGCGCGCAGCGGCGGCGTGCCGACACTGTTCAACTCGAACCCCTTCACGCCCGACGACCTCGAAGAATACGGCGCCGGCGCACAAGTCGCGTACGAAGGACTGAAGGTCGGTGGCTCGTACCGCGTGACGAACGTCTCGGGCGGCGCAGGCCTTGCGGACAAGGCGGTCTTCCCGTCGCTCTCTGTCGGCTGCAGCACCGTTGCGGGCTGCGTGCTTCCGGATTCGCAGACGACCGTATGGGCCGCTGGTGCGACGTACGAAACCGGCCCGTGGCGTTTCGGTGCGGGCTACGTGAACCTGGAGCAAGAGCTTCCGCCGTTCACCGACGGTCCGATCACGCGCTTCGAAACACAGGATGCGCAAGGCTACACCGGCGCTGTCGGCTACGAGTTCGACGAGAACGTGCAGCTTGTGATCGGCTACCAACACTACGATTTCGACGGGCCGGTCGGCTCGTGCACGGCTGCCGCGTGCGATACGCTCGACGCGGATTTGGCATATTTCCAAACCTCGTTCTCGTTTTAGGGACGAGGCGCTCGTTTACTTAACCTAAAGCCTGGGCCGCCTACCGGTTGAGGCTTGCGGTGCGTTATGATGCGCGAACTGCGCGGGATTCGCTCCCGCGGCAATCGAAGCGAGGGTCCGATGCGTTTGACCGCGGCAAGTTTCGTCGCTTTGGCATTGTCGATGTCGGCCGCCGGCGCCGACGACCTCGATCGTTTGAAACTGCGTCTGAACGGTCACGTCAGCTTGGTCGGCGCTTATGTCGATCAGTCGACGATGACGGGCCTCGATGAGGTGGCGCTCGCGGTCGACACCGGCCTCTACGGCACGGCGGTCCTGCCGCTCGACGGCGGCAGCCAGATCGGCGCACGCATCGCGGTCGATGTCGACTATGCCACGAACTTCGATTCCTTCCTGAACGACGCCGGTTCATCCGACGTCGTCGAGGAGCTTTGGCTCTATTGGGAAGGCGGCATCGGCCGCATCCAACTGGGTCTGATGGACGGCGCCGCCGACATCTTGGGCCAAACCGTTCCGACCGTCTCGCGCAGCATTCGCGTCGACAATCCGGAAGTGTTCCTGCTCGGCTTCCCCTGCGATCCGTCGAACATCTGCTCGTCCGACCCGGGCTTCCCCGGTTCGCTGTTCAGCCCGAACGGGATGCAGCTGCGCTCCGACCTCCACGGCTCGGACGATTACCTGAAGATCATGTACATGACGCCGAACATCGGCGGCCTCCGTTTCGCGGTCTCGTTCGCGCCCGACGGCACGCGCGATCCCGGCCAACTCTTCGGCGACGACGAGATCAGCGAACAGAAGAACGTTCTCGATGTCGCGGTCAGTTACGTCACCACATTCGGCGAAGTCGACCTGGGCCTAAGCGCGGGCTACGTCACCGGCGAACTCGTCAACGAGCCGTTCTTCCTGAACGAACTCGGCGACCTTGAGGAATGGGGCGGCGCCGCGCGGCTCGGCTACCGCGAGTGGAGCTTGGGTGCCGCTTACCGGCGCACGAATATCGCTGGCGGCGGCCCGGTCGTCCAAGGTTTCGTCGCGAACGTTTTCGACGACACCTACACCGAAATCTGGAGCGTCGGCCTTATGTATGAGCGCGGGCCGTGGAGCGCGAGCGCAAACTACATCACCGCGAACGAGGAGATTATCTCCAACGCCGATCAGGAAGGGATGGGTCTTCAATTCGCCGCCGGTTACATGTTCAACGAAAACGTTCGCGTCACGGGCGGTTATCAACACTACGAATTCCGACGTGAGTTCGGTGGCGGCTGCGGCGTGTTCTTTTTCTGCGACACGCTCGACGGCAACGTCGGCTACCTCGAAACGACGTTCAGCTTCT
>CAZLRW010000020.1:3462-45320 GCA_964561925.1 uncultured Flavobacteriaceae bacterium
TTCTGCGACACGCTCGACGGCAACGTCGGCTACCTCGAAACGACGTTCAGCTTCTAAGCCACCCGCCGATCAGCGCGACGCCGGCAAGACGCAACGCCGCGAGACGTTGCGCGCTCTCGCCGTCGATCCCTCCAAGCGCATAGGCCGCACGCGCACCCGCCGCCAACGCCGCGAACCGTACCGCACCGAGCGCCTGCTGCGCCGGATGGCTCGCCGTCGCAAACACCGGCGAAATCAACACGGCATCCGCCGATTGCGCCGCCGCGATCGCGGCCGCCCCGTGCGCCGAACTTGTGATCAGCCAGCGCGGATGCGCGCGCCGAACGCCTCGAAGGCGCGCCGCATGCCGTTCCGGCACATGCACCCCGTCGGCGCGCACGCGGACCGCGAGCGGCACGTCTTCGGCCACGAGCATCTTGACGCCGCGCGCCGTGCACAACGGCTTCAACTGCCGCGCCAGCGCCTCGCGCGCCCGGGCATTTCGGTGACGCACAATCACCGCCGCGCCGCGCGGCAGGCCGCGCACCGCTTCCGCCCAATCGGCATCGCGCGAATCGTCGGTCATCAGAATGAGCGACGGCAGCCTGCGCCCGCCGCGCGCGTTGAGCCGCGCCGCCTGCCGTGCGAGTTTCGCCCGTGCCTGAGAGATATCCGCCGTCCCGCTCATGTCCCCCACTATAACCGAGACCATCGCCGCAAACCTCGCCGCCGTGCGCGCCCGCATCGCCAGGGCCGCGCGCATCGCCGGCCGCGATCCCGCCGCCATTACGCTGATCGCGGTCGCCAAGACGCATGGCGAAGACGACGTGCGTGCGGCACTGGCCGCCGGCCAAAGCGTGTTCGGTGAGAACCGCGTGCAAGAGGCCAAGGCGAAATATCCGGCCCTGAGGACCGCGCACCCGGCGGTCGATCTCCACCTCATCGGTCCGCTGCAGTCGAACAAGGCGCGCGACGCGGCGGCACTGTTCGACGCGATCCACACGCTCGACCGCGACAGCCTTGCCGAAACGCTCGGTCCGGAGCTAAAGCGGGCAGGGCGCGTGCTCAAACTCTTCGTCCAGGTGAACACCGGCGAAGAGCCGCAGAAGGCGGGCGTCGGCCCGCAAGACACCCGCGCCTTCGTCGAACGCTGCCGCACGGTGCACGGCCTCGATGTCGCGGGCCTCATGTGCATTCCCCCCGTCGACGATCAACCCGCCCCGCACTTTGCGCTGCTCGCCAAACTCGCGCGCGAAGCGGGCGTGCGCGAACTCTCGATGGGCATGAGCGGCGACTTTGAAGTGGCGATCCAACTCGGCGCAACCCACATCCGCGTCGGCACCGCGATCTTCGGCGAACGCGAAACGCGTTAGGTCAGGTGACCCGCCTTCGCCTTCTTCGTCGCGATATAGGCTTCGTTGTGCGGATTGCTTGGGAAGGCATGCGCCACGCGCTCGACGACGTCGATCCCGCAACGTGCGAGCGCCGCAACCTTCTCCGGATTGTTCGTCATCAGCCGCACCGATGAGAACCCGAGATAGGCGAGCATCTCCGCCGCCGCCGCGAACGCGCGTTCGTCCGCTTCGAAGCCGAGCCGTTGATTGGCCTCGATCGTGTCGAACCCCTGGTCTTGCAGCTCGTAGGCCTTGAGCTTGTTGATCAGACCGATCCCGCGGCCTTCCTGCGCGAGATAGAGCAGGATTCCGGCGCCCGCTTTTCCGATTGCGGCGATCGCGCCGCGCAGCTGATCGCCGCAGTCGCACTTGAGCGAACCCAAAAGGTCCCCGGTCAGGCACTCCGAATGAAGCCGCACCAGCACCGGTCCCGGCGGCTCCGGGGAGCCGACGATCAGCGCCAGGTGTTCCCGCCCGCCTGCTTTCGGCCGGAACGCAAGCACGCGCGTTTCTTCCGCACCCGCAAGCGGCAGCCGCGCGCGCGCGACGGTGGAGAGCGCGACGTCGGCCGTCGCCTCATGCCGGGCGATCGCGTCGGCCGCGACGCTGACCAAGCCTTCTCGCGTGGCCAACCTCGCGATGGCTGACGTCTTGAGCGGCACCTCGATCACGGCCGGCAACAGCCCCGCGACCTTCGCAAGCTTTACGCCCGCCGCCGCGTTCGGCGACAGCGGCTGGCGCAAGGCGGCCCACGGCCCCATCATCGGATCGCGCAAGTCGCGGGTCGGATCGGCCAGCACCTGCGCCGCGCGCGCGGTATCCTCGCGCGGCAGCTTCACCGCGACGATGTCGTCCGTGTAGAGCCGGATCCTAAGCGTCGCCGCGCGATGATGCGTAAGGAGCACGTGCGGATCGGCCTTCGCCCAGGCGCGCATGGCGGCAATGAGAGCCTCGCTGGCAAGCTCGGCCGATGCGATCAGCGACGATGCGCCCTTGGGCGGCCGCACCATGACGGGCAGGCCGCGCCGCAATTCGACGGCAGCGCGGTCGATGGCGGCGGCGGGACCGTGCAGACGCTCGGCCAAAGTCGCGGGTGCGTTTACCTTCGCCCCCGCTTTGCCGCGGCGGGGCTTGCGCTCGCGCGCTATTGATTTCATGCCTCCCGCACTCCGAATTCGATTTGCTATAGCTTACCCCGCAGCCGCCGCAAGTGATTTGGCTCGAAGACGCCGCCACTTGGTAAACCCTTGAGAAGCGAAACGAATGTCGACACCCCGCCGCGTGCTCCTCGTTGACGACGACAACCCCTTGCGCGAGTCGTTGAAGGAACAACTCGATCTGCAAGGCGAATTCATCGTCACCGATGCCGCGACCGGCGCCTCTGCGCTCGAGAAGGCAAAGACCGAGTTGCCCGATCTCGTCATCCTCGACGTGGGCTTGCCCGATCTCGACGGCCGCGAGGTCTGCCGTCTGATGCGCAAGGCGGGCGTTCGCTGCCCGATCCTCATGCTGACCGGCCACGACGGCGAGGCCGATCAGATTCTGGGGCTCGAGGCCGGCGCCAACGATTACGTAACGAAACCCTTCAAGTTCAGCGTGCTGCTCGCCCGCGTGCGCGCGCATTTGCGCAGCCACCAGCAAAGCGAAGACGCGGTTTTCAAGATCGGCCAATACACGTTCCGCCCGTCGGCGAAGCTGCTGACCGGCCCGAACAACACGAAAGTGCGTTTGACCGAGAAGGAAACGTCGATACTGAAATTCCTCTACCGCGCAGGCGACAAAGTGGTCGGTCGTGAAGTGCTGCTGCATGAGGTCTGGGGTTACAATCCCGCCGTCACCACCCACACGCTCGAAACGCACATCTATCGGCTGCGGCAGAAGATCGAATCCGATCCCGCGCACGCAAAATTGCTGGTGACCGAAAGCGGCGGCTATCGTCTGGTGCCGTGAGGGACACGATGACCGACACCCTCGACATCGCCGAACGCTTCTTTCGCGCGATCGAGGCCGGCGACGTCGAGGCCGTGCGCGCGATCTATGCGCCTGACGCCCGCATCTGGCACAATTTCAATCGCAGTGAACAATCGGTCGAGGAGAACCTGAAGGTCTTGAGTTGGCTCGCCCGCAAGCTGAAGAACCGTCGCTACAGGGTCGAGCGCCGCGTTCCCATTCCCGGCGGCTTCATGCAGCAGCACGTCCTGGAGGCGGAGACCGGGGCCGGTCCGTTTTCCATGCCCGCCTGCGTCGTTTGCCAAGTCGCGGCCGGACGGATCACCCGGCTCGAGGAGTATCTGGACTCCGTCCAGGCGGCCCATCTTCGAAGCCTCTAAAGCGACCGAGGCGCCACATGGACGCACCGTTCGCAATGTTACCCCTTGAAACTGGCCAAATGACCTATTATACAGTTCACAGTATGCTCTGATTGCCTATGGGGCGGACCTATGACAAGCGTGATCGTTAAGGTGGCGTTGGCGACGGCTTTGACCCTGGCTTCGGTGCTTGGGCTCATCGGCCTGTCCGGCATGATCATCTTCGCCGACGTCAAGGCGCCTCAGCCCGCTTCGGTCGTGAACAACGCGACGGGCGGCGGCGGGGAGCCCCTCACCATCACCGGACCCACTCCATGAGCATTGCCGTCAAACTTGGCCTGGTCGTCGCAGGGACGGCGGGCACGTTCTCGTTGCTTCAGCTTCAAGACATCGGCGTCGGCGGCGTCGAGCTTCCTGCGCTGACCTCCCTCACCGGGTTGGTCAACGTGGGCGCGGTCGGCGTCTCCGCAACCGGCGCCCCCATCGACAAGACATACACCGTCCGCCGGATTCGGATGGACGACATTGTCGCCCGCGTCGAACTGATCACGGTGCCCGGCCCCGGCCCGGTGCGCCTGCAAGCCCAGGGCAAGCCGGAGACGATGAAGGAACTCCAAGTCCGCACGAACGGCGACGAACTTTATCTTCGTCTCAGCCGCAAGAGCGACGAAGCCTGGTTCCCGTGGAATCTGTTCAATTGGTGGTCGCGCGATCGCAAGGCCCAAGACCTGTCCATTCGCGTGACCGCGCCCTCGGGCACACCCTACGAGCTTGACGGCATGATCGGCTCGATCGCAGCCGGCGATCTCGATGCGCCACTCCGTCTTGAAGCCCACGCCGTCAAGGCGCGCTTCGGCAGATTGCAGAGCGCGCAGGTCTCGATCGCGGGGTCGGGCGACATCGCCGTCGGCGCCGTGAAGGAAAACCTAGAGGTCGAAAGCGCCGGCAGCACGCGCTTCAGCGCGGCAAGTGCGGCGGCCGCACAAGTCGAAATGGCCGGCGGCGGCAACGTCCAGATCGGTCCGCTGACGGGTGGCCTCGATGTCGAAGTCGCGGGCTCCGGCAACGTGCGCGTTGCCGCGGTCAACGGTCCGGTCGAAATCGAAATCGCAGGCTCGGGTAACGTGCTGATCGACTCCGGCCGCGCCAATCCATTCTCGGTGGAAATTGCAGGCTCGGGCGACGTCGTGCTGCGCGGCGAAGCCGTAAACCCGCGCGTCGAAATCGCAGGCTCCGGCAACGTGAAGGTCAACTCCTATACCGGCAACCTCGACAAGGACATTGTGGGCTCGGGCGACTTCGACGTCATGAACCCCGGCCCACCGCAAGCCGGCGCCGTCCCGCCCCCTGCGCCTCCACCGCCGCCGGGGCAGCCGCCAGCCCCACCCCCGCCGCCGGGTTGATCGCTAACATCACTCGTACCTAAGCGCCTCGATCGGGTCTAAACCCGCCGCGCGGCGCGCCGGGAAGAAGCCGAACACGATCCCGACCGCCGCCGAAAAGCCGAACGCGACGACCACGACCCACGGCGACAGCACGAACGGCACGCCGATCCAGGCCGCGATCGCGGCCGATCCGCCGAGTCCGATCGCGGCACCGATCAGCCCGCCGACGCAGCTCAGCACCACGGCCTCGATCAAGAACTGCAGCAGAACGTCCCGTTCGAGCGCGCCGATGGCAAGCCGGATGCCGATCTCGCGCGTTCGCTCCGTCACCGACACCAGCATGATGTTCATGATCCCGATGCCGCCGACGAGAAGGCTGATCGCCGCCACCGCCGACAGACCGGCCGTCAGAAGCTGCGTCGTCGATTCGACGAGGCTCGACACAGACTGAAGATCGCGGATCAGGAAATTGTCCTGCTCGCCCGGCCGGATTCGCCGCCGCTCGCGCATCAGCGCCGCGATCGCGTCCTGCACCGGTTTCACCTGCTGCGCAGTCAAGGCCGAAACCCAGATCTGCTGCACGTCGTCGTTGCCGGTCATGCGCCGCTGCACGGCCAAGATCGGCATCAGGATCGTATCGTCTTGGTCTTGCCCGAACGTCGACTGCCCTTTCACGCCCAGAACACCGATGACCTCGCAGGACGTTGCGCCGAGCCGGATCTTGGCGCCGATCGGGTTTTGATGCCCGAACAGCTCCTTGCGCGGCGTCTCGCCCAATATGCACACCGGCCGGCCGCCGCGCTCTTCGCTGTCGGTGAACATGCGCCCATGCTTCACCGGCCACTCGCGCACGGCGAGGTAAGGGTTCGTCGTGCCTTGGATGCCGACTTGCCAGTTCTTCGCACCGTACACGGCTTGTGTCTGCTTGACGGCGGACGGTGCGACGGCGGCGACGCCCTGGACCTCGCGCTCGATCGCGTCCGCATCGTCCATCTTGAACGGCGTCTGCGGGGTCGCTGGTCCGGACCGCTGCGGCGTGAACGGCAGCACGAAGAGCAGATTGCGCCCCATCGAGGCGATGTCGGCGGTGACCTTGACTGTGAGCCCCTGCCCCAGCGTCACGACGGTCACGACGGCGGCCACGCCCACGATGATGCCGAGCGTCGTGAGCAGCGAGCGAAGCAAGTTCGCCCGCAATTCCCGCCAAGCCAGTTGCAGCGTCGTCCATATCATGAGGTCACGCCGCGCCTTTCCGTGTGATCACGTCGGAGGCGATCTTTCCGTCGCGGAAGCGGATCTGCCTGCCTGCATAAGCCGCGATGTCCTCTTCGTGCGTGACGAGCACGATCGTGATCTGCCGCCGCGCGTTGAGGTCCGTCAGAAGCTTCATGATCTCGTGACTGCGCGCGCTGTCGAGGTTGCCGGTGGGCTCGTCGGCGAAGATCACCGCGGGTTCCGTCACCAGCGCGCGCGCGATCGCCACGCGCTGCTGCTGCCCGCCGGAAAGCTCGGACGATGTGTGATTGGCGCGGTCGGCAAGCCCGACGAGGTCGAGCGCCTTCAGCGCCTGCGCCCGCCGCGCTTGCGCCGTCTCGCCGCGATAGATCAGCGGCAACTCCAGATTCTCGCGCGCCGTCGTACGTTTCAGCAGATTGAACCCCTGGAACACGAAGCCGATATAGTTGCGCCGGAGCAGCGCCCGCTGGCTGCGCGAAAGCGTGCCCACGTCGACGCCGCGAAAGAAATAGCGCCCGCTTGTCGGCGTATCGAGACAGCCCAGAATGTTCATCGCCGTCGACTTGCCCGAGCCGGACGGTCCCATGATGGCGACGAACTCGCCGTCGCCGATCGAAAGGCTGACCCCGTCGAGCGCGCGCACTTCCGCCTCGCCCTTGCCGTAGATTTTGGAGACGCCCTCGAAGCGTATGAGCGGCGGCTGTGTCATCGCACAGGTCCTTGTCCGCCGGTCATCACCCCGGCCCGCCTTGTACGACGTCCAGGATGAATTCCTCGCCCGTCTTCACGTTGGGGCTTGTCACCTGCGTACGTCGCCCGTCGGTGACGCCGAGCGTGACCGCGCGCGAGGTCGGCTTCCAGTCCGGCCCCACGCTCCAAAGCTCGCCCTTGCCCGACGCGATCGGATCGACTGGCGCCGTGGTCGCTTGCGGAATGAAGCCGCTCGCCTCGTTCGTCTGCGGCGAGAAGCGCAGCGCGCCGTTCGGCACGCTGATCGTGTCTTTCACGACTTTGACCGTGATGTCCGCGGTGGCCGTCATGCCGGGCTTCAAGAGCCCGTCGTTGTTCTCGACGCTGAGCACGCCCTGATAGGTGACGACGTTCTGCACCGTGCGCGCCGCATTGCGCAGTTCGATCACTTTCGCGTTGAACGTCTTCGCGGCGTAGGCGTCGACCGTGAACGTCGCCTCTTGACCAAGCGCCAACTCGCCGATGTCGGCCTCGTCGATGTCGACGGTCAGCTTCAGCGTCGTCAGATCCGAGGCGATCACGAAAAGCTCCGGCGTCTGGAAGCTTGCGGCGACCGTCTGGCCGCGCTCGACCTTACGGTCGAGTACGACCCCGTCGATCGGCGAGCGGATCGCGGCCTTGGCAAGGTTCGCTTCCGCCTGGTCGGCCTGCGCCCGCGCGTTGCGCAACGTCGCCGCCGCGACGTCGCGCGCGGCCAGCGCCTGGTCGTAGGCCGCCTGCGAAACGAAGCCCTTCGTGCGCAGGTCGACCGCGCGCTTCAGATCGTTCCCCGCTTTCGCGACGTTCGCCTCCGCCTGCGCGACGCTGGCGCGCGATTGCACCGCGCGCGCTTGCAGCTCGTCGGTGTTGATCCGCGCGAGCACCTGACCCTTGGTCACCTTCGAATTGAAGTCGACGAGCACCTCGTCGATGCGGCCCGAGACCTCCGCGCCGACCGTGACCTTGTCGATCGGCTGCAGCGTACCCGTCGCCGTGACCAGCGCACGGATCGTCGCGACCTCGGCCTTGCCCTTCAAGTATTCGGTCTTCTTGGCAGGCGTCAGCACCCACCACGCCGCAAGCGCGGCAATGCCGAGCGCACCGGCGATGATCCACCAGCGCCGCCACCAGGGGCTTGCGGCCCGCCCCACGCCAAGCGTGCGTTCGATGTCGCTGGGCTCGGTCGCCCGCTGCGTTGCGTCGTTCATGCACCCGTACCCAGCAAACGCCGTGCCCCCGTGAAACCGTTAT
Organism: uncultured Flavobacteriaceae bacterium; assembly: GCA_964561925.1. GTDB lineage: Bacteria > Pseudomonadota > Alphaproteobacteria > Micropepsales > Micropepsaceae > SZUA-430. The sequence goes on from CAZLRW010000020.1 coordinate 11,746, forward strand.
ATAGGAAGCGCTTCTAGATAGTTCAAACGCTTGTTTGAACGTAACCCGTCGCGTGGAATCTGAGTTAATGCGCGTAGGGGTCGACGGCGTCGCGCAACCCATCACCCAGCACGTTGAAGGCCAAGACGACGAGCACCAAGGGCACCAGCGGGATCAAAAGCCACGGATACAGCTCGATCGCGGTGATGCTTTGGGCCTCGTTGAGCAGCACGCCCCAACTCACGACGGGCGCCCGCAAGCCCAGTCCCAGGAACGAAAGCGCCGTTTCGCCCAAGATCATCCCAGGGACGGCCAGCGTCACGCTCGCGATTAAGTGACCGGAGAAATTGGGCAGCATGTGCCGGAACAGCACGCGCGTGCGGCTCGCGCCCAAAAGTTCGGCAGCGACCACATAGTCCTCTTCGCGCAACGACAGCACCTTCGCCCTGACCGCGCGCGCGAGTCCCGGCCAATCGAGCAGGCCCAGAATGAGCGTGATCCCGAAATAGACCCACAACGGCGACCACGTCGCCGGCAGCGCCGCCGCCAGCGCCATCCAAAGCGGCAGCTCGGGCAACGATCGCAGCAACTCGATCAGCCGCAAGACCGATGCGTCGACCCACCCGCCGAGATACCCGGCAAACCCGCCGAGCAGGCAACCCAGCACGAAACTGATGGCCACGCCGATGAGACCGATCGTGAGCGAGATGCGCGCGCCGTACAGCACGCGGCTGAAGATGTCCCGTCCCAATCGGTCCGTGCCGAAAATGTAGAACCCGCTTCCGCCCTCGGCCGGACAAACAAGATGGAAGCGCGCTTCGACCACGCCCCAAAACATGTAGGGATCGCCCTCGCACAGGAACCGCAAACGCTCGGCCGTAGTCGTGTCGGCCGTGTAGACGCGCTGAAACGACTCCGGATCGACCGTGGCCGTCGTGCGGTGGACGTAAGGTCCGACGAAGGCGCCGTCGCGAAACCAATGCACGTCCGAGGGCGGCGCAAACAGCGCCTCGTTGTTGCGCGTCTCGGGCGCGTAAGGCGCGATGAGTTCGACGAACGGCAAACTGCCGTACATGACGGCCAGGAACACGAGCGCGAAGAACGCGCCCTTGCGCCGCCACAACCGGTCCAGGAACGTCGGCGTTTCGACCTTGGCGATGGTGGCGTCCGCAACCGCGCTCATCGCTCAAGCCCCTGCCCCAACCGCACGCGCGGATCGATGAGCCCGAGCAGAAGATCGGAGATCAGCGTGCCGACCAGCGTCAGTCCCGCCGCGAACAGCAGAATGAACCCCGCCAAGAACTGGTCTTGCGTGCGCAACGCCGTCACCAGGATCGGCCCGATCGTGGGCAGGCTCAAGACGATCGACACGATCACGGAGCCCGACACCAGCGAGGGCAGCAGATTGCCGATGTCCGCCACGAACGGAATAATCGCCATGCGCACCGGATAGCGCAGCAAAAGCCGGGTCTCGCTGATCCCGCGCGCCCGCGCCGCGATCACGTACGGCTTGCCCAGTTCGTCGAGCAGATTGGCCCTAAGCCTGCGGATCATCGCGCCCGCGCCCGCAAACGCGATGATCACCACGGCGACGGTCAGATGCGCCGCAAGCGAGACGAACCAAGCGCCCGTCCACGGCTGATCGGCGACCGCCGGATCGACAAGCCCGCCGATCGACACCCCGAACCAAGCGTTCGAGTAGACGAGCACGACGAGCGCGAGCAGAAACCCGGGCGTCGCCATCGCCACATAAGCGAAAGCGGCGATCAGATAGTCGCCGAACCGGTATTGCCGCACCGCCGCCAGGATCCCGAGCGGCATCGCGATCAGATAGATCGCCAAGACCGCAAGCACGTTGACCAGGATCGTCGGGCCCAGCGCGAACTGGACGACGTCGGCGACCGGCTTCTTGAACTCGAACGAAAACCCGAGATCGCCCTGCAGCAATCCCGAGTGGCCGCGCGGCCCCGGCCACACGCCCAGCCACACGCCGAACTGTTCGATCACCGGTTTGTCGAGCCCGTACTCTTCCCGCAGATAGGCGATCTTATCCGCGCCCGCCTGATCGCCCTGCGCTTTCAGCTGCACGATCTCGTTCGACAGATAATCGCCTTCCGGCAGTTGGATGATCAGAAAGATCAGTGCCGCGATCGCAATCAGCGCCGGCACCATCAAGATCACCCGCTCGGCCGCGTAGCGAAGCATCAGACGAAGCTCCAGGGCGTCGTGAAGCGCGCAGCCGCCATCACTTCTCGAACCAGAATTCGTCCATCCGGTACATCCCGAACTGCGCGCCCGGATCCCACGAGAACACGCCGCGCTGAGGTACGTTGCGAAGCTTCGTGCTGACCGCGATCGGTTGCATCACGCCCGACACCGTGCCGATGATGAACTGCTCCTCCGCATGGATGGCGAGCATCTTCTCCCAAATCGCCTTCCGGTCGGCCGTGGTCTTCGCGCCGTTCCAGGCCGCGTCGAGCTTCAAAAGCTCTTGAGCGGCCGGAACGTCCGGCGCTTCGCCCGCCTTGCCGTTCGTCTCGAAATTGTTGCCCCATTTCGGCCAGATCAGCGTGTCCTGCCGGGTCGGGGCGAGTTCGTCCGGGCTCATCTCCGCCGTCGGCATGCCGGTGTCCCAGCCCGACCAGGCCGTCATCACCGCCTCGCCCGAATAGGCGCGGGTGCGCATCTGATTGCGGTCCGACGGTTTGACGACGAGCTTGATGCCGATCGCCTTGTAGTGCTGCGCGATTAGCTGCAGCACGTCGGTTTCTTCCTTCGACTCGCCCGCCGTTTCGACCACGAGCTCGAGCGGCCGTTTGTCGGCCATCAGCCGCACGCCGTCTGCGTTGCGCACCTTCAGTCCGATTTCGTCGAGCAGCGCGCTCGCCGCCTTCGGGTCGTGCGTGGCGTTCGCGGTCAGATATTCCGGCCTGTGAAGCGGCGACCCCTTCAGCACCGCGTTGTTCCCTTCGCTCGCCATGCCGAAGAACAAGGCCTTGTTGATATCGGCCCGGTTGATCCCGAGCGACAATGCGCGGCGGAACCGCCGGTCGCGCATCAGTGCCCGCCACGAAGCGTCGCTCGCGTTCAAGTTCGGATAGAGCGCGATGTGCGAGCCCTTGGCGATCGGCCAAGTCAGCACCTTGTACTTGCCCTTCGCCTCGTTCGCCTTCAGCACGGTCGCGTCGCCGAACGACAGCCCGCGCGCCTGCAGATCGGCGTCGCCCGCGGCCGTCTTTGCCGGGATCAGACCGCCGTCCGTGATCGCCACTTCGACCGTGTCGATATAGGGCAACTGCACGCCTTGTTTGTCGACGCGGTGGAAGAAGGGATTGCGCTTGAACACGAAACGCGTGGCGGGCATCGCCGTCGTCGCCACCCACGGCTGCAGCGTCGGCATCGCCGGATTGTCGTTGTCGTAGATGCTGTCCTTCTGATTGTGCAGCTGTGCCCAATTGCGGGCCTTGGCCGCTTGCGCGAGTTTCGCGAGTGCACCGGCCTCCGCATATTTGGTGTGGAACTGCTTCAGATAGTGCGCAGGGCGATAGATGAACGGCTCGCGCGCCTGCGCCAGCGACGCCAGGAACCGCGCATTCGGCTTCGTCCACGAATAACGCACCGTCGTTGCATCGACGATCTCGACTTTCGGCCGCTCGCCGCCGTTCAGAAGCTCGACCGGCGGGCCGCCGGGGTTGAGCTCCTTGTTCGACGCGACGTCTTCCCAGAAGTAGCGGAAGTCCTCCGACGTGAACGGCGCGCCGTCCGACCATTTGTGTCCGGCGCGCAGCCTTAGCGTGAACACGCGCCCGTCCTTGACCTCGACGGACTTCAGAATGTCGGGCTTGAGCTCCAGCTGCGGCGTCCATCCGACGAGCCGGGCATAACCCCACGTGTTTAGAAGCCGGATGTCCTTCTCGCGGCTCATCAGCATGCGCAACGTTCCGCCCGCTTTGCCCGGTGTGCGGCCGGCGGCCGTCAGATCGGCAACGAACGGCTCGGCCGGCAACCGCGTGGTCGTGGGTTCGCCCGCCGACGCGGCGAACGCGAACGAAACGGCGAACAAGGCGGCGCAAGTCAAACGCATCATGCAGGCCTCGAGAATAAGGACGCGAACGGTTCAGGCGAGAGCCACAATATGGCCTTCCCCCACCGTCTCATAGCGGGGCTTCGCACCCTGCAGCAGACGATAGGGTTCCGGCCACGCGGCGGGATCCGACGCCCGTCCCTGCATCAGCGCGGCAAGGTCGAGCTTGCGCTCGGGGTCGGGCTCCGGATTGGCGGCCAGCAGGGCCCTTGTATAGGGATGGCGCGGGTTCGCGAAGAGTTCGTTGACGGGCGCCGCCTCGACGATGCGCCCGCGGCACATCACATAGACCTTGGCCGCGATCGCCCGCACGACGGCCAGGTTGTGGCTCACGAACAGCGACGCGATTCCCAAATCCTGTCTCAGTCCGTCCAACAGCCCCAAAATCTGCGCCTGCACCGAAACGTCCAGCGCCGACACCGGCTCGTCGCAGACGAGCAAATCGGGCCCCAGCGCCAGCGCCCGCGCGATTCCGATGCGTTGCCGCTGCCCGCCCGAAAACGCGTTCGGATGACGCATCAACATCATCCGGTCGAGGCCGACGAGTTCGAACAGCGCCGCCGCCCACCGCAGCCGTTGCGCCGGCGTGCCGATCCCGTGAATCGCAAACGGCTCGGTCACGATCTCCTCCGCCGTCAGCCGCGGGTTCAGCGAGGCGAACGGATCCTGAAACACGTACTGCACGCGCGCACGATATTTCTTCAACGCCTCGCCTTCGAGGTCGGCGACCGAAACCATCGCCTGTCCGTCGTTGATGCGGATCGCGCCCTGATCGGGCGTCAACGCGCGCAGAATCATCTTCGACAAGGTCGACTTCCCGCAGCCGCTCTCGCCGACCAGGCCGACGCACTCGCCCGCCTTGATCGACAAATCGACGCCCGCGACCGCTTCGACCAAGTCGCCCTCGGCGGGTGCGAACCCGCGTTTGCGCGCCGTGAAGCGTTTGCTCACGTCCGCAACCTCGATCAGCGGCGTGCCCGCCGGCGGCCCCAAGCGCGCCGCCCACACGGGCCCCAGCGCCTTGATCGACCCGTTCGAAGCATGCGGCGGATTGAGCACGAACGGCTCGCCGTCGAGCCGCGGCACGGCCGCGAGCAGCGCCCGCGTGTAGTCCGTCTTCGGCTGCTTGAGCACGTCGCGCGCGGCACCTTGTTCGACGACCATGCCGTCGCGCAGAACCACGATGTGATCGGCGATGTTGGCGACCACGCCGAAATCGTGCGTGATGAAGAGAAGGCTGAGACCCATCTCGTCTTGCAGATCCGCAAGCAGCTTGAGCGCAAGCGCCTGCACCGTCACGTCGAGCGCCGATGTGGGTTCGTCCGCGATCACAAGCGCGGGCTTGCACACGAGCGCCGCGGCAAGCATTGCGCGCTGTCTCAAGCCGCCCGAGAGCTCGAACGGATAGCGGTTATAGGCCGCGAGCGGATCCGGAAACCCGACGCGCTTCAAAATCTCGACCGCGCGCTGGCGTACGGCCGATGACGAGAGTTTCTGGTGCGTGAGCAGCGTCTCGCTCAGCATCGCGCCCACCGACACGACCGGCGACAGCGCGGCCGAGGGTTCTTGAAAAGCAAGCGCGATCCGATTGCCGCGCAACCAGCGAAACTCCCGCGCCGTCGATCGCGACAAGTCGATCTCGCGCGCAGCACCCGGCTCGCGAAACACGATGCGCCCGCTGCGCACCGCCTTCGCTTCCGGCAGAAGCCCCATGATCGCAGCGCCGATCGTAGATTTGCCCGATCCGCTCTCGCCGACGAGCGCCACGGTTTTGCCTTCGGGCACGCTGAAGCTGACGCCCCGCAGGATCGGCGCGACCGTGCTCCCGTTTCGGAACCCGACAGCCAGGCTTTCGATCGTCAGCACGTCGCTCACGGCATCGCCCGCTTTTCGACGATGCCCGCCGCGATCAGGTTGGCGTGCGTCGCCTCCGAGATGCCCAGCTCCGCCGCGCGCGCCGCCGCCCACGCTTTGGCGAGGACGTCGTTGAACCGGTCGAGCCGGTCGTCGATCGCGACGCTTCCGTGTGCGTCCTTGAGCTTCAAATCCATCCAACCGGTCCGGCGGTCGCGGCTCAAGGGAAAGTGCCTGAGTTCGAACCGCCGAAGCTCCGCCCATTTGATCGCGCGCGGCCCGAACAAGCCGCCTTTGAGACGCAGCCCCTCCGCGTCGACCTCGACGACCGCAGAGTAACGCGACAGCGTGCTCGCAAGATAGAGAACGAACAGCACGAACAGGACCAGCACGCCCCAGAACGCGATTCCGCCGACCGGGATGACGAGCAGCAGCATGAGCGCAATCCCGCTCGCCGCCACGCCGCGCAGCACGTCGCCGGTCAGCGAGGCGATGGGCCAGCGGTGCACGCTGATCTCACTCACAAGCCGAACGCCGTTTGCGGCTCGAGCCAGCGCACGGCGGGATGCCCCTGCGTGACGTCGAGCAGCCTGGCGATGATGCGCTCCTTCGCCTGCGTCCAATAGGCATGATGCGTCAACAGCCCCAACGGTTCCGCCGCACGTGCGCGTCGTTCTCTCCGCCAGCGCAATTTCCTCAACAACAGAGCCGCAATCAAGCGTTCGTCTTTCAGCGCCTTGCCGCGCCGCCAATCGATGATGTCGAGATGCGTGTTGACTTGCACCAATCCGGACACCGGATGCGGCGAGGGCCTCGGTTTCCATGTCGACATCCCCCGATAGCCGAGACCGGGCAAAGCCGCGACCGCCCGCGGATGTATGCGGTTCCATGGCGGCACCAGCACCGGCAAGACCTCGCGCCCGAAAGCCGCCCGCGCAAGCCGAAGCCCCTCGGTAAGGTCGCCGGTCATCTCTGCGAGCGATCGTGTCCCTCCGAATTCCCGCTTCGCCTGTCCGGGTTGCGCGTGGCTCAAATGCGCAAAGCCGTGCACAAGAACTTGCGCATGCACCTCCCGGCTCAGAAACGAAACGAGACGGCGCGTGAGCTTCGCCGGTATGGCAGACACCCCGATCGTCACGCCGTGCGCCCGTGCAAGCGCCAGCATCGCCGTCAGCTCGCGCGAAACATCCGTGGCATCGTCGTCGCGCCACCAAAACGCGGCGGTACGTTTCTCGGCAGCCCAGATGTCGAGTTCCGCCCGCACACGGTCCCATGCCTCGGTCATGACGCCAGCACCGCACGCAGCGCCCGCACGGTCCCCATCTGTCCGCCGAAGTCGATCTCGGACGGCGGAGGCGTCGATCCCGCCGTTGCATCGACCGCTCGCGCCAGCGCGGCTGCATCAAGTTCGGCCACGCGCAGCATGCGAATGAGACCGCGCGCCGCGAACGCTCTGGCGCGCATAACCTGTTCCTGCTCGCGATCGGTTTCGAACGGCACGGCGACGGCGGGCGTGCCGGCCTGCACGGTCTCGGCCATCGTGTTGTAGCCGGCTTGTGAAATCGAGACGGCGGCCGACGCAAGCCGCGCGCGAAAGTCGGGCAGGCTTCGTACGACCGTCGCGCCCGGCACCGCGGGCAAGGCCTCCCCCAAAGGTCCGGTTACGAAAACCCATGGCGCGCCGCCGAGGCGCGACACGTTGCGTGCCGCGATCGCCGTTTCGATGAGCCGCCGCCCGGCAGCCCCGCCGCCTGCCGACACCAAAATCTCGCGCCGTTCCGTGGGATGCCGTGCCGCTTCGTTCGAGATGTAACCCGTATAGCGGCACATGTCCGCGATCGCGGCCGTTTCCGCAAAACTCGCTTCGAGTTTGAGGACGGCAGGGTCGCCGTGGATCAGCACCGCGTCGTACGCGTCGCGTGCAAGTGCCACCATTGCGGCCGCCCGCGCGTGCTTGCGCGGCCGCTGCAGCACGTCGCGCACGGAGGCCACGATCTTCGGCCGCGGCGAAGCCGCCCGCGCCGCCGCGACCAAAGCGGTCAACTCGAACTGCAAAAGCCGCCGCCCGAACGGATAGGTCTCCGTGATCACGACATCGGGCCGCGCCGCGTGAAACGCGTCAAGAAGCAGATCGCGCCGCGTGTTGTGCCAAGCGGCATCGACGTTGTGTCCAGCCGCGTCGACGAGTTCGTCGAACATCTCGTCCTTGGCGCGCGCGGGCGGCAGCTGAACGAACCGCACGCCGCGCGGCACGGCGTCCGCGGGCGTCACGCCGCCGCTGACAAGCGTCACCGAAAAGCCGCCGTCGGTCAGCGCCTGCACGATCGCACTCGCCCGCGCGAAATGCCCGAACCCGAGCAAATGCTGCACCCACAAAAACACGCGCGCGCTCATCGGTGAATCTCCGAAAGCGCCAGCTTCAGCGTCAGCGCCGCCGCCGCGACGCTACGCTCCGATGCAACGAGTGCTCTACCCGCCGCACCGAACGAGGCGCGCAGGTTCGCATCCCTCGCGAGCCGCCGGACGTTTGCCGCGAAGGCCGCCGCGTCGCCGGCGGCACTCAATAGCGTTGTTCGCCCTTCGAACGTCGCGTCCGGCACGCCGCGATCGCGGCAGGCGGCGACGGGCAGGCCCATCGCTTGCGCTTCCAGGAACACCAGCCCGTAAGCCTCCCCCAAGCCGGGCCACGCAAAAATGTCGGCCTCCGCCATCAGCGACGCCACCCGTGCCGGTTCCACCGCACCGGCGAACCGGACGTTGCGCCGGCCGGCGAACATCTGCTCGACATCGCCGCGATACCGCCCGTCACCCACAATGGTGAGCGATAGCGGCGCATCTTCCAGCAACCGCCACGCTTCGGCGAGCAGTCCGTAGCTCGCCCGCTTCCGCTCGTTGCGCATCATGCCGACTGCGATCACGCGGCAGCCTTCGCGCGGCGAAATTGCGCGCGCGGAGAGTTGATCGCCAATGTCGATAAACGGTTTCAGATCGCGCACCCGCCCGGGCGCGATCTGATCCAGGCAATAGCGGTCGAACGACGTCATGGCGAACAACCGATCGGCCGCACGAAGCGCTGCGGTTGTCCCGTCGTGCCCCAAGGCCCACGGCCCGCCCGCCCGCTTCGGCGCATGCGATCCTTCGGCGATCGCGTAGGGAATGCCGAGCGCTTGCGCCACGTTGGGACCGATCCAGTCCGGGCTCTTGTAGTAGACGTGATAGCTGAACCAGAGATCGGGTTTCGCTTCATGTCCTGCGCCATACGACCGCAGAAGCGCCGCCGCCGCCCGATCGCTCGCCTCGCGCAATGCGGCCTGCCGCACCGGATCGCCCGCGCCGTCATAGGTTCGCGGCAGCGACGGCTGCAAGACCTCGTACCCTGCACCGGCGAGCGCTCGGCACAGCAGTGTCGCCATCCGATGCGCGCCCGAAGCGGCCGACGCGTCGGCTTCCACCATCGGCGAATAGAACGCCACCCGCATCACAGTTGCTCGCGAAGAAGAGCTGCGATCCGATCGTAGCCCGCTTCCGCGTCATAATCCCGCGCGGCCTGCGCAAGACCTCCCGCGCCAAGCTGCGCGCGAAGGCCGGGATCGCCGATCAACGCGCGCATCGTGGCCGCCAAGGCCGCCACGTCTCCCGGCGGAATCAGCCGCCCGGTCACGCCGTCCGCGACCGCCTCGTCGATGCCGCCGACCCGCGTCGCCAGCACTGCGACACCGCGGGCTTGCGCCTCCATCACGGCGTTTGGGATGCCGTCACGGTCGCCGTCGTTGCCGACCACGGCCGGCAGCACGAACAAATCCGCGGCATCCAGCGCCGCCAGCACTTCGCGGTGCGGCCGCGGACCATGCCAAAAGATCCGCTCCGCCAACCCCAAAGCGGAGGCCTTCGCCTTCAGTTCGTCGAGCAGTTCGCCGCCGCCGAAATGATCGAGCCGGAACGCGATGGCAGGCGAAAGGTTGCCGAGTGCGTCCAACAGACGCCGCAGGCCCTTCTTTTCGACCGCGCGCGCGACCGAGATCAACCGCACCGGCGCGTGCGCGTCCGACCCGTCGCGCGTCTGCGCCCGCGCCGCCGCTACGATCAGCGAACGCTCGATTCCGTGCCGCACCAGTTCGAGCCTCGCAGGTTTGAGCGCCGCCAATCGCTCATAGCCGGCACGATTGCAGACGCTGACGAACGCCGCTGCGCCAAGCTTGTTCCGCAAGTCCCAATCGGGTGCCGTCCAAATGTCCTTCGCGTGGGCCGAGATGCTGAAGGTGATCCCGCGCATGAGCGCCGCATACCGCGCGACGGACGAAGGGCTGTGCGCGAAATGCGCGTGAACGTGCCTGACGCTCGCAGGCATCTGCTGAGACAGCACGCACGCTTGCCCGAACCGGCGTACGCGCGCGGCCGCAAACTCCTGACCTAGGTCATGCCGGAACGTCCGCCACGCGGCACCGAATCCGGGCAGCCGCAGCGCCGCCGCGAACGCATGCGCGACGCGGCCGGGCGCGTCCCTCAGATACTCCGGCAGATATTGCGGCGGCGCCGTCACGCGATGCTCGACCAGCGCGGCATCCGGGCCGGGCGTCCGCAACGCGTGCAACGAGAACGAAATCCCTCGCGCTTCGAGAGCCGCCAACTCGCGCGCGATGAACGTCTCCGACAGACGCGGGAATCCCTTCACGACGATGGCAAAGCTGGGCGCCGTCACGCCCCGGTCTCGCGCGGACGCCCGAACCAAGCGCTCGCTCGTGCGACGATCGCCGAAAGCCCGTCGAGCAGCCCTGGCGGCGCGCGATGCGACGGGGGTGCTTGCGCCGGCAACGCGTGCAGCGCCGCAAGCATCGTGTCCGCATCCGCGCTGGCGCCGTCCGCGGGCTCGCGCAGCATCCGCGTGAGCCCCAAACGTTGTGCCGCTTCCGCCCGGATGGTCTGCTCGAGTCGCGGCACACGGCGCGGCACCATCAGCGCCCGCCTGTCGAACGAAAGAACCTCGCAAAACGTATTGTAGCCGCCCATCGAGACGACGCCGAGACACTCGGCCATCAAGTGTTCCATGCGCGGCTCGAAGGTCAGCATCTTGAGCTTGGGAAGCGCGGCCGCACGCCGCTCGAATTGCAGGCGCGCCTCCGCCCGCATGAACGGTCCTGCCACGATCAGGGCCGGCGGCAACGCGGACGCAGCACGCTCGTAAGCCGCGATAGTCCAGTCGATCAGCAATTCTCCGTCGCCGCCACCGCCCGGCGTGACGAGCAGACGTTCGCCCACGTCGCCAAAGACGGCCGAAGGCATCGCCGTCGGCCGCGTCCGTCTGAGATAGCCGGTGAACGTCGTCCGCGCGCCGACGGATGGCGAGAGTCCCAACCCCTGCAGCGGATCGTAGATCGCCCGCAGCCCATAGACCCAGATGTCGCCGTACAGCTGCTCGACCGCCGGGATCACCCGCTTGCGCTGCCACTCTGCTTTGAGCGCGTCGGGTTCGTCGAGCACGTCGCGCAACCCCAGCACCAAGTGCGTTCCGCGCCGCTGCAGCGCTTCGAGCGTGCCTTCCAATTCGCCTCTGAGCCCCAGCGGCTCCTTGTCGACGATGAACACGTCGGGTGCGAACGCGACCGCCGTTTCCGTGATCAACGACGCCCGCAACGCCGTCGTCTCCTGCACCGACCCATGCTCGCTGAGCGGCACGTAGTCCCCGTTGCGCAACTTGATGATGCCGGGCACCCGCACGAAGTCGACGCGCGCCTTGAAGTCGAAACTGCCGATGATCGGCGACCCCGAGACGATCAGCACTTTGAGCTTCGGAAACGCCTCGGCCAGCGCGTGCGCAATCGTCCGGCACCGGCGAATATGCCCGAGCCCGAACGTGTCGTGGCTGTAGATCAGAACGCGGCCGGGCGAAGCGATCGTCGCACCTCAAGGTGAAGCACGCGAATCCTACATGCCCGGGCGGCCCTGATCACCCCTCTCCCCGCCCGAAAAAACGCGGGTGGCGGCGGCCCCTCCGGGCGAACCGGCTTGTGGGGATCTGACCGAACGGCCTACCTTGGGCGAAACCCCGCGCTAACCGAATGATCAGGATGATGGGCTAGGCCCATACGGCATGGCGACGCAACAGACGCTCTACGCCTACATCTGGAAGCACTCGCGCCGCGATCAGCTGGTCATCATTGCGATCGCGCTGGCCGCGCAGCCGTTCTATTTCCTGACGCTGACCCTGCCGAAGCTCATCGTCAACGGTCCGATTCAAGGCGGCGGCTTCGAAACCGAGGGCGCGACCCAGCAGTTTCTGAGGTTCGTCGTCGGTTTGCCGGAATGGCTGGGCGACCAGTGGGTGATCTTCGAGGGCTTCGCGCTTGAGCGCCTGCCCTACCTGCTCGCGCTTTCCTTTGCGTTCCTGGCGCTCGTCGGCTTCAACGGCTTCCTGAAGTTCTTGATCAACACGATGAAGGGCCGCCTGGGCGAGCGCCTGTTGCGCCGTCTGCGCTACGATCTCGTCGACCGCGTCTTGCGCTTTCCGCCCTCCCATCTGCGCAAGACGAAGCAGGCCGAAATCGCCTCGATGGTGAAGGACGAGGTGGAACCGTTGGGCGGCTTCTCCGGCGACGCGTTCGTCTGGCCGGTGTTCCTGGCCGGCCAGGCGCTGACCGCGCTCACGTTCATCGTCGTGCAGAATTTCTGGTTGGGTCTCGTCTCGTTGGTCGTCGTGATCGGGCAGGCCTTGATCATTCCGCGCCTGCGCAAACCGATCTTGCAACTCGGCAAGCTGCGCCAGCTTCAGGCGCGCGAACTCGCCGGCCGCGTGGGCGAGATCGTGGACGGCGGGGTCGATATCCGCGTCCACGGGACGTCGAACTGGGAACGCGCCGACATCGTCCGCCGTCTGGGCCGCATCTTCGACATCCGCTTCGAACTCTATCAGCGCAAATACTTCGTGAAGTCGCTGAACAACTTCATCGCGCAGCTCACGCCGTTCATATTCTACGCGGTCGGCGGCTATTTCGTGATCACGCAACAGCTCGACGTGGGTCAGCTCGTCGCCGTCATCATGGCCTACAAAGATCTGCCCGGTCCGATCAAAGAGCTGATCGATTGGGACCTGCAGCGCCAAGACGTTCAGATCAAATACGACCAGGTGATGGATCAGTTCCATCCCGACGGCATGGCGCCGGCGGAGCTTCAAACGGCCGATGCGAAGGCCGAGCCCCTCGGCGCACCGATCGAACTCAAGAACGTGACCGCGATCGACGACGCAGGATTCACGCTGCTCGACGACGTCGATTTGAGCATTGATCTCGACCGCTCGCTCGCGGTCGTGGGTGCCACCGGCTCCGGCAAGGAAGCGCTCGGCCAGCTGTTCGCGCGGCAAGTCTCGTTGAAAGCGGGCACGATCAAGTCGGGCGAGTTGGATCTTTTGGCCCTGCCGGAAAGCGCCGCAGGCCGGGCGCTCGCCTATACCGGACCCGACGGCTACTTCTTCCCGCTCGATCTGAAGGAAAACCTGCTCTACGGCCTGAAGCTCGCGTCGCATTCGGGCGCTGTCGCCGACCGCCGCTTCCGCGAAGCGGCGCGTGCCGGCAATCCGGAGTTCGACGCGGAAGCCGACTGGCTCGACTACGAGGCGTTGGGAACGCGCGATCCGCAAGCGATTCTTGAGCGCCTCGTCGACGTCCTGACGATGGTCGATCTCGAGGCGGACGTCTATCAGTTCGGCCTGCAATCGCGCCTCGACCCCAGGGCGAACGCCGGCGCTGCGGGTCGCATCGTCGAAGCGCGCCTTGCGCTCCACGAACGTCTTGCCGCGCCCGAATACGCGAACCTCGTCGAACGTTTTGATCCCGGCGCCTACAACAGGAATGCATCGATCGCCGAGAACATTTTGTTCGGCGCCTCGTCGGACCCTCTGTTGCAACCGCAAAATCTGACCAAGCTGACGCACTTCCGAAGGGTCGTCGCCGAGGAGGGTCTGGAACAGCATTTGGTCGCAATGGGCCAATCGATCGCCGAGACGATGCTGGAACTGTTCCGCGACTTCCCGCCCGACCATCCGTTCTTCGAAGAGTTCTCGTTCATCCCTGCGGCCGAACTGCCTGCCTATCAACAAGTGATGAAGCGCGCGAAGACGTCGGGCTTGACTTACGCCGACCGCGCACAGCTTTCGGTCTTGCCGCTGCGCTACGTCGAGGCGCGCCATCGCTTAGGGCTGATCACGCCCGAGATTCGCGAGCGCCTGATCGCCGCGCGACGCACCTTTGCCGCGACCTTGCCCGCCGACCTCGCCGCGCGCATTTCGTTCTACGAGGAAGGCAAATACAACGCCTCCGCCTCGATCCAGGACAACATCCTGCTGGGCCGCATCTCTTACGGCGTCGCACAGGCGGGCGAGCAAGTCGGCGCTCTGATCCGCGAGGTTCTCGATCAGTTGGACGTGCGCGACCTGATCATCGAAGCGGGACTCGCCTACAACGCGGGTGCGCAAGGAAAGCGCCTGACGACGGCTCAGCGCCAGAAGCTTGGCCTCGCGCGCGCGCTGATCAAGAACCCGGCCGTGCTCGTCGTGAACGGCGCGCTCGCCAATCTCGACGATGCGCAGAAGACCGCGGTCGTCGAGCGCGTGCTCGCGCACCGCAAGGGCAAGGCCACGATTTGGGTGCTGACGAAAGATGCGCTTGCCGACCGTTTCGACCGCGTCGTGATGTTCGATCACGGCCGCATCGCCGCCGACAAGCGCCAGGACCTGCAGGCGGCGGCACAGTGAGGAGCGTGGACACACGATGAGCATTCAAACCGAGGTCGAACTGCTCAGGCGCGTGCCGTTGTTCGCCAACATCGACACCTCGCGCCTGAAACTGCTTGCTTTCACCAGCGAGCGTCTGACGTTCAACGCCGGCGCCGTGCTTTGCCGCGAGGGCGAGCGCGGCGACAGCGCGTATCTGATCCTCGCAGGCAAGGTCGACGTCTCGGTCGCCTCGGCGAAGGGCGACGTCGTTGTCGCCCATCTCGGCGCGAACAGCATCGTGGGCGAGATGGCACTGCTGTGCGAAATGCCGCGCACGGCCACGATCATCGCGGCCGAGCCGCTCGACACGCTGAAGATCAAGAAGGAGCAGTTCCTGCAGCTCTTGCGCGACTTGCCGCAAATGACGCTCGAAATCGTGCGCGAGCTGGCCGTCCGCCTGAACAATGTGAACAAGGAACTGTCGGCAGCCCACGCAAAACTGCGCGCCGCAGGGCTCGAATAATGCCGATCGACCGCGCCCATCCCGAAAAATACCCGCCGAACATCCAGGCGATCTTGAAACGCCCCGCCCCCGCCGCCGTCGTGATGGGCCAAGAACTTCTCGACGTCGACGTGGAGAAGGGCACGGTGCGCGTCGCCTACGCGGCAAGCGACCAGCTCGCAAACCGCTTCGGCGCGATCCATGGCGGCATGACGGCCGCCATGCTTGACGACGTGATCTCGCTCGCAGCAGGCCTCGGCATCGAATGGGGCCAGATCACGCCGACGCTCGAAATGAAGGTCAGCTACATCGCGCAAGCAAAACCGGGGACGCGCATCCTCGCCGAAGCCCGCACGATCCGCCGCGGCGGCACGGTCATCTTCCTCGAAGCCGACCTCAAGGACGAAACCGGCAAACTCCTCGCCACCGCCTCCTCGACGGTGATGATCGCTGCGATGAAGCGCTGACAACGACCTCACACAATGAAACGATGAAACAATGAGCGACCGCTCACGAGTGGCGCCAATGTGTCATTGTTTCATTGTGTGAGCAAACTCCGTGAAGGGGCGCGAACTCACGCGATCAGGCTCAGCGCCCCGCATTTCGTGCAAATGGCTTGACCGAGGGGACGTTTTGTCGAGCAGCGACTGCATGCATCTTGGGTGTGAGGCAGGTGCATCACAAGCGCCTTTGCCGCGCTCAAGCTGAGCTTGTGCTGCCTCACCAACTCCAGATGAGCGGCTGCTCGTGACGAATGCGCAAGCTCAACGATCGCCCGCCGCGCGTCTTCCGACATCGCAGGCGGCCAAGCCACTTCGATGCTGCACCGCGGACACTTCATCCCTCGATCTCCACCACCACCGGCACGTGGTCCGACGGCCGCTTCCAGCTGCGCGCCTGCTTGAGGATCTCGTGCGAACGCACTGCGCCCTTCAGCGCCGGGCTCACCCACACATGGTCGAGCCTGCGCCCGCGATCCGACTTGCGCCAATCCTGATTGCGGTAGCTCCACCAGCTGTAGATTTTCTGATCCATCGGCACGTGCGCCCGCGTCACGTCGATCCAATCGTGCGCCGCATAGAGGCCCATCATGCGCGTCGTCTCGGCCGGCGTATGGCTGACGACGTCGAGCAGCTGCTTGTGGCTCCACACGTCGTGCTCGAACGGCGCGACGTTCAGGTCGCCCACGACCACCCGTGCGGCGGTCTTCTTCGCCTTCATGGCGGAGAAGAACGTCTCCATCTCGTCCAGGAACTGAAGCTTGTGCGCGAACTTCGCATTCGCCTTCGGATCGGGCACGTCGCCGCCCGCCGGCACATAGAAATTGTGGACCTCGATGCCCGAGGGCAGCGTCACCGCCACATGCCTTGCATCGCCTTTGCCGCAGAAGTCGCGCGCGTCCGTCTTCGCGAGCGGCAAACGCGAGAGGATCGCGACGCCGTGGTAACCCTTCTGTCCATTGATCGCGACGTGTTCGAAGCCGAGCTTGCGGACAGCTTTGTGCGGAAACGACGCGTCGGCGACTTTCGTCTCCTGCAGACACAGCACGTCGATCTTCTGTTCGCGCGCGAGCTTGGCGACAATCGGCAGACGCAGGCGGACGGAGTTGATATTCCAAGTTGCAATACGAATCGGCATGCGCGGCGGGCGGGAAGCAAGAGCCAAGGTACAACCACAAATGAAAAGACCCCCGGCTGTGCGTCCAGCCGGGGGTCAAAACGCGCTTTAACGCGCCACGCGTCAGGAGGGGATATTCTGACGCTTCGATGGCTGATTACCGGTCCCGCTAGCGGGGGGGGCAACGCGAAACCGGCGTGTCACCAACCATCTGAGAATCACTATATGCGCGGATGACACAGCGGGCAACTTTTTTTTTGGCTCTTACACAATGTTAATGACTATGGCGCGGGCGACACAGCGGTTTGCAGGGTTCGTGGGGAAGGGGCCACGAACGATTGCAACTTACCCTGTGGGTAAACCCTGATCCCTCGCCGTTAAGTCGAAACACTTGCGCGCCAGCCTGACGATTTCGTCCACCTCGGTGCGCTTAACCGTCAACGGTGGGGCGAGAACCATGGTGTCCCGAATCGCTCGCATGACGAGTCCGTTCGCGAAGCAGTGGTTCCGGCATTGCGTGCCGACGTCGATATCGCGCGGGAAGAACGTGCGATTCGATTTGTCTTTTACCAATTCGATCGCACCCAAGAGGCCGCGCCCCCGCACCTCGCCCACCAGCGGATGGGAGAGGAGCTCGCGAATTTTCGTCTGGAAGTAGGGCCCGATGTCGTCGTGCACGCGCTCGACGAGTTTTTCCCGTTCGATGATCTCGAGGTTCTTCAAGGACACCGCACAGGCGACCGGGTGCCCCGACCACGTGTACCCGTGAACGAGTTCCTCGTTCGCCTCGGCCAGCGCATCGCCCATGCGGGGGCCGAGCGCCACTGCCGAAATTGGCTGGTACCCGGACGAGATGCCCTTCGCCATGGTCATGATGTCGGGCGCAATGCCGAATGTCTGAGCCCCGAACCACTGGCCGGTGCGCCCGAATCCGGTGATGACCTCGTCCAGGTGCAACAACACGTCATACTTGCGGCAGATGCGCTGAATTTCCGGCCAATAACTGTCCGGCGGAAACAGCAGGCCCCCCGCCCCGTGGATCGGCTCGGCCGAGAACGAGGCCACGTTGTCCGCCCCAAGCTCCAGGATCTTCTCCTCGAGCTTGCGCGCAACCTGAAGACCGTACTCGTTCGGATCCTTTCCCTCGCCGAACATGTACCAATAGGCCGTCGGCACTTTCACGAACCCGGGCAGCGGCAGGTCCCACTGCGGATGCATCGGCGTTAACCCCGAGAGCGAAGCCGCCGCCATCGTGACCCCGTGATAGGCGTACTCCCGCGAGATATGAATCTTCTTCGACGTCTTCCCCTGCAGGTTCCAGTAGTAGCGGATGAACTTCAGCGCCGTGTCGTTTGCTTCCGACCCCGAATTGGCGAACACGATCCGGCTTAGGCCCGCAGGCAGCAGACCCGCAATCTTTGCCGCAAGCTCGGTCGCATAGGGGTTCGTCGTCTGAAAGAACGCGTTGTAGTAGGGCAGCTGCTTCATCGCCTCATAGGCGGCCTCGGCCAGTTCCGTCCGCCCGTACCCGACGTTCACGCACCACAGCCCCGACATCCCGTCGATCAGCCGGTTCCCGTCCGAATCCCAAAGGTAGATGCCGTCGGCCTTGGTGATGACCCTGACCCCCTTCTTGTTCAGGGCGCGGGTCTCGGTGAACGGATGAATGTGGTGCAGGGCGTCAAGCTCCTGCCAATGCTTGGTCTGATTGTGCGTTGCAGCTTTGCTGGACATGACGGCTCTCGCAAAATGGATAAGGCTTGGGAAGGCGCGAACGTCGAATTGGGCGGTCAGACCGCCGGCGGGTTGAACCCGATCCGCGCGCAGAGAATGAGCATCTGCTCTTTGCAAGCCATACGGGAACCTTAGCAAAGCCCCGCCGTCCGGGCTAGGCTCTGCACCCCGTGGGGAAACGAGATCAAGCAGAAGCCGTCTTCAAGCGCCTGGCCGCGGCAAGCCCCGCGCCCGAGGGCGAGCTGCATCATCTGAACCCCTACACGTTGCTGGTCGCCGTGGTGCTCTCCGCCCAGGCGACCGACAAGGGCGTCAACCGCGCCACCGAACCCCTGTTCAAGCTCGTCCGCACGCCGCAGCAAATGGTGAAACTCGGTGAAGAGAAGTTGATCGGCCACATCAAGACGATCGGCCTCTTCCGCACCAAGGCCAAGAACGTGATCGCCCTCTCGAAGGCGCTGATCGAAAACCACGGCGGCGAGGTCCCTCGCGACCGCGATGCGTTGCAGGAACTGCCGGGCGTCGGCCGCAAGACCGCGAACGTCGTTCTGAACATTGCCTTCGGCGAACCCACGATCGCCGTCGACACGCATGTCTTTCGCGTGGCGCAGCGCTTGGGGCTGGCCAAAGGCAAGACCCCGCGGGAGATCGAGGACCAGTTGCTGAAGGTCGTGCCGCCGAAATACCTGCAGCACGCTCATCACTGGCTGATCCTGCACGGCCGCTATGTCTGCACGGCGCGTTCGCCGAAGTGCTACGCCTGCGTCGCAAGCGACGTCTGCCCGTTCAAGCCGAAGACCAAGCCGCCCGAACCCAGGAGAACCAAGTGACGACCGATCGAACGCCCTGGGGCGCATTCGTTGCAGCGACGCTCGTCGTGGCGTTGTTCGTTTGGGTGGGCGTAGCACAGCTCGAAGCGCCGGCAGCCGGCACGCAAACGGGCTTTCCCGCGGAGCGCGCCTTCGAAACGCTCGCGCGTCTGCTGAAGGAGGACCAACCCCATCCGGTCGGCTCGCCCGAGAACAAGATCGTCCGCGACCGTATCCTGGGCGAGTTCCGCGATGCCGGCTACGAGCCGCAGGTGCAGGCGGCGCTGCAATGCGCCCCGCCCGACCGCTTCCCAGGCTGCACCCAGGTCGAGAACGTGCTGGCCGTGAAGAAAGGCACCGGCGCCGGGAAGGCGCTGCTGATCACCGCGCACTACGACAGCGTGCCCGCGGGTCCGGGCGCGGGCGATGACGGTGCAGGCACCGCGATCATCATCGAATACGCGCGCGCAATCGCAAACCGCACGGTCAAGAACGACGTCATCTTTCTCATCACCGACGGCGAGGAGGTGGGGCTTCGCGGTGCGCTCGCCTTTGCCGAGCGCCATCCGCTGATGAAGCGGGTCGGCCTCATCCTGAACTTCGAAGCGCGCGGCGCCTCCGGCCCCAGCCTCATGTTCGAAACCGGTCCGGGCAATGCGAAGCTGATCGACCTCTTCGCGCGCGCGGCGCCCCAGCCTTACGCGAACTCGCTGCTCTACGAGATCTACCGGCTGATGCCGAACGACACCGACTTCAGCGTCTATCGCCGCGCCGGCTACAACGGTTTCAATTTCGCTTTCACGGGCTCGGGCGCGCTCTATCACTCCGAACGCGACAACCTCGCGAACCTTAATCGCGATACGTTCCGCCACCATGGCGACAACCTGTTCGCGCTCGCGGACACGCTCGTCGACGTCGATCTCGACGGCCTGAAATCCGCCGCAGACGCCAGCTACTTCGATCTCTTCGGCACGACGATGATCGTATGGTCCGCAGCGCTGAACCTGCCGCTGGCGTTGCTTGTGCTGCTCGCGATCGCCGGGTTAATCGCAGCCCATCGTGCCGCTTTTGGGTTCAAGCCCGCACTTGCTGCCGTGGGCGCGCTCGTCGCCGCCCCGATCTTACTCTTCGCGCTCGGTTGGCTGCTCGCGTTCCCGCTCGGGATTTGGCCCGGCGTCCATCCGATCGATCACGCGAACCCGTTGCCAGCACGCGTGGCGCTCACCGCCGCAGGACTGCTAGCAAGCCTCATCGTTGCGATGCCGCTCCGGCGCATCGATCCGCGCGCAGTCCTTCTCATCATTGCGCTCGCGTTCGGCCTCGCCGGCGCGGCAGTGGCGTGGTTCATCACCGGCGCCGCGTATCTCTTGGTCTTCCCCGCGCTCGCGTTCGCCGCGGCAGCTTGGGTTGCGACGATGATGCGCACCGGCTTGGGCGTCGCGGCTTGGGTGCTGTTCGCGTTGGCCGCATTCTTCTGGCTGCCGTTCTTTCCGCGGCTCGACCTGGTGCTCGGTTTCGACCTCAGCCAGTTCAAGATCCTGGCGCTGACGCCGGTCGTTTGGACGTTGGTGCCGCTCTTCGCGTCGACGAAAACCCGTTTGCCCGCTGCCGCAGCCGCGCTCGCCGTTGCCGCCGCCTCTGTTGTTGCCGTGAACACCGCACCGTACGCCGCGAACCACCCGCGCGGCCTCAACATCGTCTACCTCGACGACCGCAGCGCAACGCCGCGCTGGCTGATCGACTTCGAGGGCGGTGCCGACGAAGCCTATCTGAAGACGACAGGCTTCCCGGTGAAGGACGAAGCGTACAAACAACTTGGGCTCTTCGATGCCACCGGCCGCCTCAAACCCGCCGCCGATCTGAAACTCGAAGCGCCGTCGCTCGCGATCGCGGAGGTCGCCGCCGAGGGCCCGCTCACGGTCCTTCGCGGATCGCTACGCCCCGGCCGTGGCGGTCTTCAACTCGGCTTCGCCATCGCGCCCGGTTCGGGCATCCGCACGATCCGCATCGCGGGTCAGGACCTCATCGGCGCCGAGCGATTGTCTCGACCGACGCCTGCGCTCGCGGGGCTCAGCGGCTGGGGTGCGGCGGACATTCCGATCGAGATCGCGTTCGACCCCGCGGCAAAATCAGAATTGATCCTGATCGAACGTTCGAAGCTGCCGGACGGGGTCGAACCGCAGGCCCTGCGTGCGGCCCGCCCGCGCGACGCGGCGCCAGCTCATAACGGGGACGCCGCAGTGGTCGCCGTGAAGTACGACCTGGTCGCCCTGGGGCGCGAAGCGCCGCCGTTGGGTCAGCCGCCGGGCGGCGGACCGTCACCTTGACCGGTCTTCGCCGTCTCTTCGGCCGGAATCTCGTACTGCTGAATCAGAAGGTAGAACTGCACGCCGAGAAAGATCGCGGTTACCGGCATGAAACCGGCGACCTTCAGCCAGACCCAAACCTGCTCCGGCAGGTTGCGCCAAACAAGCTCGTTTGCGATCGCCAGCACGATGCAGAAGAGGCCGATTCTGACCGTCAGCTTGCGCCAGCCCTCGTCGCGCAGATGCACCGCCACGTCGAGCACGTCTTTCAGCACGAGCCGCCCGAAGAAGAGCGTGACGAACAAGATCGACGACACAGTGAGATAGTAGATCGTCGGCTTCATCTTGATGAACTGAGGGTCGTCGAGCGCAAGCGTCAGGCCGCCAAGCACGACGACGAACAAACCGCTGAAGATCATCAGCGGCGAGACGCTGCCCACCATCGCATACGAAATCCCGCCCGCCACGATCGTTGCGGCGATCAGGATGCCTGTCGCGGGCAGAAGCCCGAACAGGTAGTAGCAAAGGAAGAAGGCGATCAGTGGCCCGAGATCGAGCGCAAGTTTCGTCTGTGAGTTCATGGCCGCGGGAACATAAGGGCTCAATCCGGGTCTCGGCCACCGCCTTGCCGCACAATTTTCGGTGTTTTTGACGAAAGCGGGCACCATTGCATCAGGCCCCCTGCGCAGGCGCCTACGCCGCCATGCCTACCAAGGCCTTGGCAAAACTGTCCGCGTCGAACGGCTGCAGATCGTCCGCCCCCTCGCCCACGCCCACATAGTGCACCGGCAGGTCGAACTTCTCGGCGATCGAGACCAAGATGCCGCCGCGCGCCGTACCGTCGAGCTTCGTCATGACCACCCCGGTGATCTTTGCCGTATCGCGGAACACCTCCGCCTGCGCGACGGCGTTCTGCCCCGTCGTCGCGTCCAGCACCAGGATCGCGCTGTGCGGCGCGGTCTGATCGAGCTTCTTCAGCACGCGCACCATCTTTTCGAGTTCCGCCATGAGTCCGGCCTTGTTCTGCAGCCGCCCGGCCGTGTCGATGAGCAGCACGTCGAACCCGTCCGCGCGCGCCTTCTCGAACGCCTCGAACGCAAGCCCGGCCGCGTCTGAACCGATCTCTTTTGCGACAACGGAGGCCCCCGTGCGCTCGGCCCAGACTTTCAACTGCTCGATCGCGGCCGCGCGGAACGTGTCGCCGGCCGCCATCATCACCTTCAGGCCTTCGGCACGATACTTCTGTGCCAGCTTGCCGATCGTCGTCGTCTTGCCGGAGCCGTTCACGCCGGCAACCAGGATCACATGCGGTTTCAGATCGTTGCGAACGACAAGCGGCTTCGACACGCGCCGGAGGATCTTCGAAACCTCTTCCGCGAGCGAGGATTTGATCTCGTCCTCGGTGACGTCGGCATTGAACTTCGTGCGTTTGATTTCGGCGACGACGTCGGCTGCGACCTTCGCCCCCATGTCGGCGCCGATCAAAAGCTCTTCAAGGTCGTCGAGCGCCGCCTGATCCAGCCGCTTGCGCGTGAAGACGCGCGTAATCCCCTGCGTCAGCGTCTGCGCGCTGCGCGTCAGCCCCGCCTTCAGCCGCGCGAACAGCCCCGGCTTCTTCCCCTCGCTCATCAGGCGGCCTCCGCATAGGCGAAGCGCGAATCCGCATCGACGATCCGCGTGGTGAGAAGCGTCCCGCTCGGCGCCGCCGCGGTCAGCTTGACCGGCGCGAACGTGGGCGTGCGCGCCATGACGTCCTGCTCGACCAGAACTTCGACGTCGCGCCCCATCAACGATGCCAAATGTGCGGCGACCGCCTCCGTCCCCGCCGCGCGCAGCCGCGCCGCGCGCGCCTTGATCACGTCGCCCCTGACCTGCGGCATACGCGCGGCAGGCGTCCGTTCGCGTGCCGAGAACGGAAACACGTGAAGATAGGTGAGCCCGCAATCGGCCACATGGCGAAGCGTTGCCTCGAACATCTCGTGGGTCTCGGTCGGAAAGCCCGCGATCAAGTCGGCGCCGAACACGATCTCCGGTCGCAAGCCCCGCATCCGCGCGCAGAACGCCACCGCCTGCGCCGTCGTGTGTCGCCGCTTCATCCGCTTCAGGATCATGTCGTGGCCCGCCTGCAAGGACAGGTGCAGATGCGGCATCATGCGCGGGTTCGTCGCGATGAGGTCGATGAGTCCCTCATCGCACTCCGCGACGTCCAGCGACGACAGCCGAAGCCGCGGCAGCTCCGGCACGAGCTTCAGGATCTGCGCCACCAACCGCCCAAGCGAAGGCCGCCCCGGCAAGTCCGCGCCATAGGCGGTGATGTCGACGCCGGTCAGCACGACCTCGCGAACGCCTTGGTCGATCAGCGTACGAATCTGCTGCACGACCACGCCCGCCCCTACGCTGCGCGACGGGCCACGGCCATAGGGAATGATGCAAAACGTACAGCGATGGTCGCAGCCGTTCTGCACTTGCACGAACGCCCGCGCCCGCCCCTCGAAGCCTGCGATCAGGTGCGAAGCGGTCTCCTTGACCGCCATGATGTCGTTGACCGAAACCCGCTCGCGCGGCGCGTCGAAGACGTAAGACCGTGCCTCGAGCTTGTCGGCGTTGCCCAAGACCTGATCGACTTCGGGCATGTCCGCGAAGGTCTCGGGCTCCGTCTGCGCGGCGCACCCTGTCACGATCACGCGCGCGCCCGGGTTTTCCTTCTTCAGCCGCCGGATGCTCTGTCGCGCCTGGCGCACGGCCTCGCCCGTCACCGCGCACGTGTTCACGATGACTGCGTTGCTCAAACCCGCCTCCCGCGCCTTCGCACGGATGACCTCGCTCTCATAGGTGTTGAGCCGGCAGCCCAAGGTCACGACGTCAACGGTCACGGCGCACCGTCCGCGAAGTACCGTTCCGGAAGCTCGCCCGTGAAGTTGAGTTCGCTAGGCCCCGTCATCATGACGTGATTGTTCTCGAGCCACGCGATGTCGAGCGGTCCGCCGTCGAGCACGACGCGCATGCGCCGCTCGGTCAGGCGCCGGCGCGCCGCTGCAACCGTCGCGGCGCAAGCCGCTGTCCCGCACGCGAGAGTGAGTCCGGCCCCCCGCTCCCAAACGCGAAGCCGCATTTCCGTCTTCGACACGATCTGCGCCAGGCTGATATTCACGCGCTCCGGAAACAGCGGATGGTGTTCGAGCATCGGCCCGATCTTCGCAAGATCGTGTGCCGCTGCGTTCTCGACGAAGAAGATGCAGTGCGGGTTGCCCATGTTGACCGCCGACGGCCCGAACAGCACCGGCGCGTCGATCGGCCCGACCTTGATGTCGAGTGTGCGCGTGTCCATGCGCTCGGCAAGCGGGATGTCTTGCCAGTCGAGCTTGGGCTCGCCCATGTCGACCGTGATGCGCCCGTCGCCGGATCGCGTGCAATCGATGAGCCCGCCTCTTGTCGAAAGCGTCAGGCTGGGCGCGTTGCTTTCTTTGAGAAGCAAGTCGGCGACGCAGCGCGCGCCGTTCCCGCAGGCGCCGGACTCGCTGCCGTCCGGGTTGAAGATGCGCATGACGAAATCGCCGGCGCCGTTTGAAGGTTCGATGACCAACAGCTGATCGAAGCCGACGCCGCGATGGCGGTCGCCGATCCGGCGCGCCGCTTCCGGTCCGAGCTTGACGCGGCGCGCGCGCGCGTCGACGACGACGAAGTCGTTGCCGTTGCCGTTCATCTTGTGAAACGCGACGCTCATGACGTGGGTATATAGGCAATGCAGCCCCGCCCTGACCAGCGCCTGCGTCGCCACGCCCGTTAACGGCGGCGCATCGAGATTTTTTCGCACGGACCCGATGATCTTCGCCGCGCGTCGTGATAGTGAACATGTCACGCGGGGGCATATGAGCTTGGGTCTAACTGAGGTGCTCGATGCGTTTCGTGGCGGTCTGCGTGGGGGCCGTGCTTTGTCTGTTTCAGTCCGTCTCGGCCGCAGCCGATTCTGCAAACGACGATCCGTTCCTATGGCTTGAAGACGTGCGCGGCCAACGCGCGCTCGATTGGGTGCAGGGTCAGAACGCATTCACCGCCCGCGCCTTGAAGCGCGATCCGGGCTACGCCGAAGACCTGTCGGCCGCCGAGGCGATCCTGACCGCGCCCGATCGCATCCCGCAGCCGGTCCTCGCCGGCGGTCACGTCTACAATCTCTGGCAGGACCGCACGCATCCGCGCGGCGTTTGGCGCCGCGCGACCGTCGACGAGTACGAATCGAGTGAACCTGCGTGGGAAATCCTGCTCGATCTCGACGCGCTGAGCGCCCGCGAACGCGAGAATTGGATCTGGAAAGGTGCAACCTGCGCGCCGCCGGCGTTCCAGCGCTGCCTCGTGCGCCTATCGCGCGGCGGGCGCGACGCGTTCGTCGTGCGCGAATTCGACGTCGCGTCGCGGTCATTCGTGCCCGGCGGCTTCTCGATCGCCGAAGCCAAGACCGAAATCGCCTGGATCGATGCGAACACGGTTCTGGTCGCCACGAACTGGAGCCCGGACTCGCTCACCCGTGCGGGCTATCCGCGCATCGTCAAACGATGGCGCCGCAGCGAGCAATTGCGCGACGCGGCGACGCTCTATGAAGGCGAAGTCGGCGACGTCAACGTCGTGCCGCGCACGGTGTCGGGTCCCACGGGGCAGGTCGACCGTTTCATCGTCCGCAATCTGGGCCCGCAAGGCACCGAACTCTTCAACGTCGATGCCGCCTGGCGCGTCACGCGCATCACAGTCCCGCCCTTCGCCGACTTCAAAGGGGTCCATCGCCGCCAGCTCATCTTTCATTTGAATCGCGATTGGCGCACGGCGGGCCGCTCGTTCCTGCAAGGATCGGTGGTTTCCCTCTCGCTCGACGACTATCTGGCTGCGGGCGGCGCGATGCCTGCGATCCGTTCGCTGTTCACGCCGGCACCGCGCACGGCGGCGACCGCGGTGGCCGTCGCGAAGGACGCCGTCTATCTCGCGTTGCTCGAAAACGTCAGAGGCCGGGTACACGAAGTGACGTTCGACGGCGGCCAGTGGCTCTGGCGCCGCGTGGCGTTGCCCGACAACGGTTCGGTCGAAATCGCGGCCGCATCCGATGCCGATGATCGCGTCGTACTGAAATACGCGAGTTTCCTCGTACCCGATGCGCTTTACCTGATGACGAAGGGTGCTGACCCGGAGCGCGTGAAGCAACTGCCCCCTCGCTTCGACCCCTACGAATTCGAGGTGCTGCAGTTCGAGGCCGTCTCTGCCGACGGCACGCGCATTCCCTATTTCGTGGTCGCCAAGGAAGGCACGCTCGCCAACGGCCGGACGCCGTTCGTGCTCTACGCCTATGGCGGGTTCCAGGTCGCAACCACCCCCTGGTACTGGTCGACCGCGGGCAAGCTTTGGTTGGAGAAAGGCGGCGCCTACGCGGTCGCGAACGTGCGCGGCGGCGGCGAGTTCGGTCCGCGTTGGCACGAAGCGGCGAAGGGTATCAATCGCCAAAAGAACTTCGACGATTTGACGGCCGTTGCACGCGACATGATCTCGCGCGGTCTCTCCTCGCCGCGCCGCTTGGGCCTGATGGGCGCAAGCCAAGGCGGCCTGCTCGTCGCGGGCACGCTGGTGCAGAACCCGCCGCTGTTCAACGCGGCGGTCGCTCAAGTGCCGCTCGCCGACATGCTGCGTTATCCGCACCTATCGGCCGGTGCAAGTTGGCTTGCCGAATACGGCGACCCCGCCGACCCGCGCCAGCGCGCGGCGATCCTGCGCTGGTCGCCCTATCACAACATCCGCGCGGGCGTGCGCTATCCGCGCTTTCTGGTGCTGGGCTCCGCAAACGACGACCGCGTCCACCCGGCACACGCACGCAAGCTTGCCGCGAAGCTGCAGGCGAACGGCCACCCGTTCCTCTACTACGAAAGCCCGAACGGCCACGACGCCGCGCGCACGCTCACCCTCCGCGCCGAACAACTCGCCCTGACCTTCACCTACTTCCGGCAGCAGCTGATGGATTGAGATGAGGGCCCCCTGCAAAGGCGCGCAGGGAAGCGCAATCGTGCCGACCATTAGGCGACTTGGTCGCACCCCTTGGCGCCTTTGCGTCTTTGCGGGAAACCCTTGATCACCACCGCCTGGATTGACTTGAGGTCCGCCAATCCCTAGGTTCCGCGCCGATTTCTCAGGATCGTTGAATGCCGATCCGCCTTGGGGACTTAGCCCCAAGGTCAACGTCCGCCAGCGCGTTGCGCCCGCGGGCGCGATAGGCATTTGGCCGATCCTCATCGTTTGAGGACCGAGGCACGCGTGTTCGACGCTTTGACCAATCGATTGACGTCGGTGTTCGACGGCCTGCGCGGCCGCGGCGCGCTGACGGAATCCGACGTCGACGCGGCGCTGCGCGAGGTGCGCCTCGCGCTGATCGAGGCCGACGTCTCGCTCCCAGTCATCAAGGACTTCCTTGCGAAGGTGCGCGAGAAGGCGGTCGGCGCCGACGTGCTGCGCTCCGTCACGCCGGGCCAGCAGATCGTCAAGATCGTGCACGACGTGCTCGTCGACACGTTGGGCGAAGAGGCGGAAGGCCTCGCGCTCGACGTCACGCCGCCCGCCGTTGTCATGACGATCGGTTTGCAGGGCTCGGGCAAGACGACGACGACGGCCAAGATCGGTCTGCGTCTGACGAACCGCGACAAGAAAAAGGTCTTGATGGCCTCGCTCGACACGCGCCGTCCGGCCGCGCAAGAGCAGCTGAAGGTCCTGGGCGAACAGACCGGCGTCGCCACGCTGCCGATCATGGCGGGTCAGGCGCCCGCCGACATCGCTCGCCGCGCCCTGCAGGCGGCAAAGCTCTCAGGTTACGACGTCTTGATGCTCGACACGGCGGGCCGCCTTCACATCGACGAAGCGTTGATGGCCGAGATCGCCGAGATCCGCGATCTCGCAACGCCCGCCGAAATCCTGCTCGTCGCCGACAGCCTCTCGGGCCAGGACGCGATCAACGTCGCCAAGCAGTTCAAGGAACGCATCGGCATCACCGGCATCGTCCTGACCCGCATCGATGGCGACGGCCGCGGCGGCGCCGCGCTTTCGATGCGCGCGATCACGGGCGCGCCGATCAAGCTGCTCGGCACCGGCGAAAAGATCGACGCGCTCGAAGACTTCCACCCGCGCCGCATCGCAGGTCGCATTCTGGGCCAGGGCGACGTCGTTAGCCTGGTCGAGAAGGCCGCCGAAACGGTCGACCAGGAAAAGGCCGAAGCGCTCGCCAAGAAGATGCAGAAGGGTCAGTTCGACCTGGACGATCTGGCTGAGCAGTTGCGCCAGATGCGCCGCATGGGCGGCATGCAGGGCATTCTCGCCATGCTGCCCGGCATCGCCAAAGCCAAGGATCAGCTCGCGACCGCGGGCTTCGACGACAAAATGCTGAAGCGCCAAGAGGCGATCATCCTCTCGATGACGAAGGAAGAGCGCACGAAACCTGACGTGCTGAACGGTTCGCGCAGGAAACGCATCGCGATGGGCTCGGGCGTCGAAGTCTCCGAAGTGAACAAGCTTTTGAAGATGCACCGCCAGATGGCGGACGTGATGAAGAAGATGGGCAAGGGCAAAGGGCTGATGAGCGCGCTGTTCGGCGGCGCCGCCCCGAAGCTGCCGCCCGGCGCCGCGTTGCCGGGCCTTGGCGGCGGCCAGATGCAATTGCCTCCGGGCATGAAGTTACCGCCGGGGTTCGGCGGAAAGCGTTGATCGTTTCGGTTTGAAGGAAGGAAGAAAGTCAGCATGCTGAAGATCAGAATGTCGCGCGGCGGCACGAAGAAGCGTCCGTTCTACAAGATCGTCATCGCGGACGCGCGCTCACCGCGCGACGGCCGCTTCATCGAGCGCATCGGCCACTACAACCCGCTGCTCACGAAGGACCACGCCGACCGCGTGAAGATCGATATCGACCGCGTGAAGTACTGGCTCGGCCAGGGCGCCCAGCCGTCCGACCGCATCGAGCGCTTCCTGGCAGACATGGGCCTTGCGGAGAAGAAGACGAAGTTCAACGACCCGTCGAAGTCCGCACCCCGCAAGAAGGCGCAAGAGCGTCTGGCCGCGGAGAAGAAGGGCGAAGAAGCGGCAGCTTAGTCTGGGAGCGTCCACCGAAGCCTTGGCGAAGGTGGACTCCGGCAAGCTGCGACCAACGACCATGACCGACAAGCACATCCTTCTGGGCCGCATTCTGGGGCCCCACGGATTGAAGGGCGAGGTGAAGATCAAGAGCTTCACCGCCGACCCGCTTGACGTCGCGTCCTATGGCGCGGTGACGCTGAAGGACGGCCGCCGCTTCACGCTGCTGCGCCCGCGCTTGGCAGGCGACGTGGTCATCGCCGCGATCAAGGGCGTCGCCGATCGCAACATCGCCGAGACGCTGAAGGGCATCGACTTCGGCGTCGACCGCGACGACCTGCCGGAAACCGACGACGGCGAATTCTACCAGGCCGACCTCATCGGCCTCGCCGTTGTGGACGCGCAGGGCGACAAGGTCGGCGAAGTCTTGGGCTTCCAGCACTTCGGCGCCGGCGACCTGCTCGAGATCAAACGCGCAACCGGCGCAACCGCGTTCGTACCCTTCGCCGACAGCATGGTGCCCGAGGTCGATGTGGACGAGGGCCGCATCGTCCTCTCCGAAACCGGCCTCGCCGTTTTGACGGCCGACGATCAGGGGGCCGCGCCATGACCTGGGCCGCGACCGTTCTCACCGTGCTGCCGGAAATGTTCCCGGGCCCGCTTGGGCTGTCCCTTTGCGGCAAGGCGCTCGCCGAAAAGCGCTGGTCGCTCGAAACCGTCGACATCCGCAAGTTCGCGACCACGCGCTACGGCTCGGTCGACGACACGCCGGCGGGCGGCGGCCCCGGCATGGTGATGCGCGCCGACATTCTGGCCGCGGCGATCGACAGTGTCGAACGCGCAGGCCGACCGCTGATGCTGCTCTCGCCGCGCGGCGTGCCGCTCCGCCAAGCCCGCGCCCGCGAACTGAGCGAAGGCCCCGGCGCCGTCTTCGTCTGCGGCCGTTTCGAAGGCGTGGATCAACGCGTGATCGACGCGCGCGGTCTCGAAGAGGTTTCGCTCGGCGACTACGTGCTCTCGGGCGGCGAGTTGGCGGCGATGATCGTGATCGACGCGGTCGTCCGGCTGTTGCCCGGCGTCGTCGGCGCCGACGCCTCGCTCGACGAAGAAAGCTTCGAAGCGGGTCTGCTCGAATATCCGCATTACACAAGGCCCCAAAGCTGGGAAGGCCGCGACATCCCGGCGGTGTTGACGTCGGGCCACCATCAGAAGATCCGCGACTGGCGCCGCGCACAGTCGCTCGAAATCACGAAATCCCGCCGCCCCGATTTGTGGGAAGCCCACGAACGGGCGGCCTTGTCGAAACGTTAGGTTTGGAAAGGACAACGTACATGAACATCCTGCAGCAGATCGAAGCCGAACAGATCACGGCGCTCGCCAAGAAGAAGAAAACCGACTTCGTCCCAGGCGACACCGTGAAGGTGAACGTCAAGGTCGTTGAAGAATCCTTCGACGAAAAGACGAAGCAGACGAAGCGCCGCGAGCGTCTTCAGGGCTTCGAAGGCGTCGTCATCGCGCGCCAGGGCCAGGGCGTGAATGAGAACTTCACCGTCCGCAAGATTTCCTACGGCGAAGGCGTGGAGCGCATCTTCCCGGTCTACAGCCCGCTCGTCGACTCGGTTGAGGTTCTCCGCCGCGGTCGCGTCCGCCGCGCGAAGCTCTATTACCTCAAAGGCCTGACCGGCAAGAAAGCCCGCATCACCGAACGCCAAGACAAAGGCGGCGAAGGCGAAGCCGCTTAAAGCGTGGCCGGCCTGACGTTCCGCTTCGCCGCGCGCGCCGATGCGCCGGCGATTGCGGCCTTGATCGAAAGCGGCTACCGCGGCGACGAAAGCCGCCGCGGCTGGACGACCGAAGCCGACCTACTCGAAGGCGACCGCACGAGCGTCCCCGAAATCGAAGCGCTGATCGCCGATCCGAACGCCCGCTTCATCATGGCGTTCGAGAGCGGCGCGCTGATCGGCTGCGCGCTCATCAAGAGCGAGGGCGGTGAAGGCTATTTCGGCATGTTCGCGGTCAAACCCGCGCTCCAAGGCGGCGGCCACGGCAAGAAAATCTTGGCCCACGCCGAGACCGCAATCCGCGACCTTTGGCGCTGCGACAAGGTCGCGATGACCGTCATCTCGATCCGCGAAGACCTCATCGCCTACTACGAACGCCGCGGCTACGCCGTAATCGGCACCAAACCCTTCCCCTTCGACCTCGCCCGCGGCGCAAAGCGCAAAGACTTCCATTTCGTGGTGCTTTGCAAAGACCTCGCGTAACCCCAGCGTGGCATAGATGGTCTAACATTGGCCAAAGTATCGCCACGTTGGTCAGCGATCACTTCCGACGCATCATCTGGGGCTGAGCGTCATGCGTTTGCTGATCGCTATTCTGACCTCTATCGGTCTCTCGATCGCCTCGGCCTGCGCCGACCTGCAGTTGGATCAGGCGACAAAGGACCACCTCGAAGGCGTCTGGCTCAGTGGCCGCAAGCCCGACAAGGGGCCGTGCGTCTCTGCCCGTTATGTCGAGAACCAGGTCGAATTTGAATTTCGAAAGACGGGCGGCCGCACAGTCCACTTTGTGCCGTATGATCCCATTCGCTCCGGGGCGTCGAAGATTGAAAGCGCCCGTCTAGACGGCAAGGTGGTTACGATAAAGCATCTGGCGCCCGAGGGCGGCGTGCCCGTCGAGTGGCGCTTATATTTGGGCAAGGATCGAGACGCTTTCTCGATCGTTCACATCGATCGAAACAAAGGCGCGGCGCCGACCGCCTCGGGTCCAATGATGGCCTATCGCTGCGGCGCTCCCGACGAAGCGGTGAGTGGTGACGTGCCCGTGGAGATGCTTCAGGTCCTAACGCCAATCAATGTGCGTCCCGGCCCTTGGGCGCTTGCGGTATTCCTTGAGCAACGGCCCGGAGTGCCAAGCGACGAGCAGTGCATCCACCGCGATCATGATCGCCGGATGCTGTTTTTTGAGGTGTTTGGGCCGGTACACTACTTCATGGCCGGAGAGGGCTTCGGATCGCGGTTCGGTTTCGCAGCGATCCGGGAGATTCACGAAGTGGACGGCCACACACTCGTGCTCAAGGTCGTCGACCGCCCGACTGGCGAGGACAAGTGGGGCTCGCGCGTCACTGGCGATGTCGAAACGCTCACCATCCAGCTCGACGAGCCGCGCATCCACATAGCCGAGCTCGAGGCAACGTTCATCCGTTGCGACAGGCGCACGGGCAAAGTGTTCGACTAAGAGTTGCGCGTCATCCGATAAAGCACATGCCGCCTCAGCGCGTGCCCGGCCGGCAACCGCGGATGGTCGAAGTCTCCGCCAGGATCGCGCGTCATCCCGATCCGCTTCATCACCGACCACGACGCCTTGTTCGCCGGCACCGTGAACGACACGATTTGATCGAGGTTCAATTCCTCGAAGCCGAATTGAAGCGCCGCGCGCGCCCCCTCCGTCGCGTACCCGCGGCCCCAGTGGGCCGGCGCCAGCCGCCACCCGATCTCGACCGCCGGCGTGAACGGCGCCTCGAACGTCACTCGCGCCAGCCCCACGAACCCGACGAACGGCGCAACCCCCGGGGCTTCCACCGCCCACACCCCGAACCCGTGCGCCCGAAAATGCTCCTCGAACCGCGCGATCAGCGCCCGCGTCTCCTCCGGAGACATCACGCCGGGCATGAACCGCATCGCCGTTTGATCGGCGTTCAAAGCCGCAAACGGCGCCAAGTCCGCCTCGCGCCACCGGCGCAGGATCAGGCGATCGGTCGAGATCATCGCGCAGGCATAACCCAGCCGCGCCGCTCGCCGAACGACCGAACCCGCCGCAGCACCGGACACCCAGACCCATCCCGCGTGATCCGCACGAGTTCGGGCCGCACCGGCATCGTCTCCGGCGTGCGAATGTTCCA
>CAZLRW010000021.1:0-37949 GCA_964561925.1 uncultured Flavobacteriaceae bacterium
TTGCCGCGAACGTCGGCGCGATCGGGAAGCTCCGGCGCGCTGAGCGTGGGTGGGGCAAACGCAGGCGTCACGCCGCGCCGCCGCCACTCATAAGCGGCAAACCCCTCTTCGTACCGGCCGAGCGCCAGAAGCGCCAACGCGCGGTGGAAATTCGCAACCGCCGACGCCGGCTGCAGCGCCAAGGCGCGATCGAACGCGCCGACGGCCTCCTCGAACCGCCGCATCGCGATCAACACCGCGCCCTTGGCGTTCAGCACGCCGGCGTTCCGTGGATCGGCCGCCAGCGCCGCATCGTATTTCGCAACCGCAGCCAGCCCCCGTCCGAGCGCCACCATCGCCGTTCCGATGTTCTGGAGCGCATCCGGATTGTCGGGATTGAGCTCAAGCGACCGTTCGAAAGAGGCAACGGCTTCATCCGCCCGCCCGAGCTCATCGAGCAACACGCCGCGATTGTTCAGCACCCGCCAGTTCGATGGTTCGTTGGAAATCGCCCGCTCGCAATCGGCGAGCGCCTCCGCGCGCTTTCCCTGGTCCCGAAGGATCGCCGCCCGCAACGTCAACGCGTCGACGTCGTGGGCGTTGCGTGCCAGCGCCTGTTCGAGATCGTAGAGTGCCGCCGCCGCATTGCCGAGTCCGCGCGCCGCCTGCGCCCGTCCGAAAAAAGCCGACGCATCCGCGGGCTTCAACCGTGCCGCGCGATTGAAAGCCTCGACCGCCGCGGCGTAGCCCCGCGCTGCGAGGTGCGCACGCCCGAGCCCCAGCCACGCATCGGCGTCGGCCGCATCGCGGAACGCGGCCTCGCGATAGTTCGCGATCGCGGCCGGCACATCGTTGAGATCGAGCGACACGGTGCCGAGCTGGCGATAAGCGAGCCGGCCTTGCGGGTTGAGCGCGATCGCTGCGCGATACTGGGCTGCCGCTTCCTCGAGGCGCCCGGCGAGGCGAAGCGCGCCGCCGTAGTTCGCCCGCGCGCCCGCACGATCCGGCAGCAAGGCAACCGCGCGCGCCAGCGCATCGAGCGCGCCCACCGCATCGCCGCGTTTCGCCAACGCGATGCCCAGCAGATTGAGCGCCTCGCCGTTCTGCGGCTCCGCGGCGACAGCCTCGCCGAGCAACACCGCCGCCTCTTCGGTCGCGCCCCGTTGCAACAGCTGCGCCGCCCGCCGGACTTTCTCGTGCGTCGGAGCGCCTGCCGCCACTATTTCGCGTCGTGCACGTAGCAGTGGGCGAGCTGATCGTGCAGCATCTGCCGCCGCTTCGAGAACAAG
This sequence comes from uncultured Flavobacteriaceae bacterium, assembly GCA_964561925.1. GTDB lineage: Bacteria > Pseudomonadota > Alphaproteobacteria > Micropepsales > Micropepsaceae > SZUA-430. The sequence goes on from CAZLRW010000021.1 coordinate 1,269, forward strand.
GCCATCGCGACGCCCACGAACGCAAGCCCGACCGACAAGACCTTCGTGATGTTGCGCACGGCCGCCGTGATCAGGCCCGGCCGTTCGCCCTGAAGGTTCGACACGCGCAATCCCATCATCAGCTTTCCGGGCGACGCGCCGCGCATCAGCAAGCCTTCCGCCAGGATCACCATCACGAAATAGAACGCGATCGCCGACAGCGACAGCGGCGGCCGGAAGATTTCGGTCTTGCGCTGCGGATCGACCAGCGTCTCGCTGTTCGTGCGCGTGATCGCCTTGATCCCCGCTTGCCCGTCCTTCCGCCGCTTCTCTTCCGTCTCGACGCGCCGGTAGGTCTGCTTGACGAGGCCCAAGAAGTCGCGCTGCACGATCGAGCGCGTGACGGTGCGCTCGATATCGCCGCCGACCTCGATCGAAGGCAGCTCGCTCGACAGCGTGCGCTCCTTCGAGAGCAGATAGAACGGCGCGTCGACCGCGAACACCGGCCCCGCCGTTCCCTGGAACGCGACCGCGCCGGCGAAGAGCAGCAGACAGGCCGCGATCATGTCGATCACGCTCGCCCCGAACCTCAGCGGCAACAGGGCAGGGGCTTTGAGCGCGACGCCGACCGGCGCCCCGCCGCCGTTCGCCGCCACGCCCGCGATCGGCAGCGACGGCGCCGCATCGTGCATGACGACGAACACCGGCACCTGGTCGTTGATGTTCTTGACCTGCTGGTGCCCCATGAAATTGAAGCCGAGCGCGAGTTTGTTCTTCACCTGATCGTGCACCGAGCCCGAGATCAGGATCCCGCCCGGCACGGCCAAACCCTGAAGGCGCGCCGCAATGTTGACGCCTTCGCCGAAGATGTCGTGCTCGTCGATCATCACGTCGCCGAGATTGATGCCGATGCGGAACTTCATCCGCTGGTCCTCGGCGACGCCGTCGTTCTGCGCGCGCAGCTCGCGCTGGATCTCGACGGCGCACTGCACGCTTTCGACCACGCTCGAGAAATCGGCGAGCACCGCATCGCCGGACCAGCTGACGACGCGCCCGTGGTGGCGTTCGATGAACGCTTGGATCAGTTCCCGGCACTCTTTGAGACGCCTGAGCGTACCGTGCTCGTCCGCGCCCATAAGGCGGCTATAGCCCACGACATCCGCGCAGAAGATGGTCGTCAGCTTGCGTTTGACTTTGTGCACCAAGGAAAGCGGCCCGGCTGGAACGAACGGTAAACGGAACGGCGGACGTTTATAACCCGCCGCCGCGGCCCCTGGCACCCCCGCAATCCCCAACGAAAAGCGGCGGCTCCCCGAAGGAAGCCGCCGCCCGAAATGCCCGGGACGTTCTGCCGCGCGTCAGAACCGGGTGGTCATGCTGAGGAACAACTCGCGCCCGAACGCGTCGTAGGTTTCCGGGTACGAGTTGCCGTTCGTCGCAAAGTCGTTGTCGACCAGCGGCATGGTCTCGTCGGTGATGTTGTTGATGCCGCCGATCAGCGTGATGTGGTCGGACAAGTTCCACGAGAACGCCACGTCGAAGTAGTCGAAGTTCGGAATCACGCCTTGCGCGGTATCGCCGCACGGTCCGACGCAGCCGGCCGCATCTTGGAAGATGACGACGTCCTGGTTGCCGTCGTAGAGCGTCTCGGAGATGTGCCGCCAAGCAACCGACAAGTCGACGTCCCACGGCGTCGCCCACGTGGCGCGCAGCTTGTGCCGCCACTCCGGCGTCGGCGACACGAGCGTGCCGCAGGTGAAGCCGTGCAGCCCGACGCACTCATAGGGCTCCGCCCCGTCGAACGGCGTGAACTCGAACGTATCGACCCATGTGCCGATGAAGTTCAGCGTCAACGTGTTGTTCGGAAGATCGATCGCATCAAGGTCGATCTTGTAGGTCGCCTCCGCATCCACACCGGCCGTCTTGCGCGCACCGGTGTTCAGCTGCCGCTGATCGACGCCCGCGCCGCTCGTGCCGAACAAGATGCCCGATGGCGTGCGCGTGACGAGATCGCAGAACTGCGCGAGCCCCGTGTCGGCGCACTGCGACAGGATGATCGACGGCACGATCGTCTGGATCACGTTGTCGAGCTCGATGTCGTAGTAGTCGACCGTCGCCGTGAAGCCTTTCATGAATGACGGCGTCAGCACGACGCCGAAGCTGATCGTGTCCGACTCTTCCGGCTTTAAGTTCGGGTTGCCACCGGCAATCTGCGCGCACTGTCCGGCCGGACACTGAATGATGGTCCCGTACTGCGCGCCGTTCACGCCCAGATTCAGGCACTGGGCGGGCGAGAACGTGGGGGTCGCGCCCGCGCACGGGTCGGCGCCCGAGAACAATGCGATGCGTTGCGGCGTGAACAGCTCGACCACATTGGGCGCGCGCACGGCACGTTGGAAGGTGCCGCGGAAGCGCAGGTCGTCGACCGGCGACCATGCCGCGCCGTACTTGTAGGTGTGCGTGATGCCGGCGTTGTCGTAGTCCGAGAGGCGGTAGCCGCCGAACACGGACACGAGCTTTGCAAACGGCTTGTCTTCGATGATCGGTGCTTCCAACTCGCCGAACAGTTCCCACACTTCGTAGTGGCCCTTGACCGGCGGCGTCGCGCCGCCCTGACCAGTCAAGTCGCCCGACTGATACACGGCGTCCGTGCTGATCCGGTACTGCTCGAGCCGGTATTCTCCCCCGATCGCAGACAGAAACGATGAGGTCGCCCACGGCGACGCGACGCCCAATTCGCCGTTCAGCGACGCATTAACGACGGTCTCGTTCGATTCGCCCGTCATGAACGCAGGCGTCGAGACATAGGAGGCGGCCTCCGGAGAAACCTGACCAAGCTGGAAAATATTGAGCGGCACGCAGTTCGGATCGCTGCTGTCCAGAACCGACTTACAGACAGGCTGGCCGAAGTTTGGGCCCGGACGCGGATCGGGCACGACTTGGAGCGCCTTGGCGATGCGCGACACGGAAAGGTCACTCGTGTAGGTGTCGCTGAATATTGATGTGCCGCGTTGCGCGTAGACGTCGTACGTCCAACCCTCGATATCGCCGCGCAAGCCCAAGACGCCACGATATGCCGTATGTCGCAGATCGTCGACGCGCCCGCCGAGCTCCACGTCGAAGCGGCGGCCGATATAGACTTGCGCGCTGTCCGTCGCTCCCAAGCCGGAGGCTGGGCCGCAAAAGATGTCGAACGGGCGCGTCGGCGCCGTGCCCGAGAGCAAGAACGGATTGTCGCAGTTCACGAGTTCCGTGCCGTCCGGGCCGCTGCCGCTGCCGTAGAACAGACCGCTAGGTGCGATCTGCGCGAGTGTGCGGCTGTCCGCGAAGGAAATTTCTGCGTAGACGTCCGCATCCGGCGCAAGTTCGTAATGGCCCATCGCGCCAAGCAGGTATCGGTCGTTCGGGCGCTGCAGATAGTTCGTCGGCCCGAAGTTGAACGTTTCTCCGGCATAAGGTTGCAGGTCGCCGCCGACAGTGCTGATGAAGTCGCCCTGGCTGACACCGTCGACGCCGGTGAACAGGCCCGCGGAGTTGTTAGCCGAGCCGCGGCAAACGAGCTCGGTGATGTCGGAGGCCAGAACGCACGCCGTCTCGTCGCGTTCCGACTGTAGGAGCGCCTGCGCATTGCGATACTGTGCGTAGAGCGTGATGTTTCCGCGACCGTCGGACGAATTCGCGCCCATGAGGCCGCTGACCGTGACGGTGCGGCCGTCCCAGACCGTCTTGTCGGGAACGTTGAAGCCCGCGTCCAGCACACGCTGGCGCGCAGTCTCGTTTTCGTTGTCGTGTTGATAGATGCCGTACGACGCATTGACCTCGACGCCTTCGAAGTTGCGCCGCGTGATGAAGTTCACGACGCCAGCGACCGCGTCGGCACCGTAGACGGCCGATGCGCCGCCTGTCAGCACCTCGACGCGCTCCACCATCAGCAGAGGAATCTGATGCAGGTCGGCGACCGGACTGCCGTTGTTCGGGTTTGTGGCCGTCGGCGCGAGGCGTCGGCCATTGATCAGCACCAGCGTGCGCACCGCGCCGAGACCGCGCAGGTCGACGGTGGCCGTACCCGACGCACCGTTCGACAACTCCGAGGACTGGCCCGCCAAGACTTGCGGGAGGTTGTTGAGCAGCTGCTCCGTCGACGTCGCGCCCTGCAGCTTCGGTTCGACGGCGGTAATCGTCGACACCGGCGACACGGACGTCAGGCCCTTCTGCGGAATGCGCGACCCGGTGACGGTCACTTTCTCGACCGGTGTGTCAGCGGCGACCGGCATGACGCCGACGGTCGCGAGCGCGGCGCCGGCCATCAAGGCGGATCTCAAACTACGATTGGCTTTTTGACTATTCACGGGCATTCCCCCTCTGCTTTGGCGTCCGCTATCGAGTTCGACTGTGGCCGCGGGTTCGCTCGCCCGCGGTTGCTGAGACACATGCGGCGGAGCGTTTGTTGGGTGAACAATTCACGAACAAGCCGCTCCAAAAACCATCAATCGGTTGCGATCAAGCAACCGCCGAGCGCGAGAGCTTGTACCCTCACACCATATGTATCGAATCATCCCTCAACTTCCGGATTACCGTGCTTCTCAGAGTTGCGTCCATAGATTCGGACGCACACGGAGCATTCCTGAGACAGTTCGTGGCTCAGTTGCATCAACGAGACGTTGCGTGCGCGTTGAGCGTGGTGCACGGAATGGCGCGTTGATGCCGATCAACACGAAGGCATGGGCGCGCACGGCAAGCTTGCGCCGCATGGCCAACGACGCCAAACACGAGGAGCGACGAACGAGCGACTCATGAACACAACCATCGCCGCGCTGGTTGACCTCGCGCGCAAGGCTGCTCGGAGCGGGCGCGTCGACGAGGCCGCGCGGGCCTGGGATCAGGTACGTGCCGCAAGCCCCGATCATCCGGAAGCGCTCTACTTCTTCGGCCAGCGCGCCCTCGCGAACGGCGACCCCGCATCCGCGGTGCGGTGGCTGTCGAAGGCGACGGAACAGGCACCGCGCGACGCGATGATCCCGCTGGCGTGGGCGCATGCTGAGCGTTTGCGCAGCAACGACGCGGGCGAGGCGGCGGCACTCGAAGCCGCCCTCAAGGCCGACCCCTACTGCTATCCCGCGATCTTGGCCAAGGGCGCGCTGCTCGAGCGCCAAGGCTTTCGAAAACAAGCCGCGCGCCTGTTCAACGACGCGCTGAAGATCACGCCGCCCGAAGAGCGTCTCTCGCCCGATCTGCGCGCACTGGTCGGACGCGCCCGCGCCGCCGTTGCGGAGAATAGAGAGGCGCTCGACGCGTTCTTGGCGGACAAGCTCGGCCCCATGCGCGCGCGTCACGCGGGCGCGAAACTCGATCGCTTCGACGAATCGAAAGACGCATTCACCGGCGCAAAGCGTATCTACGCGGCCGCACCGGTGCTCTACAATTATCCGCGCCTGCCCGCGATCCAGTACTACGACGAAGCGGAGTTTCCCTGGCTCAAGGACCTTGAAGCGGCGACCGACGCGATCGAAAGCGAACTGCGTCAAGTCCTGAACGAGCATTCCGGCGACTTCCGCCCCTACCTCAACCACCCCGACGGCGTGCCGACGAACGAGATGGCACCGTTGAACCGATCGATGGATTGGAGCGCTTACTTCTTGTGGGACGACGGCCGGCGGATCGACGATCACTGCCGCCAATGCCCGAAGACGGCGGCCGTGCTGGAGTCGATGCCGTTGTGCAATGTGCCCGGCTTCGCGCCCGCCGCGTTCTTTTCGAGCTTGAAGCCGCGCGCGGTGATTCCGCCCCACACCGGCGTCACGAACACGCGGCTGATCACCCATTTGGGCCTGATCGTGCCGGAGAACTGCACGTTCCGCGTCGGCAACGAGAGCCGCAACTGGACGCGCGGCAAGGCGTGGATATTCGACGACACGATCGAGCACGAAGCGCGCAACGCCAGCGATGAGCTGCGCGTCGTCCTGATCTTCGATGTCTGGAACCCGTATTTGAGCCTGGCCGAACGCGACATGGTCTGCGCTTTGCTCGCCGCCCAGCGCGAGTACTATCAAGCCGACGGACGCTGAGAGAAAGCCGATCCTCATGTTTCTCGAATTGAAGCCGCTGCTGACCCCGCCCGAAGTCGCCCGCATGCAGGCGCTCGCGCGCGAACTGCGTTTCGTCGACGGCCGCGTCACGAACCCCGCGAACCAGACGAAGCAAAATCTGCAGGCCGACTATGCCGATCCGAAATACGCGGAATCCGTTCAGATCGTGAACCAGGCGTTCGCCCGCTCCCGCGAGTTCATCGACTTTGCGATGCCGAAGCGTATCGCCCCGCCGCTGATGTCGCGTTATGAGCCGGGTATGAAGTACGGCGCCCACGCCGACGCCGCGATCATCCAGCTCGCGAACGGCCGCCTCCGCTCCGATCTGTCATGCACCGTCTGGCTCGCAGGCCCGGGCACCTACGACGGCGGCGAGCTGCAGATCGCCGTCGGCGACCGCACGCTCGCGTTCAAGGGCGAAGCGGGCAACGCAATCGTCTATCCGTCGACCACGCTGCACGAAGTCGTGCCCGTGCGTTCGGGCCAGCGCCTCGTTTCGATCACGTTCATCGAGAGCTTCATCGCCGACGAGCATCAGCGCACGCAGGTCTACGAACTGAACGAACTCGCTGCCCTCGAAGGCGCGACGATGAAGTGGGAAAACCGCGTCCGCCTCGACGTGGTTCGCCAAAACCTCATGCGCATGTGGGCGAAGAATTAGGCCGCCGCCACCGCCGCCGCGGCCGGATGGACCGAGGCCATCCGTTGCAGCCACGCGAGCCCCTTGCGAATTTCTTCCCGGTGCCGCGCCCGCGCGTCGTTGAGCACCTGCGCGCGCAATGCCGGCGAGTACGCGTGTTCCGGCGCCTTCGCATAGCGCGTCAGCGCAGGGCTTGAGGCGGCCCGCGCCGCGAACTGTGCGTCGTGCGGGATCCACAAATGCGAAGCGACGCGCTCGATCTGGCCGGCGACGTCGCCCAAGAGCCGGTCGAAGTCGACCGCAACGAGGCGCGCGCCGCCCGCGACCTCCGCCGCCCGCTGGCTCAGCCGCTCGGCAAGCCAACCGAGTGCCGCAAGTTCGCCGAGCGAAAGTTCGTGCAGTGCCTCGGCGGGCGGCACGCCCATCGCGCGCAGCCGTCGCATCCGCTCCGGCCCGTGTCCGCGCAAATCCGCCGGCGAGTTCGCCCCCGCGAGTAGTGTCGCGAGATAGGGCTCGGGCTTCACGTTCAGATAGACCGCCCGCGCCTCCGGCAGCCGCGCAAGCAGCAGCGGCGCAAGCCGCCCGGCGCTGCTCGTCGCCTTGAGCACGACGGCGCGCGCCGGACCGCTCCCGCGTCCCCACAATTTGAGCAGCGCGTCGGTGAGTTCGCGGAACGCGGCCTCGCTGAGCAGCGACTCCGCGGTGCCGACGACGTCATGCGCCTCCGCGAGCTGACGCAAGGGCAAGGGCTCGCGCAGCCCCAGCACGCTGCCGCTTTCGTCGATCAACCGGCTGAGCAGCGTCGAGCCGACATGGCCCGCGTGAAAGATGAAGTGCAGCGGCAGCGGTGTCACCGCACGCGCCGCCTCGGTCACGCGCTTGAGTCTGACCCAGCCCCCCTTCGTGGTCGCGGTCAGGATGCGATCGTCGAGAAAACTCGCCGCCCGATACTGCCCGGCGTCGAACGCCACCAGCAGCGCCGCCTCGCGCACGAGGTCGATCTTCTGCACCAGAACGTCGGCGGACGCGCCGAGGCGCGACAGAAGCTCTTCCGCGGGCTGGCTCACGGCATCATCCGCATCTCAATAGGGCCCGGGCGCGATCGTCGCCGGATCGACGATGCCCGGCACGACGTCGAAGGCGATCGTCAACCGGTCGGACGGCGACTCGAACGGCACCGTACCGTGCCAGAAGTAGGACGGGAACAGCACGAGTTCGCCGACCTGCGGCCGCACGTAATGCTCCGGCCGGTCGCGCCCGCCGAGTTCCAAATGCGTTTCGCCGAATTTGAGCCACCCTTGCCGCCGCTCCGCGTCGTGAAGCGCGCCCGGCAGATCGACGTAGTAGGCCGAGCTGATCCAACCCATCGAATGCACGTGGTTCGTATGGAATCCGCTCGAACGCAGCTTGCACGACCACGAATGCGTGAACGAAAACTGAGCGTCCTTGCGCGCGAGCATGGGATGCGACGCGTCGTCCGGCAGCATCGCGACATAGGCGCCGACCGCCTCCGCGATCGCCTCGCGCGCCTGCGCGATCAGCTTCGACTTGCGCGCAAAGAGCAAGCCCGCCGTCTGGGTGCCGCCGCGCAGCGTTTGATCGAGCGGCTCGGCCGTCATCGTGTGCAAGCGGGTAAGTTCCTCCGCCAGCGCCGCATTGAACGCGGCTGCATCGGCGAACCCCGTGGGCACGGTCAAGCGGAACGGCTGAACGAATTTCTCGATGTCGACGAGCCGATGATAGCGGCTGTCGCCGAGCTCGCGATAGGCAACGCAAACGCCGCCGAGCGCCAACTGATCGTTCGGATTGAGCCGCCGCGCCGCCTCGAACTGATCGAGCGCGGCCTTCGCCTCGCGTCCTTTCAACAGCGCATAGCCGTATTCGTTGCGATAGACGGCGGTGTCGGGCGCCGCGCGCACGGCCGCGTCGAAGGCGGCAAACGCGCCGTCGTGCCGCCCGCTGCGCGACAACAGCCGCCCGAGCAGCGCGTTGACATCCGCCCGCTCGGGCGCGAGGTCCAGCGCGCGTCTGAGCAGCCGCTCCGCGTTGGGGCCGTCGTTGCGCTGCAGGCGGATCTGCGCCTCGGTGAACAGAAGCGTCGCGTCCTCGCCCGACCGCTCGCGCACATACGCGAACGAGGTGAGGAACAGGTCGTTCCGCCCGCTCATCCATGCGAGACGGTTCAGCTCGTCATGCGTCATCGCGTTTTGCGGCTGCATCTCCATCGCCTGCCAATAGGCCGCGAGCGCTTCGTCATTGCGCCCCGCGTTGCGTAAATTGTTGGCGAGCGCATGCAACGCCTCGAAGCTCGCGGGCTTCAGCATCGCCGCCGACTGAAGATCGGCGACTGCGTCCTCGAACCGCTCGAGCGCCGCGAACGTGAGACCCCGATAGTAGAGCGCGTCGAACGCGCGCGGATTGGCGGCAAGTGCAGCGTTCAAGGCTGCAAGCGCCTCGTCGTGCTGTCCCTTACCGCGAAGAAGCGCGCCGAGACGCGTCTGCGCCGGCGCAAACGTCGGCCGCAAAGCGACGGCCTGCGCATAGGCGGAAAGCGCGTCGTCTGCTTGGCCCAGATCTTCGAGGGCGACGCCCAGATTGTAATGCGCCTCGCCATAGCCCGGGTTCAGACCCAGCGCCTTGCGATAGATCGGAACGGCCGCATCCGCCCGCCCGCCGGCGCGCAGCACGTTGGCGAGGTTGTTGTGCAGCACCGCCTCGCCCGGCGCGGCGACGATCGCGCGGCGGAGCAGGCTCTCTGCTTCGGCCAGTGCCCCGCGCGTCTTCAGCACCAGCGCAAGCCGGTGAAGGATCGCCGGCTGCCCCGGGTATTGGGCAAGCAACTGCCGGTAGGCGGCCTCGGCCTCGGCCGGGCGGCCGTTGGCCTCGAGCGCCGCCGCCTCGTCGAGCCGTCTGGAAGCGTCTTGCACGGAAGAAGAGATGACGCATCCGGCATCGGGAATGCAAACCGGCGTTTGTTGCACCAAACGCAACGAGGGCGGACCTTGGCGGTCCGCCCCCGGCTTTTTCCTTCAGATCGACCCGATTAGTTCAGGTTGCCCCGATTAGTTCAGGTTGATCGTGGCGCGGCGGTTCTGCGGCTCTTTCACGCCATCGCCCGTCTGGACGATCAGCTGCGATTCGCCTTTGCCGCTCGTCGAGATCGCACCTTCCGCGACGCCCTTGCCGACCAGGTTCGCCTTCGCGGCGTTGGCGCGGCATTCGGACAGCTTCTGGTTATACGCGGCCGAACCCGACGTATCCGTGTGGCCTTCGATCGCGACCGTCGAGCTGCCGCCCGACTTCGCGGCCGCAGCCGCTTCGCTCAACACCGCATCGGCTTCCGCCGTGATGTTGCACTTGTTGAAGCCGAAGAAGATGATGAACTGCTTCGGCGGCGGCGGTGCAGCCGGCGGCGGCGCAGGCGGCGCGGCGGGCGGCGGCGGTGCCGGCGGATCGTCGTAGCCGTAGCGCAGACCCAGCGTCACCGTGTGCTTGCCGATGTCCATCTCGTCTTTGAACGCACCGAGGCGGATCTCCGGGTTCTCGATCGCGATCAGATAGCGATAGGTCGCCGAGATGTCCCAGTGATTGGAAAGACGGTAGGTCAATCCGGCGATCGCTTGACCGGCGATCACTGTGTCGCCGTCCTTCAGAGTCGTTTGGTCCTCAAAGCGTGCATTGTCCAACCCAACGCCGGCACCAATGTCGAAGAGCCAACGCTTCGAAAGCGGGATGTCTTTGCGGACGTTGATCATGCCGCTGTACTCGCGCAGGTCTCCGCCGAAGGCCGGCACGAAGTTGCGCTTCTCAAGGTCGTTGTCGCGGTAGCCGCCTTCGAGTTCGAGGCGCCAGTTGCCTTCGAACGCATAACCGAAGGTCAGGAACGCCGCGCGGCCGTTCTCAAATTGCAGGTCGAGAAGACCCGCCGCCGGAATGCTCGTATCGCTGACCGCGTTCCAGCCGGCTTCGAGCCCGAAATACCACCCATGCCGATCCGGCCCAGCGCTCGGAAGCGAACCCGCAACTGCTGTCCCCGCGCCGACTGCCAGCGCGATGGCTGCGGCCGACATCCCCCACAGCTTCTTCAACCCCATTGCACCCTCTCTATTTTCGCACCCTAGAATTACGCCCCGTAAATGGCGCTTTTTCACCACCAGCACGCGGACTTACCCCCCGAGCTTCAGGCAATAGTACAAGAGCCCCTGGCCACGAGGCATAGAAAAACGGTCCGTTAACTATCGTTGTAAGCTGTATTCGCAGCGTTGTGGTCTCACTGCAACACAACTTGAGGCAGATTTGGCGCGCTTTCCCCCTCGCCCGGGTGGGGAACCAAGACCCCGTGAACGACGCGCGCGACCGAGAATTCCTGCTATGACGGCGGAAAAACCCGGTACCAGCAAGATGACCGACATCCCCCCGACCAGCAGCTTTGTCAAAGAGATCCAGCGCATGCTGGCTGCGGGCGAGGTCGTCCAGGCAATCGAACGCCTTCGCGCGCATGAAGCGGGAAACACGGATCCCGAACTCCCCATGCAGATGGCGCTCGCGCTGCGCATGCAGGGCGATTTGGCGGGCGCGCTCGCGGCGCTGGATCGCGCGCTCGCGCTCAATCCCTATCATCTGCTTGCACTTCTTTCGAAGGGCGCGGTGCAAGAAAAGATGGGGCAGCATAAACTTGCCGCGCGCACGTTCGCGAACGCGCTGAAGCTGGCGCCGCCCGACGACAATATCCTCCCGAGCTTGAGAGCGCCCGTCGACCACGCGCGCCGCGCAGTCGCGGCGTACCGCGAAGCGCTCGCCGCGCACATGCGTGCCGCCGTCGCGCCGCTGCGGAGCCGCTTCCCGGCGAGCGAAACCGCGCGCTTCGACGAGTCGCTCGAAATCTTTGCCGGACTGAAGAAGCGTCGCGTTCACGAGCCGTTGCTGTTCGACTTCCCCGAACTGCCGGCGACCTCGTTCTATGATCGCGTGCACTTCCCGTGGCTGCCCGAACTCGAGGCTGCCACCGAGATCATTCGCGACGAGGCGCTCGCGCTCATCAAGGAGGATTGGGAGAAGTTTCACCCTTACATCCAGCTGCCGGCGCACGCACCCGTGAACCAATGGACCGCACTCAATCACTCGCCGAGCTGGAGCACGCTGCATATGTGGCGGGACGGGAAACGCATCGAAGAGATTTGTGCGCGCTGCCCGCGCACGGTCGCGGTGCTCGAAAAACTTCCGCTCGCCGATCAACCGGGCTTCGCGCCGACCGCGATGTTCTCCGCGCTCGCGCCGCGCACGACGATTCCCGCGCACACCGGGTCGACGAACATTCGCCTGATCGTGCACCTGCCGCTGATCCTGCCCGGCAATTGCCGCTTCCGCGTCGGCAACCACACGCGCGATTGGAAGATGGGCGAAGCCTGGGTCTTCGACGACTCGATCGACCACGAAGCCTGGAACGACAGCGATCAACTGCGCGTCATCCTCATCTTCGACGTTTGGAACCCGTTCCTGAGCGAAGCCGAACGCAAACTCGTTACCGCGATGATGAACGCCTCGAACGCTTTCAACGCGACTGTCTGACGCCGGCAACGAAGTCCAGAAAACTGAACCCATTCGAGAGGTCACAGCGTCCGCTCCAAAAAGACAGCGGCGGGATCACTCCCGCCGCTGCTCCACTCCATTAACGAAGGACAATCGTTAGAAGTCGGTCGTCAGACCCATGAACACGAACCGGCCGCGCGCTTCGTAGATCTGCGGGTAGGTGTTGCCGTTACCCGTCGTGCCACCGTTGTCCGTCAGCGGCGGGTCGTTGTCCATGATGTTGTTCACGCCGACGCGCAGACGCGAGCTGAGCGGCAACCCGATCGTCGCGGCCACGTCGAAGTAGTTTTCGGCGGCGAGCGTGTAATCCAGTTCCGTTGGCGCACCGGAGTCGCGATCGACTTCCCCGTAGTGGCGCCACGTCAACGACAGATCTGTGTTCCACGCGGTTTGCCAAGTCGCACGGAAGCGGTGACGCCACTTCGGATTGACCGGTGAGACCGAAGCGTTGCAGCGGCCGGAATGCAGTCCCGCGCAATCATAGGGGAGAGCGCCAGTCGCGGCACCTGGATCCGTTATGATTTCCTGGAGCAACGTGCCGATCAGCTCCATTTTCAGGCCGCCCGCACCGTCGAGACCGACGTCGTCGAGGTTGAACCCGTACTGGGCGTTCACGTCGACACCGCTTGTTTCGAGACTACCGATGTTGGTGTTCAAGTCTTCGACCCGGCCCGCGCCGATCCAAAGCTGACCTGTGCCTGGATTACGCAGGATACGATTACAAGACCCCACGTCGCCGCCAAAGTAGCACGCCGTGACCGTATTGATCGAGCCAGTCGTCGAAATCGTGTTGTCCACCACGATCTCAAACCAATCGACGCTCAGGACAAAGTTCTCGAGGAAGGTTGGTGTGAACACGAAACCCAACGTCGTGGTGTCGCCGACTTCCGGAGAAACGCTCGGATTACCGCCCTGCAGGAAGTTGTACTGACCAGCGGGGCTCGTCAGGCCGCCGCCCGCAGCCTGACCGGCCGTGACTTGCCAGGGGTTCAGGCCTTGGCAGTTCGCGACTGGCGCCGTGCCGTTCAGGCCTGGGTCAGTCAGGTCGCAAGGATCGTCGTCCATGTCGAACAAATTGAAACCCTGCGCCGAGAACAGTTCGATCACGTTCGCCGAACGGACTGCGCGTTGACGGCTGCCACGGAAGCGAATGTCCTCCGTCGGAGCCCAATCGGCACCGATCTTCCAAGTGTCGGTTGTGATTCCGCTGTCGTACTCTGAGTAGCGATACGCCAGATCAATCGTCAATTGCTTCGCAAACGGCTGATCCTCAAGCAACGGCAGCTGCATTTCGCCGAAGTACTCGGAAACGTCCGTCTCGCCCGACAAGCCGAGCGTCGGACCGCCCTGACCGGCGCCGTTCCCCGTCGAGAAGTTCTCGTCGGTGACCGACCGCAAGGCGTCGCGCCGGTACTCAGTACCGAGAACCATTGACACCGGAGATTCGGCAAACGGGCTCTTCACGCCCCAAGTGCCCATATCGATGTTCAATGTAAACGTGCCGATGCGTTGGTCGAGTTCCGCGCGTTGCATGAGCGGAATCTGCAGATAGTCGAGAGCCGCCTGCGTGACGCCGCCGTTCTGGAAGATGTTATAGGGGACGCAAGCCGGATCCGTACCGTCGATCACGGACTGACACGTTGGGACCACGCCCGGCCCCGGATCGCCATCGACGACATTAAACGCGCGCTGCAGCCGCGTGACTGAGAAGTCGTTCAGGTACGTCTGTGCAAACCGCACCTTGGAGTACTGCAGCGCCAAGTCGTAATCGACGCCTTCGACGAGCTCCCCGCGGAAGCCACCCGACATGCGATACGTGTCGAAACCGAGGTCCTGCTGGCGGCCGCCGCCTTCGACGTTGCGCCGAGCAATATACATCGGAACGACGGAGTTGGCTGCAATCGCCGCCGGCGTACATCCAATCGTAGTCAGTTGAGCGGCGCTGAAAGCACCCGTGCCGGAAGTCCCGTTCAAGAACGGATTGCCGCAATTGACCTGACCAACGCTGAAGAAGCTGCCCGACGGTGCAATCTGCGAGATCGTCGAGTAGTCGCTGAACATTAGGTCGAGATAGGCCTCGATCTGCTCATCGATCTGGTAGTGCATGAACGCGCCGAGCGTGTAGGTCTCGTCTGGGCGCTGATAGTAGTTCAGCGGGCCGAAGTTGTACTGGTCGGTCGCTGCCGCGAAGTTGCGCGCAAGGCCGGTCCCACGATCGATCGTGAACTGATAGGTTGCAAAGTCCGTGAAGTTGCCCGTGGCATTCGTACCCGAACCGCCGCACGTCCAGTGCAACGCGCCCGCCGGAACGCCCGCGACGGCGGCAGTGCTCTGCGGTCCAAGGGCGCACGCAGAGAAGTCGCGGTCGCGCTGCAAGATCTGATCGTTGGAACGATAGCCGATGTAAGCCGTGATGTTACCCGTGCCATCGGCATTTGACACGCCCATCACGCCGGTGATTTGCTTGCTGACGCCGTCATTGACGTCGTCTTGGGGAAGCTTGAACTCAACCGGGTTCGTTAGCGCGCGTGCCGCAATGACTTGGCGCAAAAAGCCCGCGCCCTCAAAGTCGTTGTGGTGCGAGTAGAAGCCGTATTGAGCATCGACCTGCACGCCTTCGAAGTCGCGGCGCATGATGAAGTTGACGACGCCGGACAGGGCGTCAGAACCGTAGACCGCCGAAGCGCCACCGGTGAGCACTTCGACGCGCTCCACAAGCTGCGCAGGGATGCCGTTGACGTCCGCGGCCGAAGTGTTCGGGTTGCCGTAGGGCATGCGGCGACCGTTGATCAGAACGAGGGTACGGGCCGATCCGAGACCGCGAAGGTTGATGTTCGCGCTACCCGTCGCACCGTTGGAGACTGTCGAGTTCTGCGCGGCGAAGACCTGAGGGAGTTCGTTGGCGAGGTCTTCAAGGCGCGTGACGCCTTGCGTGTCGACGTCGGCCGCCGTCACCTGCGTGACCGGGCTCGTCGTGATCAGGTTCTTCTGCGGAATGCGGGTACCGGTAACGGTCACCTTCTCCACTTTGCCGTCCTGGGCGATCGCCGCAGGGGCCAAACCCAACGTCAACGCCGATGCGGCGCCGCCCGTGAGCAAAACATTCCGAAGCGTTGTGTATTTCTTAGACTCGCTGCGCACGACTACCATCCCTCTTGTCAACAGGTCTCAGTTCCGAGCCTGGAAAGACGGTCTGGTGCCGGAAAAAACCGCAGTTTCCCCATCACGTCCCCCACAACCCCTCGCGGATTCCAAAGACCCGACGCCCCACGTCGAGTCCTGGCCCCAATCCGCTCTGCCACAACCGTAAGTGCTCCAACTGGGGGAAGTCAATTAAATGACTGTGCTAAAATGGCCAAAAACCGTGTCATACGGGACGCACCGGGCCTCATTGTGTCCTAAGTGTCACCTGATTGACACGCCACATCGGACAACCAAAGGGTCGAGAGACAAGGCCGCACAATCGGCGATAGATTCTGGGTGGAAAGGGCAAGGCAGGTCAGTTGTCGGGACACGATCCACGGGCCCAATTGTTGGCTGCCGCAGCCGCGTTTCAGCGCGCCGGGCGCTTGGAGGAGGCGGCGGCCGCGTATGAGCATTTGCTCGCCAAATGGCCCGATTTGCCTAACGCTTGGTACAATCTAGGGTTTGTGCGGCGCCATCTCGGCCGGTTCGAAGCCGCATTGGCTGCCTACCGGCAAGCGCTCGACCGAGGGGCACATGAACCCGAAGAAATCCATCTCAACCGGGCGGTGATCTATGCCGATCATCTCCGCAACGACGAGGCGGCAGAGGCTGAGCTAAAGGCTGCCCTAGCGCGCAACGAACGATATGCGCCGGCACTTCTCAATCTTGCAAATCTCAAGGAAGACCGTGGCGATCGCAGCGCAGCGCTCGAAATCTATGAACGGTTGCTGACTGTCGATCCGTCCGCCCATGAGGCCCTCGCTCGATACGCCAGCCTGAAGATGCCCACGGACCAGAACGATCCTCTTCTCGTTCGTTTGCGCGAAGCGATGGCGAATCCGCGCGCCACGCCGGCCGAACGGTCAAGCCTCGGGTTCGCACTCGGCAAGTGCCTTGACGCGAACGGCGCCTATGATGCGGCGTTCGATGCTTATGCCGCCGCCAATCGCCTAAGCCGCGCAAGCATGCCGCGGGCCATCCCGCCCTACGATCGCGCCCGTCACGCTCGGTTCGTCGACCAGCTGATTGAAGCGTTCCGATCGGCTGCGCCGGCGACGCTTGGCGCAAGCACGCCGCCGGTCTTCATCTGCGGCATGTTCCGCTCGGGCTCCACGCTCGTGGAGCAGGTGTTGGCCAGCCACCCTAAGGTAACGGCGGGCGGTGAGCTGGGCTTCTTGCCGGCGATGGTTCAGCGCGACCTCGCGCCCTTTCCGGCAGCCATGGCCCGCGCGGACCCAACCCGCCTCGCCGAACTCGCGGACGGCTATCTGCGCGCTCTGCGAGGCCTCTTTCCGCAGGCAATTCGGATCACGGACAAGCGTCCGGACAACTTCCTCTACATCGGTCTGATCAAGAGCCTGTTTCCCGCGGCGAAAGTTATTCACACGACTCGCGATCCGTTGGACAACTGCCTATCCGTGTTCTTTCTCCACCTCGATCACAGCATGAGTTACGCGCTCGATCTTACGGACACGGCGCACTATCTGCGCGAACACGACCGCCTCATGGCGCATTGGAAGTCGCTCTATGGCGCCGACATTCTGGATTTCGACTACGATGCGTTTGTCGCCGCGCCGCGCCCGGCCGTCGAGCGCCTTCTGAAATTCTGCGAACTTGAATGGAACGACGCCTGCCTCTCGTTTCACGAAACAAAAAGCACGGTCAAAACCGCAAGCGTTTGGCAGGTGCGCGAGCCGCTCTACGCCCGCTCGTCCGGCCGGTGGCGCAACTACGCCCGGCACCTGGAACCGCTGCGCACCTTGTTCGGAAGATGACGATCAGCCCTTGAGCGCACCCGTCGCAAGGTCGATCCCCGCCGCCTCCAGCGCACGGATAAGCGGTCCGATGTGCGCCTTGTAGCGATCCGCCCGCGGCTCCATCACGCTAACGTCGCCGCGCGCCTGTACGGCGCTCAGTGTGGTGATCGGCCGGTCGCGCGCCGATCCTTCGGCATCGGCCGCAAGTCCGCAGGCCGCGAGCAGGCCAGGGGCCGCCCGCGTGTGGTCGCCGGCCAACGTCTCGTACTGAACCGTTACGAAACGTTCGCCCAACACACGCTCCCAATGCGCCGTCAGGCGTGCGTACTGGCCGTAGTAGTGCCCGATATCCTCAAGTCTGTTTGAGAAGGCCACGAACTTCGAAAACTCGTTGCGGAAGATCGAGAGTCCCGTTTCGACCGGATTGCGCCGCACGTTGACGATCTTCGCGTCGGGAAACAACGCGGCGATCAACCCCGCCGATTCGAAATTGAACGGATTCTTGTCGGTGATCGACAAGGCTCCCCCGATATCGGGCAGCTGATACCAGTAAGCGCGCACCCAGTTCTGCCACCGTTCGCCCGTGATTTGCGCCGGCCCACCCCTCTTCGCCTCGGCAAGAAAGTCGAGCAGAATCTGCGGCATGACGGTCCGCTCGCCACACGCGAACACCCGCGAATCCCTCGCCAGAATGCTTTCGGTCAACGTCGTCCCCGACCGCGGCATACCCACGATGAAGATCGGACGCGGCCCCATGGAAGGCACGATCGGACTGGGCACCGACGCGAACTGAGCGATCAGCGCGTCGATCCACTGCACACGCTTGGCGGGAATGTAGCCGGCGTTCTCGGCTGCCGTCCTCTCAAAGCCTTGGCGGTTTGCGCTGGAATAGGCGGCGAACGCCTCGTCGAACGCTCCGGCTGCGTCGAATGCATCGCCGAGCAAAAAGCTTGCCGCGATCCGGTCGGCGGGCTTCAGCCCGCGTTGCCCCGCCAGACCAGAGAGGACGCTCCGCTCCTCCACCGTCAATCGTCCGCGTTTCAGCTGACTGAGCACCCGGTACGCTGCGATGTGGCCTGCGTCCTGCGCGAGCGCCCGCCGGCAATAGGCTTCAGCCTCCTCGAAGCGCCCCCGATAGGTCGCAAGCAAAGCGCGCGCCGACAACATCTCGACATAGGCCGGGTCGAGGATCTCCGCGTCTCTCAACGCAGTCTCCGCTTCGTCGATCTCGGAGACGTTCAGGCAATGCTGCGCATAGACGGTCAGGCGCCGTGCGTCCCGCCCTCCATACTGCAGCACGTTCCGATAGAGCTCCATCGCCTCCCGAAGACGTCCCGTTTCGTAGTGCGCGGTCGTCAACGCCTGCCAGCTGCCGGGATCGCTGGGCACCGCCTTCACCCAAGCGGTTGCCGCCCGCTCGACCGCAGGCCAATCGGCTTGCGCGGTGGCAACGTTGACGTAGGTGTCGAAGAACGCCCGCGTCGGCGGCGCGCGATGCAGCGCGTCGAGCCGCCGTCGTGCGTCCGCTGTAAGGCCGAGCGCCAACAGGGCAGCCGCCTGCTTTACGGCAACGGTGGTGTTGTCTGGCTCAAGGACTGCCGCCCGCTCCAAATACTTGATCGCCTCGCCCGGTTTCTGCATCTGCATCGTCAGGTCGCCCAGCCGCTCCCACGCCGGCGCAAAGCCCGGCGCCAGGTTGGTGATGGCGCTGTAGGTCAGCATGGCGTCTTTCAGCAGTCCTTGGCGCTCGAAGAGCGCGGCCAGGTTGATCCGGAAGCCGATGTGCTCCGGATCGCGCTGCACCGCCCGCTTGAGCAAAGGGTCGGCCTCCTCGATTTTGGAAAGTTGCAACAGCATGAGGCCGGTGAGGCTCATCGCCTCGCCGTCGTCGGGTGCCGCGACCATGGCCGCGCGATAGTGTGTCAGCGCCTCTTCGATGAGACCGGCGCGCCGCGCGGCATTGCCGCGATCGATCGCTTCCCGCAGTTGCGTCATGAACCACCCGAGTCGAAGAACGTGAGGACGGCGGATAGAACGGACGCGCCCCGATCCCGTCAACCGCAATCCATACCTAACGCGCCGTCAAGCGCCTGAACGCGGGACGGGCAAGGCCGTCGATTGCCTGCAACAGCGCAGGCGACGCGGCCGAGCGTTTCGAAGCCGCATCGGGAACGAAAGCCGCATCGGGCGACTTCGCATGCTTCCGAGCCGCAGCTGCCATTCGCTCCCGGCAATCCTCGTCGACCGTGAGCCCGAAATGCGGGGCGATGTCGCTCCAAACGGCGCTTGGCAGCGCGTCGTAGGCGACGACCATTCCCCGGTGCGGATCGAGGCCCATGGCCGCCTCGCAGAACGCTGCGAATGCGCGTGCGAGGTAGAGTTCCAGCGTCGGGGCGCGCGCCGTATCGAGGACATTCGAGAACGGATGCGCCGGTGAAAGCGCATCGCGCATCCAACCCGGCCGGTGCTGCAACAGCGATACGCAAACCTCGACCGGATCGCGCACGCATAGCACCCACGGGCTCGTCGGAAACGCCGCGGCCACAAGATCGCAGTAGAGCGTGTTCCAACTGCTGAGCTTGAGCACGTAGCGCCCGCCGGCGTGCCGCGCGAACACCGCAGAAAGCGAACGCAGCGCCGCAATCAGTGCCGCTCGCTCCGCGTGGTGCGGCGGCACCAGGATTTCGTTCACGGGCCGCGGCTCGGAATAAACGGTCACGTCGCCGTGCAGTTTCAACAACTGCGAAACCAGCGTCGATCCGCACCGTCCCACATGAAAGATCACGCCCGCCGGCGCGGCCTGCGGCGGCATCGCCCCTAGGGCCTCGTTCGGAATATGGACGACACGCTGCCCCGTCGTCACCCGGCGGACTGTCTCTTGCATAAACGGATCGACAAGGTCGGCCGCAGCAATGTCCCGCAGTTCGAGATACAGACCGTCCGGTCGCAGCGTCGCACGCACCGGCAATCCTTGCGCGTCTTCCGTCGGCATCCGTCAGCGCATCTCGGTTTCCACGATGACGCCCAGCGCTGCCAGGTGCTGCAGCACGGCGCGCAACTCAGCTTCCACAACGAACGGATAACGCGCGCTCAGGTCTTCGACCGAGAACATCCGTTGCGTCAAGAGCCAGCCGATCGCCGGTGCCGTAGCGCCGAGCGCGAGCTCGCGCCCGTCGACCCGGGCGAACGAGCCCTCCGGCCGCCGCACGATCTCGCCGCGCTTCACGGTGGAAAAGAACTGCGGCCGCCGCTGCGCCGGCAGTTCGAATTCGGCCGGCGCGCGGGCATAGGCACGCTGATGATTAAGCACGTCCGTGGCGAAGGCCGGCGCCGTCATCATCCGTTCCAGCCGCTGGGCCAAATCGCGCAGATGCGCCGCCAACGCTGCGCCGTCGCGCGCGTCCGGCACGTCGGCGCGAAACGCGCTGTCGCCGGCTGCCGCCTTTTCCAACAGCTTGAACAGCGCAAGCCCGGTGGCCGGCTTCACCCAATAGGTCACGTGCAGCGACGCCTCGGCCCCCGTGATGGCGTCGTGGTACTGCCCGCGCGGCAGGTAGAGAATGTCGCCCGGCTTCATGTGGACTTCGAGCAGAAGTTTGCCGCGGCTCTCGACCAAAAACTTCTCGCTCTCGTCCCCCGGCGGCAGCGGCGAGACTGGGTTGTCGGCCCGCGCCTCGTAAACGTGCCACAGCTTCTCGCCCTCGGCCTGATAGGCGAAGACATCGTGCAGGTCGAAATGCGTGTTGAACGCCTGCACGCCCTTGAACGAGCAGTAAACGTTGGCCCCGCAGCTGGCCCCGAACTCGCGCTGCAGCATGTGCGCGACGGCGCCGACCTCCGGGCTCACGCGGTGGATGTGGTTGGCGACGAGACTGGCCCCGAACCCGAGCAACGCCTTGACCTTCCGCGGGTCGGCCGGCGCTTTCGCGCCGTCGGCCACATCCGACAAATCGCAGTAGTTCTCCTTGAGCGCCAGGCGGTTGCGGTAGAAGACCTTCAGCGTCTCTTCGTTCCAATAGGGCGTGATCGCCAGCGCGTCGTTGAAGCGCGTCCACGGCAGGGGATTGGCAACCCGGCCCGCGCCGCGAATGTGCAGCGGCTTCTTGCCGAAATAGGCCCTCCTGAACTCGGCCGCGTCGAACGGCGCTATGAAATCGGCAAACGTGACCATGCGCGGAAGGCTAACACCGGCCTGCGCGAAGTGTCGAGAAAACGGCGCGGTACCGTTAAGGCGCGCTCAGGCGTCCCATTTCGTTCCGCCCGACCCGAAGGCGTCGATCGCCTGGAGCATGGCGCTGATGAGCTGCCGCTCGTCTTCGCTCAACTCGGGGCGCCAGATGTCGAACAGCAGGATCACGCGCGTCTTGGCGCTCCGGTTCCAAGCTTCATGGTTCATCGAATCGTCGAACACCCATGCCTTGCCTTCGACCCAAGGCCTGACCTCGTTGCCGACGCGAAATTCGCAGCCTTCCGGCACGATCAGGGGTAGATGGCAGATCAGCCGCGCGTTGGTCACGCCCGTGTGCGGCGGGATATGCGCGCCCGGCCGCATCAGCGAGAACAGGATCGACGGCATCCGCCCTTTCGTCCGGCTCAACGGCGCATGTTCGAGCGCCTTCAGCGTCTTGGGGCAGCGCGCCGCGTTTTCCGGCACTTCCTCGCCGTCCCGCCACATGAAGAACGCGCTCCAATCCGGGTTGTCGCGCAAACCCCGGCCGTCGCCGTACGGGCGTTCGTTCGCGCCCGCGGTCACATAAGGCTTGAACGCCGCGCTGTCGGCGAGCACTGCTTCGGCTTCGCGGCGTATGTCGGCGGTCGCCGCCTCCACCGCATCGAGCCAAGGAAACAGCGCACGGTCGTAGAACTGAATCTGCGGCAGCTCCGGAAAGTAATAATGCCGTGGTTCCTGATAAAACCGCTCGCGCTTTCCGTGCATGAGATCGAGCGAGCGCGTGAACCGGCCGCTCCATGTCCGCTCGTCGAACCCAGCCGCCTGCACCTTGGTGCGCACATAGTCCTCGAAGTCTTGCGCATGCCGTTGGCAGACCGCTTGCGCCCGATTGAGTTCGTTGATCAGGTCCTGCGGCAGACGTCCAGCCGAGGTCGCGCTCTTCATCGCCCCGCGATAGAACGCCAGCCCGCCGGGAACATCGCCGGACGCGACCATGTGATCCGCTTTCATGATCAGGGCGCGAACGTTGCGCGGCTCAAGGCCGAGCACCTTGTCGACGGCCACGATCATCGCCGCCCCGTCGCTCAAGCCCCGGCAAGCGGCCGCAAGCCCCAACCAGACGAGCCCGTCCGCCTGTTCCGCCGCGACAAGCCGGTCGAATTGCGCCCGAGCGTTGGCCCAGTCGCCCCGCCGCAATGCATCGACCGCGGCTTGCTTCAAGTTCCGCGCGTCGGCCTCGCTGATGCTCATGTTCGTCCTCGAAACCCCGTTTGCTGCGACGCATATCACGCCCACCAGTCCAGTTTCGCGGGCAAAGCGGCGACATTTATGGTTGCGAACCGCTTTTCTTGTCCTAGATTCACCAAGATGCGGCTGAACGAAGGCATGCGGCCGCAGAAGAAGGAGATTGCCAATGCGAGTTTATTCGTTCGCACTTGCCGGGCTGGCCGCGTTTGGCGTCGCCGCGGCGGCGTTCCTGGCGTCGGGCCCCGCCGCCGAAGCGGCGTCGTCGGGCCGCTGCCTCAAGTTTCGCGACATGACTCACATGACGAAGATCGACGAGCGCACGCTGCTTGCGCACACGCGGTCTTCGGCCAAGTACAAAGTGGCGCTGCGTCACGCCTGCCGCGACTTCGGGCGGCCGGGCAACTTCTACAAGTTCCGCCTGCACAGCGACACGGAGTGCTTCGATCGCGACGACGTTCTGGTGTTCCGCTATGGCGGCGCCTGCTTCGTCGAAAGCGTGACGCAGATTCCGCCGAAATAGCCGCCACAGTTGGACGGGCGGGTCGGCCACTGGCGGCGACATTGTGCTCTATGGCGTTGCTAGGATAGGGTTCATGCGCAATTTGTAGGAGTATGACATGAAGGCAGCCCACCTTTTGACTGCCGCCGTTCTAGCATGCGTGATTTTGCTGTCGGCGACGGCCCGCGGGGACGAGGCGCCGACGGTGCAAGATCCGCCGCCCTCCGCCAACCAACCGGCGACGCCTCCAAATGCGCCGGCGGCACAACCGGAACAGCCGCAGCAGCAACAAACCGACGACGATCAGAAGATCGTGTGCAAGAAAGAGCCGCCGCCAGTGGGCAGCCGCATGGGAGGACGCAAGGTCTGTCGCACCGTGGCCGAATGGCGCCGTCAACAAGCCACTGCCCGCGAGACCACAACGGAGATCCAAGAGCGGAAGATCCCTCCTCCGGCAAGCTAGAGCATTTCCCACTCACCTTGAAACATGGCCACAATGGCGAAAGTAATTTGCGCACTCTTGGGCCGCGAGTTCCGCGCGCAGTCTTCAAGTGTCAGATCCGGTTGATTCTTGGTCAGGTCCAACACGAGGTCGGCCTCCTTATCCAAGGGCGAGACGCTGCCGCCGCCCGCCGAGCGAGCGACGCTGCCGGTGTGTGAAAGCGCTGCCCCCATCGGAAGGCCGAACTCGCCCAGGCAAACGTGCTCTCGGCCTCCCTGAGGGAGCCGCCGCTTTCGAAAAATTCGACGACGCGCATAAGCAAGTCTTCCGAATGGGCCTTGGTCATCGCGGACGCCTCCGAATCGACACATCCGCAAGACTCGCGCATTCCCCGAAATCTGAGAATCCTCAGATCAATCGCACCGATTCACATTCGCCGAAATGGCTCTACATGCGAGTAGATTCAAATTCCGCGAGGCGGTCAGTTGATAGTCGGGAAGGCTAAGCGACATAAGGGGTTCTGATGCGTCAGTTTGCGCACTGTCTATTTTCGGCGCTTTGCGCCAGAATCGTCGTCGACAGTTTCCAAGCTGGGCAACTGCGTGCGCGAGCTTTCATCAAGCGGGCGTCCATTCCAAAGGTGGATGTAGCATCGCAGCTTAACCGACGACCGCGTCATGGCCGGGCTTGAGTCGGCCACAAGGGTCAACGCGCAAATGGGCTCCGCCGCTCCTCTTTACGAACCCTGGGTGTCCAGGCAAGGACAGCCATTCTCCGGGCCGCTAAAGTTGCGCACGCTGCTGTCAATTCGTACGCCAAGCAGGACACGATGCCGGACAGTCGACTCGTGTACTGCTTGTCCGGCATCGCGCAACAAAACCGCAGATAACGGCCTTCGAATGCGACCTGCACGGCGAAGCAGGACACACGATGTCGGACAGCCGACTCTTGTCTTGGTTGTCCGGCATCGTGCATCAAGAACGGCGGACAGCTGCCCTCAAATCCTGGCACTGTAGTCAGCCTACGAGTTCCACCACTTGCGCCAGGCCTCCGCATCGAACCACGACGCGAGCCAGTCCCAAAACCCGCCTTCGGAGGCTTGTGCGCCGTCGCCCGTGCCGGCGGACGATCCACCCGGCCCCGGCTTGTCGCCGATGTCGAGCCAGCGCGTCCGGTTCACGCCGCGCGGGTTGTTCTCCCAGTTCAGGACATACGGTTTCACGAGCGGCCGCACGAATTGATAGAAGGTCGGCGCGACGGCGACGTCGTTGAGCAGCAAACCGGCCGCTTCATCCAACAACTTGCCGCGAACGACCACGTCCTTCTCCTGGTCGGCGCGATCCATCACCGTATCGTAGGCCGGGTTCTTGTAGCCGGGATAGTTGAGCCCCTCGTTGCTGCTCAGGAACAGGAACAACACGCTCTGCGCATCGTTGTAGTCGAACACCCAGCCGGCCTCGCCCATCTGGAAGTTCGCGCTCTTGAGCAGGTCGTAGTGCACCGCGAAGTCCTTCGCGTTCAGCTCGACGATCACGCCCACGTCCTTCCACATCGCCTGCATCGCGATCGCGGCACGCTTCGTGTCGGGACGGTTGTTGAAATTGTAGGTCAGCTTCAGCGGATTCGCAGGGCCAAAGCCCGCTTGCGCCAACAGCGCGCGCGCCTCTTCCTTACGCTGCTCGATCGGCTTCCCCGCCCACGGCACTTTCGCCGTGTGTTCGACGTTCACAGTCGCCGGCGGAATGATGCTCAACGCTTCCACGCCGTGCGCGGCGAAGTAGACTTGCTTCTGGATCGCCTCGCGGTCGAGCGCCATGGCGAGCGCAAGCCGCACTCGCCTGTCGTCCAGCGGCTTTTCACGCATGTTGAACACGGTGTAGAGCACGCGCAGGCCCGGAAATTTCCGCGCCTCGTTCGGAATGTTCTCCGCCAGCCACTTGTGTTCGGCCAGCGGCCAGCGGTCCAGCGTGTCCAGTTCGCCAGCGCGATAACGCTTCAACGCCGCCGCCTCGTCGGCCGACGGATAGAAGTTCACCTCGTCGATCTTCACGCTCGCCGCATCGAAGAAATGCGGGTTGCGCACGAGTTG
This sequence comes from uncultured Flavobacteriaceae bacterium, assembly GCA_964561925.1. Classification (GTDB taxonomy): domain Bacteria; phylum Pseudomonadota; class Alphaproteobacteria; order Micropepsales; family Micropepsaceae; genus SZUA-430. The sequence goes on from CAZLRW010000021.1 coordinate 26,955, forward strand.
AATGCGGTCGTTCGGGCGGCGGTCTTTCAGCATATAGGCGCCGTTCGACACCATGATGCCGGGCTTCGTCCAATCCTTGCCCGCCTTCTCGACGACGTGCTTCGGGATCGCGAACATCGTGTAGTGCGTCATCATCTCCGGCAGATAGGGCGCCGGGTGCTCCAGTTGAATGACCAGCGTCTTCGGGTTCGGCGCGCTGACGCCGAGCTGGTCGCCTTTCAGCTCGCCCTTGTTCACCTTCTGCGCGTTCTTGATCGGATAGAGAATGCTCGCATACTCGCCCGCCAACGCCGGATCGAGGATGCGGCGGTACGAGAAGACATAGTCCTCCGCCGTCACCGGCTTCCCGTCCGACCATTTGTGGTCGCGCAGCGTGAACGTCCAGGTCAGGCCGTCCGGCGACGTTTCCACCTTCTCGGCCGCACCGAGCACGGCCTTGCCCTTCACGTCCTCCGAATAGAGGCCGGTGAACAGATCGCCGAGGATCTGGTTCTCGGGGTCGCCCGAGGCCTGATGCGGGTCGAGCCCCTTGGGCTCCGCGCCGTTGCCCCGGTTCAGCACTTTTGCCGCCGATGCCGGCATCGCCAGCGCCACGCAAACGGCAAGCGCCGTCAGCAATCTCAACATCGTTCCAGTCATCTCTCGTCTCCCACCATCGTCGGGCCCGAAGTCACGCCGGGCCGCCGCTCACGAATTCCACCACTTCGCCCAAGCATCCCAGCTGAACCAGGAGCCCAGCCAATCCCAAAAACTCTGCTGTTGTTCGCCGCCCGTTTCCGCCGGTGCGTTCGACACGCGGCTGCCGATGTCGAGCCAGCGCGTGCGGTTCACGTTGCGCGGATTGTCCGTCCAGTTGAGCACATGGCCTTTGACCAAGTGCCGCACATAGGGGAACACGAGCGGCGTGGCCGGCAAGTCGGCAAGCAGCATCGCGTTCGCCTGACCGAGCAGTTTGGCACGCGCCGCCGCGTCGACTTCCATATCCGCCTTCTTGAGCAGCGCCTCGAACGCGGGACTGTTGTACGACGAGTTGTTCATCTGCACCGCCGCCGCTTCGAACTGGAAGAACAGGTTCTTGGCGTCGTTGTAGTCGAACGACCACGTGTTGTACGTGACCTCGAAGTCCCGCACCTCCAGCAAGTTCCAGTGCACTTTGGCTTCCGCGGCGGCAAGTTCGACGTCGATGCCCGCGTCCTTCCACATCGCCTGCAGCGCGATCGCGCCACGCTTGATGTCGGGATTGCTGATGTAGCGATAGGTGAATTTGAGCGGTTTTGCCGGCCCGAAGCCCGCCTCGGCGAGCAGCTGCCGGGCCTCCGCCCGCCGCTCGGCGATCGGCTTCCCGGCCCACGCGACCTGCGCCGAGCGATCGACGTTCGCCGTCCCCGGCGGCAGGAACGTGGTTGCAACGTCGCCGTAGACGCCCTGATAGACGTCCTTCGCCAATGCTTCGTTGTCGATCGTCATCGCAACGGCCTTGCGCACGCGGATGTCGTCGAACGGCTTCTTGGCCATGTTGAAAGAGACGAACGCGATCGTCAGCTGCGTCGAGCGCTTCGCTTCGCCCGGGATGTTCTGGGTCAGCCACTTGTATTCCGATATCGGCCAGCGCTCCTGCGTGTCGAGTTCGCCGGCGCGATATCTCTTCAGCGCCGCGTTGTCGTCCTCGGACGGCAAGAAGAACACCTCGTCGATCTTCACGTTCGCCGCGTCGTAGAAGCGGGGATTCTTGACCAGCCGCACGTGATCGTGCGGTTGCCACTCGGCGAGCGTGTAGGGCCCGTTCGTGACGATCTTGTCGGCGCGCGTCCAGTTGCTGCCGTGCTTCTCGACGATGTGCTTGGGCACGGGAAACGTCGTGTAGTGCGTCAGGAGTTCCGGCAGAAACGGCGCCGGATGCTCGAGCTCGATGACAAGCGTCCGCCCGTCTTCTGCCCGCACGCCCAGCTTCGCGGTCGCAAGTGCGCCCTTGTTCACCTTGAGCGCGTTCTTGATCGGATAGAGCGCCGACGCGTATTCGGCCGCCGTGTTCGGGTCGAGCACGCGGCGCAGCGCGAACACGTAGTCCTCGGCCGTCACCGGCGCCCCGTCCGACCACGTGTGCGGGCGCAGCCTGAAGGTCCAGGTCAGCCCGTCGTCCGATGTCGTGGCGCTCTCGGCGCCGCCGAACATCGGCAGCCCCGCCGCGTCCTCGGTGTAGAGACCGAGCAGCATGTCGCCGATGATGTTGTTCTCCGCCGTCATCACCGCGCGATGCGGGTCGAGGCTGTGCGGTTCCGATCCGTTGCCGCGGCGCAGAATCTTTGCGCCGTCCGCGGCCGCCGCGCCGAACGCCAGCGCCCCGGCAAGCACGACCGCGGTGATGCGCATGACCGTGTGTGAGAACGAATTTGGCATCGCGGACGCTCCGTGCTGCTGGCCGAGAGAGCGCGCCCGATCCGAAAGAATCAGGCGCGCCCGCGAAGGTTACGGAGGTGGCCGGACCTTAGGAATTCCACCACTTGCGCCACGCCTCGGGGTCGAACCACGAAGCGAGCCAATCCCAGAACCCGCCTTCGGACGCTTGCGCGCCGCTGCCGGGCTTGGTGGCGACACCGCCCGGTCCCGGCTTGTCGCCGATGTCCATCCAGCGGGTGCGGAACACGTCGCGCGGGTTTTCCACAAAGTTCAGCACATAAGGTTTGATCAACGTGCGCTGATAGGGATGGAACACGGGTGCGGCCGGCAGGTCGCGCATCAAAAGCGCATGCGCCTGACCGAGATACTGCCCGCGCTTGACGCCGTCCGCCTCGTTGTTGGCGCGGATCATCAGCCCGTCGAATTCCGGGTTGTTGTAGCCCGGATAGTTCTGCTGAACCGTCGTGCTCTGGAACAGATAGAGGATGTTCTTGGCATCCGCATAGTCGAACACCCATGCCGCGTTCGCCGCCTCGTAGTTCTTGGTCTTGAGGTTGTCATAGTGGATCTTGGGCTCGCCCGGCACCAATTCCATCTCTGCGCCGATCTGCTTCATCATCGCTTGGATCGCGACGGCCGCCCGTTTGAAGTCCGGGCTCGTGATGAAATGATAGGTGAACTTCAGCGGCTTGCCCGGGCCGTAGCCCGCTTCCGCGAGCAGGCGCTTGGCGTCGGCGCGCCGCTCATCCATCGACTTGCCCTTGTAGGGCACCTCGGCCAGCCGCTCCACCCCGACCAGTCCCGGCGGCAGGAACGAGGTCGCCTCCTTGCCGTACGAACTGAAGAAGATGTCCCGTTCCAACACCTGCCGGTCGATCCCCTCCGCGACCGCGCGGCGAACGCGCGCATCGTTGAACGGCGGCTTCGTCATGTTGAACGTCGTGTAGGAAACGCTGAGCTGCGTGAAGCTGCGCGCCTCGTTCGGGATGTTGGCCTTGAGCCATTTGTGCTCGGTCAACGGCCAGCGCTCGGTCAGGTCGACTTCGCCGCTGCGATAGCGCTTGAGCGCGGCGAGATCGTCTTCGAGCGGATAGAACGTGACCTTGTCGATCTTCACGTTTGCTGCGTCATAGAACTTCTCGTTCTTGACGAGCGTGATGTGGTCGTGCGGCCGCCAAGACTGCAGAACGAAGGCGCCGTTCGATACCATGTTGCCGGGCTTGATCCAGTCGCCTTGATGCTTCTCGACGACGTGCTGCGGGAGCGGAAACGACGTGTAGTGCGTCAAAAGCTGCGGCAGATAGGGCGCCGGGTACTCGAGGTCGATGATCAGCGTCTGCGCGTCCGGCGCGCTGACTCCAAGTTGCGCGACCGGCAACTCGCCCTTATTGACCTTCGTCGCATTCTTGATCGGATAGAGGAGCTCCGCGTACTCGGCCGCAAACTTCGGATCGAGAATGCGCCGGAGTGCGAACACGAAGTCGGTCGACGCAACGGGTTTGCCGTCCGACCAGGTGTGCGGCCGAATCTTGAACGTCCAACGCATCCCGTCGGCCGAAGGCTCCGCTGTCTCGGCAGCACCCAAGATCGGCGACGCGTCGGCGGCCTCGGTGAAGAGGCCCAAGAGCATGTCGCCGATGATGTGGTTCTCCCACGTGCCGGTTGCACGATGCGGGTCGAGGCTCTTCGGCTCGCCGGCGTTGCCGCGGATCAACTCCTTGGCCGCAAGCGCGGGGCCTGCCGCCAGCGCGGCCGCCGCCAAGAAGGCCGCTCCAAGCCAAAGCTTGCGCGCGGCGTTGGCGCGTCTCCGCGCACCGTGCGTGATGGTCATTCCTCTCATCTCCCTGAAAGGGCCCGTTCGAAGGGCCGAACCTCGGACCTGGCGCGTGAATGTTCGCTGAACATGCGGCTTTGGCGTCGGTTTGGCGGGTGGGGCCTTGTTGAACTGAATTTCTGTTGGGCCGTGCGGCCTTCTCATATAGCCTAATATAGGCTCGGAGTACGGTGGGGCGAGCGGCTCCGGGCAACTGTCCCGCCCGGTACAATTTATTGCGAGCAGACCATGCGATTCTTTTGGCTTCTTGCGGCTTCCTCGGCTCTCGTGCTTCCGGCGCAGGCGGACCCGGCGCGCGAGGCACTCGCCCAGATCGCGAAATGCGCCGACGTGGCCGCAGCGGCCGAGCGACTCGCCTGCTACGACGCCGCCGCTTCGGGGGCGAAGAACGCCCTCGCCACCACGCCTGCGGTGGAACAGAAAGTCGCAGTCCAGACGCAAGAAGAAGACGAGGGCGGCGGCGTCCTCGAATGGTTCGGCCTCTCGAAGCCGGTCACCAAGGCCGAGGATTTCGGCAGGCCCCCCGCGCCCGTGACCGCAGGGCCGAAAGAAGTGACGAGCATCTCAAGCAACGTGGTCGAACTGGCGAAGAACGCCTACGGTCGCTCGATCTTCGTCCTCGGCAACGGCCAGGTTTGGAAGCAGGTCGACGGCGATCAAACCGAAGTGCGCGATCCCCGCAAGGGCGAAGCCATGACGGTCTCGATCGAAAAAGGCCTGCTCGGCAGCTTCTCGCTGCGCATCGAAGGCCGCAACGGCATCGTCAAAGTCCGCCGCGTGAAATAGCGCTCAGCTCGGAAAGAAGCAGGCCACCACGTGGTCGGCGGCCCCGCCGCGCGGCTCGAGCGCGGGGATTTCCTTCGCGCACTTCGCCTGCGCGATCGGACAGCGCGTGCGGAACACGCACCCTGACGGCGGGTTGAGCGGCGAGGGCAGGTCGCCCTCGATCAAGATACGCTTCTTGCCACGTTCGACCGCGGGGTCGGGAACGGGCGCGGCCGACAGCAGCGCCTGCGTATAAGGGTGGCGCGGCTTGCTCAAAAGCACGCCGCCTTCCGCCAGCTCCATTACCTTGCCGAGGTAGAGCACGAGCACGCGATGGCTCACGTGCCGCACGACGGCCAGGTCGTGGCTGATGAAGATGAGTGCGACGCCCATCTCCTTCTGCAGATCGGCGAGCAGGTTGATGATTTGCGCGCGGATCGACACGTCGAGCGACGACACCGGCTCGTCCGCGACGATCAGCTTCGGCTTCAAGATCATTGCCCGCGCGATGCCGATGCGCTGGTTCTGCCCGCCCGAAAACTCGTGCGGATAGCGGTTGATCATCTGCGGCAGGAGGCCGACCTTGGCCATGATCTCCTGCACCCGCTTCTTGCGTTCGGCCGCCCCCAAACCCGGCTCGAACGTGTCGAGCGGTTCGGCGATGATGTCGCCCGCCGTCATGCGCGGGTTGAGACTCGCGAGCGGATCTTGAAACACGATCTGCATCTCGCGCCGGAATGGCTTCATCTGCCCGCGCGAAAAGCCGGCGATGTTTTTGCCCAGCCACGCGACGCGTCCGGTCGTTGGTTTGATCAGTTGCAGCACCGCGCGCCCGATCGTCGACTTGCCGGAACCGGACTCGCCCACGATGCCCAGCGTCTCGCCGGCGAAGACGTCGAACGAAACGCCGTCGACGGCTTTGAGCGCGCGCGACGCGCCGAGCCATCCGCCGCGAACCGGGAAGTGGACCTTTAGGTCTTTGACGGAAAGGATCGCTTCCGCGCTCACCGCATCACCTCGCCCTTCTTGTCGAAGCCCTTCAGGAAGCACGACTTCGCACGTCCCTCGGCGAACGACAGCAGCTTCGGCCGTTCCGCGATGCAGCGGTCGAACACGAAATCGCAGCGCTCCTGGAACGTGCAGCCTGCCGGCAGATGCTGCAGGTTCGGCGGCTGGCCCCGGATGGCGGTGAGGCGGCTCTCACCCGGCTTGTCGAGGCGCGGGATCGAACCGACGAGGCCGCGCGCGTACGGATGCTGCGGATCGTGGAAGATCTCGTCGACCGAACCCGTCTCGCAGAACTCGCCCGCATACATCACCATGACGCGGTTGCAGAGCCCCGCCACCACGCCGAGGTCGTGCGTGATCATCACGATCGACATGTTCCCCTGCGCGCGCAGTTCCTGCATCAGCTCCAGGATTTGCGCCTGCACCGTCACGTCGAGCGCGGTCGAAGGCTCGTCGGCGATCAGAAGCTCCGGCTCGCAGATCAACGCCATCGCGATCATCACGCGCTGACGCATGCCGCCGGAGAATTCGTGCGGATATTGATCGAGCCGCCGCTTGGCGTCCGGAATCTTGACGCGGTCGAGCATGACGAGCGCCTTCGCCCGCGCGTCGCGCTCGCTCATGCCCTTGTGCAGTACGAGCACTTCGGTCAGCTGCCGGCTGATCTTCAGATGCGGCGTGAGCGACGTCATCGGATCCTGGAAGATCATGGTCATCTTCGAGCCGCGGATCTTGTTCAGCTTGTCGACCTTCATGCCGACGAGTTCTTCGCCCTTGAACTTCGCGCTGCCCGTCGCTTTGCCGTTCGTGGCGAGCAAGCCCATCACCGCCATGAACGTCTGGCTTTTGCCCGAGCCGGATTCGCCCACGATCCCGACGCATTCGCCCTTCATCACGTCGAAATTGACGCCGCCGACCGCCGAAACCGGTCCCTCCGGCGTCGAGAAGCGCACCGTCAAGTCGCGGACGGAAAGGATCGCCGTCATGCTAACGGTCCTTCGGGTCGAGCGCGTCGCGCAACCCGTCGCCGATGAAATTGAAGCAGAACAGCGTGACCGTCATCATCAAGGCCGGGAAGATCAGCATCCACGGATAGGATTCCATCTGGTCCTTCCCGTCGGAGATGAGGACGCCCCACGACGTGAACGGCTCCTGCACGCCGAGCCCGAGGAAGCTCAAAAAGCTCTCGACCAGGATGACCGCGGGCACGGTCAAGGTGACGTAGACGATCACGGGCCCCACGACGTTCGGCAGAATGTGCCGGCGGATGATCGCGCCGTTCGAAACGCCGGCCGCCTCCGCCGCTTCGATGAACTCCTTGCGCCGGATAGAAAGCGTCTGCCCGCGCACGATGCGCGCCATGGTCAGCCACTCGACCGCGCCGATCGCGACGAACATCAGAATGAAGTTTCGTCCGAAAACGACGACCAAAATGATGACGAAGAAGATGAAGGGCAGGGCATAAAGAACGTCGACGAAACGCATCATGATGTCGTCGATACGCCCGCCTAAGAAACCCGCCGTCGCCCCGTAGAGAACGCCGATGATCAGAGCGACCAGCGTGGCGACGAGCCCGATCGACAGCGACACCCGCCCGCCCAGCATCGCGCGGATGAAAAGATCGCGCCCGTTCGCGTCGGTGCCGAAGAGGTGGCCCTGACCCACGGCGGTCGGGCAAACCTCCGCCTGGCTTCCGAACAGGCCGGTCATGCCCAGGTAATCGGGCGGCGGACACGAAATGCGGTCGATGTAGACGTGGTCGTATTCGTGCGGCCACGGCGAGGGCACGATCGTCGTGCGGTTCTCGCCTTCGCCCAGATAGATGCCGGGCATCACGACCGACATCACCGCGATGACGGCGAGGATGACCATCGACGTCACGGCCGCCTTGTTGGCGAACAGGCGGCGGCGCGCATCCTGCCACAGGCTGCGGCCTTGGATTTCGCGCGAGGGCGCGGATGTGCTGACGCCGGCCATCAGTCGTACTTCACCTTGGGGTCGAGGATGCCGTAGATCACGTCGGCGACCAGATTGAGCACGATGACCAGCGACGCGTAGAGAATGACGACGCCCATCACGAGCGTGTAGTCGCGCTGCAGCGCGCCGTTGATGAAGTACTTGCCGATGCCCGGCAGCTGGAAGATCTGCTCGATCACGAGCGAACCCGTCACGATGCCGGCGGTCGCGGGCCCGAGATAGCTGACGAGCGGCAGCAGCGCCGCCCGCATCGCATGCCGCCCGATGACGAGCCGCTCCGGCAGGCCCTTCGCGCGCGCCGTGCGCACATAGTTCGAGCGCAAGACTTCGATCATGCCGCCGCGCGTCAGCCGCGCGATCACCGCGATCTGCAGCAACGACAGGCTGATCACCGGGAGCACCATGTTGCGCAACTGCCCCTCGCCCCAGCCGCCGACCGGGAACCAGCCCAGATAGACGCCGAAGATCAATGTCAGGATCGGCGCCATCACGAAGCTGGGCACCGTGACCCCGATCATGGCGACCGTCATCACCGAATAGTCGCTGACGCTGTTCTGGCGAAGGGCGGAGAACGTGCCGAGGAACATGCCGATGAACGTCGCCAGCAGGATGGCGGACACGCCCAACACCGCGCTCACCGGCGCACCGTCCGCTATCAGCTCGGCGACGGTGAAGTCTTTGTACTTGTACGAAGGTCCGAAATCGCCGACGAGCAGCTTGCCGACGTAACCGCCCAGGCAGCGCCGCTCACGTCCGTCCTTGTCGAGATATTTCCCGTTCTCAAACCGCAGGCCCCGTTCGGCGAGCACCGCATCGTCGGGCTTGCCCGAGAACCGCGCGCCGCACACGAATGTGTCGAAATCGAAAAACTGCTGCAGGACGGGCTTGTCGAGATCGTAGGCCGCCAGGATGTTCTTCTCGATCTCGGGCGGCAGGCGGCGTTCTTGGTCGAACGGCCCGCCGGGGGCCAGCCGCATCATGAAGAACGCCATCGCAATGATGACAAGCAGGGTCGGGACCGCCCCGATGAGCCGGCGTACGATGAAGCGCAGCATTGCCGGTCGCCGAATCCCCTGAGGAGCGAGACGCGAGGATCGTATCAAGGAACACCGGCGCGCGTCCCCCCGCACATGCGCCTCGAACACGATCAAGAGACCCAGCTTGAGCGATGCGGCCTCAAAGTCAATGTGTCGATTCGGACAGTAACTACGTTTTGATGAGGCGGATCAACGCTTTGGCCGCCTGACCGCGGGGCGCTTCGCGGCCAGCGCGCGCACGCTCGCGCCGGTGGGCTCCAAGGCCTCGAAGTGACTGAACGCCTTGCCTGCCTCGCGCACCGCCGACAGCGGAACGAAGTCTGCCACGCCCGCAAGCTTGTTCCAGATCGCGCGTATCGCCGGGTGCTCGTGCGCCTGATCCGCCGCCTGCGCCGACACCCATTCGAAGATCTCGAGCAACGTTCCGTCCGAACGCGCGCGAAGAAGCAGGGGCGGGCGGTCGGTGATCAGATGTGCCCCGACGAGCGCCCGCCGGTGCGCCCCGACCAAACGCCGCAACTCTTGAGCCTTGCCCGGCTTCGGACGATAGGCGGCGATGACCGTTTCGGTTCTGTCGCGCATGTGGTCGGCGCTTCCTCTAGCCTTTGCGTCTGCCCCCGATGCCCGAATGCTAAGCATCGCAATCGCCCGCCTTCTACAAGCTGCCTGTTGTGACGAACTGGACCGGCAACGCTCAGGTTGCGCTCTTCACGATAATTCTCCCGCAACCGTTCATGCGAGCGGCTTCTCTCCGGAAGGCTTACCTCGCCAGCGTCGGTCGATGCGCACATGCCACCTGACGATTTAGGCGGGGGGACTTGATGATGGTAGCTGTCGGTCGCGAACCCAACCTGCGCGCTCGGGCAGGGCGGCCGTCCGGTATCACTGGCCCAGTTCCCGCATTGTCACCGCCCGCTTCTCCTTCGCCGACATCTCGGCGGCGAGCCCCATCAGCACCGCCCAGGTCCCGTCGTCCGCCGTCACCGTGGCCGGCCCGCCGTTCAGCACCGCGTCCAGAAACGCGCGATGCTGATAGTAGCTCGCCCCGTGATGCGTGCCCGCGCGCAAAGCCGTCTCGTCGACCGCGACATGCGTCGTCACCGGTCCCTTGGGCGAGCGCGGCGAAAAGACCAGATCGCCATCCGGAATGAACACTTCGAGCTTGCCCGTGTCGCCGACGGCCGCGATCTCTTCCTGGTTCTTCGATCCTTCCGCGAACATGCAGAGGTCGAGCATCGCGCGCACGCCGTTCTCGAAATCGACGATCGTGTAGGAATTGTCGATGATGTCCGGGACCTTGCCGTCGTACCGCTCGTCGAGATGGTTCACGTCCATCGCGCCCGAGCAATAGACGCGCACGGGCTTGGCCTTCACGATCAACCGCATCAAATCGAAGAAGTGACAACACTTCTCGACCATCGTCCCGCCCGTGTTCGTCGAGAACCGGTTCCAGTCGCCGACCTTCTTCAGGAACGGAAACCGGTGCTCGCGGATCGCAAGCATCTGGAGCTTCCCCACCTTGCCCGCCGCAACCTCTTCGATGAAGCGCGCCGCCGGCGGCATGTAGCGGTACTCCATCCCGACCCAGAACACCCCCTTGTGCGAGCGCGCCAACGCCTGCACCTCGCGCACGTCGTCCAGTGTCGTCGCAAGCGGCTTCTCGCACAGCACGTGCTTGCCCGATTTGACGACGTCGCGCAGGATTTCCGCATGCGTAAAGTTCGGCGAGGAAATCAGCACCGCATCGATCGCGGGATCGCCCAGCATCGCCTGCCGGTCCGGATAGACGGTCACCCGCTCTTTCAGCCCATCGCCCAAGAACATCTGCGCAAGCTGCACGGACTGCGGCACCGGATCGGTGATCCCCGCGATCTCCGCCTCCGGCATCAGCTTCAAATTGTTGATGTGCTCATACCCCATCATCCCCGTGCCGATGAGCCCGTAGCGAACCTTGCGAACCAATGTGATCTCCCGATG
>CAZLRW010000021.1:38049-40236 GCA_964561925.1 uncultured Flavobacteriaceae bacterium
TTCTACCGCCCCCTCTGTGGGGCGGTCGATACGGCAAGCGAAGCGAAGCCGGATCGGGTGGGGCGCGCGGCGGCTCAGAAGGCCCCCCACCCGATCCTTCCCGCCCTGCCGGCTCGAACGATCGACCGCCCCACAGAGGGGGCGGTAGACTCTATGTTCCCAACTCTTGTGTGCGCGCGACCGCTCACGTCAAATGCCATCCATGAAAACAACCGGCAACTCCCGCCGCCTCGGCCAAAGCGACCTTGAAGTCGGCCCGATCGCCTACGGCCTCTGGCGCTTCGTGGGCAACGACGTGAAGGCCGCCCGCACGCGCATCGAAACCGCGCTTGACGCCGGCATGACGCTGATCGACGTCGCCGCCGTTTACGGCCTCGATTGGGGCGGCAGTGCGTTCGGCGAATCCGAAACGCTGCTCGGCAAAGTTCTGGCGGACGCCCCCGCGCTCCGCCGCAAGATGGTGCTCGCGACGAAATTCGGCATCATCCCGGGCGTGCCCTACGACTCTGGCACCACAGCGGTTACGCGCTCCTGCGAGGAGTCACTCACCCGCCTCCAAACCGACACGATCGACCTCTTCCAAGTTCACCGCCCCGATGTCCTGACGCACCCGAGCGAACTCGCCGAGGCGCTCACGCGCCTGCGCGCCCAAGGCAAGATTCGCGAAGTCGGCGTCTCGAACTACAACGCGCGCCAGACGTTGCTGCTTCAGCAGTTCCTGGGCTTCCCGCTCGCCACACTCCAACCTGAATTCTCGGCGCTGAGCGTAGAAGCCGCCTTCGACGGCGTGCTCGACTTCGCGATGTCGCGCCAGATGACGCCGCTTGCCTGGTCGCCGCTTGCGGGCGGCAAACTCGCCGACGGCGTCTCGCCCGCGGAGCCGGCGGCCCGCCGCGTCGCCGCTAAGCTCGACGAACTCGCGAGGCTCTACGGCACGACCCGCGTCGCCGTCGCGCTTGCCTTCGTCATGCGTCACCCCGCGGGCGCGATCCCGATCGTGGGCACCCAACATCCCGCGCGCATCGCCGCCGCGAACGACGCGCTTCGCGTCAATTTAAGCCGCGCCGACTGGTACGCGCTCGTCGTCGCCGCCAGAGGAGAACCGCTCCCATGAAGCCCTGCGAAGTCTCCTGGTTCTCCGCCCTCTGCGACGACGACTACGAATTCTTGGGGCATCCCGACCCAAAACTGAAGTCGAGCTACGACCACTGCCGCAACATCGTGCTGACCGCGGAGCAGGGCGGATTCGACAACATCTTGCTTCCCTCAGGCTACGCCCTTGGCATCGACACCATCGCCTTCGCCGCGGCCATCGCCCCGCAACTGAAGCGCATGCGCCTGCTCGTTGCCGTGCGCTGCGGCGAGATGTGGCCGCCACAGCTTGCGCGCCAACTCGCGACGCTCGACCAAATCCTCGGCGGCCGCCTCACGATCAACATCATCTCGAGCGAAATGCCCGGCGAAACGCTCGCGAGCGCCCCGCGCTACGGCCGCACGGTCGAGATAATGAAGTTGCTGAAGGGCGCGCTGAACGGCGAACGCGTCAAACTCGACGGCCAACACTACCGCTTCGACCTCGACCCGCCCGGCGCCCGCACGGTGAGCCGCAAGTGTCCGCCGCTTTACTTCGGTGGCCTCTCCGAAGACGCCCGCGAAGCCGCCGCCGAAGCGGCCGACGTCTACCTCATGTGGCCCGACCGCATCGACGAAGTGAAGGCGATCATCGCCGACATGATCGCCCGCGCGGCGAAGCGCGGCCGCAAGCTGAAGTTCGGCTACCGCGTCCACGTCATCGTGCGCGAAACGGAAGCCGAGGCCCGCGCTTATGCCCGCCGCCTGCTCTCGCGCCTCGATGCGGCGACCGGCCAAGCGATCCGCCAACGCTCGCTCGACCACACCAGCGCCGGCGTCCGCCGCCAAGCCGAAATCCGCGAAGCCTCCGACGACGAAGGCTTCACCGAAGAGCATCTATGGACCGGCATCGGCCGCGCCCGCTCCGGCTGCGGCGCCGCGATCGTCGGCGATCCGGATCAAGTGCTGAAGAAACTCAACGACTACCGCGCCCTCGGCATCGAAGCCTTCATCCTCTCCGGCTACCCCCACGCCGCCGAATGCGACCTGTTCGCCCGGCACGTGTTGCCGAAACTGGAACACGGCCCACTCACCCCCTAGCTCGTCATGGCCGGG
>CAZLRW010000021.1:40336-44400 GCA_964561925.1 uncultured Flavobacteriaceae bacterium
CGTGTTGCCGAAACTGGAACACGGCCCACTCACCCCCTAGCTCGTCATGGCCGGGTCGAGCCCGGCCATGACGATCATTTATTTGAGTGACACCATGACCCTCCCCCTCGAAGGCGTTCGCATCATCGATCTTTCCGCCGTCATCTCCGGCCCGATGGCGACGCAGATCCTCGCCGACCAAGGCGCTGACGTGATCAAGGTCGAAGGGCCGGGTCCCGGGGACATCGTGCGCTATCTGGGTCCTACGAAGAACGGCGTCAATGCGATGTTCACGGCGGTGAACCGCAACAAGCGCGGCATCGTGCTCAATCTGAAATCGCCCGAAGGCCGCCAAATCCTGATCGACCTCGTGAAGACCGCCGACGTCATCGTCGAGAACTTCCGCCCCGGCGCGCTCGAACGCCTCGGCCTCGCCTACCCGCAACTGAAAGCCGTCAATGACGGCCTCATCTACGTCTCCATGTCGGGCTTCGGCGACCACGGCCCCTACGCAAAGCGCCGCGTCTACGACCCGGTCATCCAAGCGACGTCCGGCTTCTCATACACGCAAGCGAACGCGGCGACCGGCGAACCGCAGCTGATCCAAACGCTCGCTTGCGACAAGACAATGGCAATCACCGCCGCCCAAGCGATCACGGCCGCGCTCTACGCCAAGGCGCGCGGGCGGGGAGGGCACCTCGTCGAGATCAACATGCTGGACTCGGCGATCGCATTCCTCTGGCCTGACGCCTACTACAACCTCGTCTTCGAAGAAGGCGCGAACCGCGCCCCCGATTTCGCGAGCTTCTACTCGATCCGCAAGACGAAGGACGGCTACATCACGATGCTCGCGATCTCGGACGACGAGTTCCGCGCCACCTGCCGCGCGATCGGCCGGCCCGACATCGCCGACGATCCGCGCTTCAAGTCGGTCTTCGATCGCATGCAGAACGCAAAGCCGATGACCGACCTGATCGCGGGCATCGTGGCCGAATTCGCGACCGCCGAAATCACCGCGCGCCTCGAAGCCGAAGACGTCCCCCACGCCCGCGTCCTGAAACGCGAAGACGTGCTCACGAACGAACAGGTCGTCGTCAACCGCGCCGTCGCCACGTTCGACGACCCGCGCGCCGGCAAGATGCGCCTCGCCGCCAACCCCGCGAAGTTCGACGGAACCCCTCTCCCCATCCGCCGCCACGCCCCGTCGCTTGGCGAGCACACCGACGAAGTCCTGCGCGAACTCGGTCGCAGCGCTGACGACATTGCCAAACTTCGCGCCGACAACACGATCCGCTGAGCCTCTAGGCCGGAACGTAGGTCAACCTAATCGCGCTTTCGCCAATTCGATCACTGGCCACAAGGCGGAGCGGCGGCCGGGGTGCAGCGAAGAATGGTGTGCCGCGACCAAGCACAACGGGGTGGAGGTAGATGAGGTACGCGTCGATAAGGCCGAGATCGGTCAGACTACGCGCAAAGTTCGGCCCGCCGACTTCAATCTCCCCTGCAACCTCGTCCTTCAACTTGCGGATTGCGGCTTCGATGTCACCGGCGACAAACGTGGCGTTGGGGCCGACGGACGTCAACGTGCGCGACACGACCCACTTCTTCTGACGCCGCCACGCCGCCGCGAAGTCTTGGAAGTCCGGCGTCCATTCCGGATGGTCTTCATCCCAATAGCTCATGATTTCGTACAGGCGACGGCCGTAGATACTGCCGGCCAGACCTTGCGCCTGCTCGATGAAGTGTCGAAAGAGCGTGGGGTCCGGTGCGAATGCCTCGTGATCGACATAGCCGTCCAAAGACACGTTCATTCCGAAGATGAGCTTCGCCATCTTGCAGGTTCTCCGTGAAGCGCTTCCGTCGATCAGTCCCTTGTCGGCGCGCCCGGCGGGAACAGGTGCCTGTAGGGCCGCGCCTCATCGATGACCCGCGCAACGCTCGGTCGCGCGAGCAGGCGGCGCCGATAGGCTCTCACATTGGCGCATGTATCCGGAATGGGATGAACCCAGTCGGCATAGAGCAGTGCCGGGGCGCCCGCGCAGTCGGCCATGCTAAACGCCGCGCCACTCGCCCAACCGGAGCGCGGCAGCTCCAAATCGAGCCATGCGTAAGCGCGATCCAACAACGTGCGCGCCGCCGTCACGCCGGTCGGATCGCGCGTCTCTGGTGAGCGAATGAAATCGAACACAATGCGCTGCATCGGCGTCATGACATAATTGTCGAAGATGCGGTCGAGGAAGCGTACCCGCAGCGCTTCTTTGGCCTCGCGCGGGACCATCGGCGCGGCGTCGCCGTGACGGAGGTCGAGATGTTCGATGACAATCGATGACTCGCGAACCGCCAAATCGCCATCGAGCAGGAGCGGCATGTGCTGCAGCGGCCAAAGTCGAGCAAAAGTGGCGCCGTTCTCGGGCTCGTCCGACGACAAGAGTCTGAACTCGAAGCGAACATCGCGCTCGTAGAGCGCGATGAGCACCTTCATGCAATAGGACGAAAACGGATGCGCGAAGAGCTGTATCGGCATCGCGAAACTTTCCCTTAAACCGCTTGTGCTATGCAAGTGGTTGAACCATAGACCAACCACTTGCATACTGCAAGCGCAATCGCAGGAGAGTGATTTGCGCCAAACTGGGCGATCCAGCTGCCCGATCAACCTCACACTCGAACAGCTCGGCGATCGCTGGAGCCTGATCGTGATCCGCGACGTGATGTTCGGCAACAGGCGCACCTATGGCGAACTGCTCGCGCAGAGCGAGGAGGGGATCGCCTCGAACATCCTGGCGGACAGGCTGAAACGCCTAACCGCGTCGGGCTTGCTCACGCGACGCGCCGACCCGTCGCACCGCCAAAAGGGAGTCTACAGCCTAACGGAAGCATCAATCCAACTTGTCCCGCTGTTGGCGCATATGGGCGCCTGGGGCCGAAGACATACGCGTCCGAGCAAGGAACTGTCCGTTCGCGCCGAACTGCTGGAAAAAGGAGGCGCCCCGATGTGGAGCGCCTTCATGGATGAGCTGCGTCACCTACACCTAGGCGCACGGCAACCCGCACGCTCCGTCTTCCGAGAACTGCAGGCCGCATACGAAAAGGCAATCGCGCGCCGCTAGCGCTCGATGTTGTAGTCGATCGTCACCACCACGCGCGCGAGCTTGTCGATCGTCGACTTGTCGTACGTGCCGCCGTAATCGGTCGCTTCTTCGCTGGCGCCGGCGGGTAGGATGTAGAACGAACCCTGCGACGCCGAACGCATCGCTCCCACGCGGGCGTTGCCGTTCTTCGCGAACTCTTCCGCGCGCTTCTGCGCGTTCTGCGTCGCCGCACCGATCAGCGACATCTTCACGTCTTCGAGTGTCGTCACCAGAAACAGCGGGTCGTTGTGCGTGACCGGACGTCCGTCTGCCTCGAGCTGCAGGATTGCCTTGTTCGCCGCCACGACGCGCGAGAGGTCGTTTGAGCGCACGACGATGGTTTGCGTGGCATAGAAGCCGCGCTGCACCGTGCGCGAGCTTCCGTTGGGCAACGGCTCCTCGACCATGTTCGGCGTCACGCTCTCGTTGCCGTCCGTCATCGCCTCTTTGGCGAAGCCTTGCGCGTTGAGGAACGCGTCGAGCGCGGGCTTCTCCGCCCGCAGCTTCGCCAGCGTGTCGGCGAACGTCGTGCCGGTCACGCGCAAGCCCACCGCCCACTCGGCCGCATCCGCCGTCACCGGCTTTTCGGCGAGGCCCTTGACCGTAATCGACTGCCGCCCGGCGCCGATTTGCTTGGCGTGAATGCCGAAGATAAGCGCCGCGAGCGACATGCCGACGGCAAGCAAGACGCCCAGAATCACAACGGCTTTGGAATTGTCTAAGGTCACTAAAGGTCGCTCCCGCGTTGAAGGTCGTGATTCCACCATCCTGCATCAGCGCGGGCGAATTGTGCGGAGATTGTGTCAAAAAGAGGAATCGCGCACTTTGTCGAGCTGCGGGACTTGAGGGGCGAGGGCGTGGAGCGGGTCGTCGTCATCGGATGCTCCGGATCGGGAAAGTCGACGCTGACGCGCGAGCTCGCGGCGCGAACCGGCATCCCGGCGCACCACATCGATC
>CAZLRW010000022.1:0-42919 GCA_964561925.1 uncultured Flavobacteriaceae bacterium
GCGTCGCCCAGATCAAGGCGCAGATCGAGGAAACGACGTCCGACTACGACAAGGAAAAGCTGCAAGAACGTCTGGCGAAGCTCGCGGGCGGCGTTGCGGTCATCCGCGTCGGCGGCGCGACCGAAGTCGAAGTGAAGGAGCGCAAGGACCGCGTTGACGACGCGCTGAACGCCACCCGCGCTGCGGTGGAAGAAGGCATCGTCCCCGGCGGTGGCACGGCGCTGCTCTATGCGACGAAGGCGCTCGCTGGCCTGAAGGGCGACAACGACGACCAGACGGCCGGCGTGAACATCGTCCGCAAGGCGATCCAGTCGCCGATCCGTCAGATCCTCGAGAACGCGGGCGTTGAGGCCTCTCCGGTCGTCAACCGTCTGCTCGAAGGCAAGTCCACGACGGCGGGCTTCGACGCGCAGAAGGAAGAATACTGCGACCTGATCGACTCGGGCATCATCGACCCGACGAAGGTCGTGCGCACGGCCCTTCAGGACGCGGCGTCGGTCGCCGGTCTCCTGATCACGACCGAAGCCATGATCGCCGAGAAGCCCGAGAAGAAGGCCGCAGGCGGCATGCCCGGCGGCATGGGCGGCATGGGCGGAATGGATATGGACATGTAAGGCGCTTGGCTGCGGTCGCAACGCGACCGCCGCAAAGCCTTATCCCCTCGAAAGCGGGGATCCAGGAAGTCACCAGTCGAAGGCCCCGGCAAAAATCCGGGGCCTTTTTTCATTGGGCGGAGGAGGTAGGATCGGCGCATGCTGTTTCGTTTCCTTGCCCCGTTGCTGTTCGTTGCCGCAAACGGTCTCGCCGCCGCGAAGCCGTACGTCGTCCCCGACACCGAAGTTGTCGCGCTGCGTTCGAAGCAAACGGGCGCGAACTACGAACTCTTCGTCGCGCTCCCGTCGGATTACCGCACGTCGGGCAAACACTATCCCGTCGTCTACATGCTCGACGCCGACTACGCCTTCGCGCTGACCCGCAACGTCGTGCAGCACTTCGTCGAGCGCGAAGACCTGCCGCCGATGATCTTGGTTGCGATCGCCTATCCCGGCGCGGCCGGCGACCGCGCGATCTATCGCATGAGCCGCACGCGCGACTATACGCCCGCCTATGCGCCCGACGGCGGCTACGGCGCGGAGTACCAGAAGGTCTCGGGCGGCGGCCCGAAGTTCCGCGCCTTCGTCGCAGGTGAGTTGATCCCGCTGATCGAAGGCCGCTTCCGCGCGACGCCGGGCGACCGTGCGCTCGTCGGCCATTCCTATGGCGGCTTGTTCGCGACGTACGTGCTGCTGACCGAACCGCAATTGTTTCGGCGCTACATCATCGTCAGCCCGTCGCTTTGGTATGCGAACCGCATTGCGCTGACGATGGAGGAGGCGGCCGCCCAATCGGGCATCCGTCCCGACGCCCGCGTCTTCTTCGGCGTCGGCGCGCTCGAAAGCAGCATCATGGCCGACGATCTGACCGAGCTTTACCGCCGGCTGCGGAACCGCAACCATCCCCAGTTGCGCATGACGCTGAAGATCTTCGAGGGCGAACGCCACAACAGCGTCTTTCCGGGCGCCTTGACGCGCGGCCTCGTCACCGTTTTCGACCGCCCGGCCCCCGCGGAACCCGCGCCGGCGTCCGAAGGCCGCTGAGGCTCGACGCGCCGCCCCGCGAAAGGCTACATCTGCGTCCGTCGCTCGTCCTCGTGCGCCGGCGCCGGCGCGTGTGTGAGGGTTCATGGACTACGCCTCGTATCTGAGACTGCCCGGCCTTCTGTCGCTGCAGAAGCCGGAAAGCGCCAAACGCGGTGCGCCCGCACATGACGAGATGCTCTTCATCGTCATCCACCAGACTTACGAACTTTGGTTCAAGCAGATCCTGCACGAACTCGATCTCGTTCAGGACATCTTCGGCGGCAAGGTCGTCGACGACGCGATGTTGGGCCGTGCCGTCAACGCCGCCGAGCGCATCGTGAGGATCGAACAGCTTCTCGTCTCGCAGATCGACATTCTCGAAACGATGACGCCGATGGATTTCCTCGAGTTCCGCGATCTGTTGATCCCGGCGTCCGGCTTTCAAAGCGAACAGTTTCGCCTGCTCGAGATCCGCCTCGGCCTGAAGCGCGAAGCGCGCCTGCCGTTCAACGACGCGAACTTCGACGCGGCGCTCGATGCCGCAGCGCAGAACCGCATCGCCGAAACCGAGAACCGCCCTTCGCTCCGCGATCAAATCAACGCCTGGCTCGAACGCACGCCGTTCCTCGATCAGGAGGGGTTTCACTTCCGCGACGCGTTCGGCAAGTCGCTCGACACGATGCTGTCGCACGACATGGCCCAGATCGGCGGTCATCCGCACCTGTCGCAAGCCGAAAAGGACGTTCAACTCGCCTCCCTTCGCAAATCGCGCGCGATGTTCGACGGTCTCCTCGACGACGGCCGCTACGCGGAGTTGCGCGCCGAAGGCGTGTGGACGTTCTCGCGCCGCGCGCTGCAGGCCGCCTTGTTCTTGTTCCTCTACCGCGACGAACCGGCCGCGCATGCGGGCTTCCGCATGTTGAAGGCCCTGATGGACATCGACGAGACGCTGGCGCTCTGGCGCCTGCGCCACGCGCTGATGGTCTCGCGCATGCTCGGACGCAAAGTCGGGACCGGCGGCTCCTCCGGCTACGACTATCTCCGCGCGACCGCCGACAAGCACCGCGCCTACAATGATCTGTTTTCGATCGCGACGTTCCTGATCCCGCGCTCCGCTTTGCCGCCGCTGCCGGACGCCGTGCGCAAATCGATGCGCTATCGCTACGAGGGTTGAATGCGTGAGCTGAAGCCGGGCTTCGCAAAGTCGGTCGGCCGGCCCGGCGCGCCGCTCCACTTCGCCGCGCACAGCCACCACCCCTGGCCCGATGTCACGTTCGCGGCCCAGCAAGAGTACTGGCTGAACGCCGCGACGCTGCTCGACCGCAAATGGGACATGATCTTCGGCGAGGTCATGCCGAAGGCGCAAGCGCACGTCGCCAAACATCTGGCGCTGCCGGACCCGTCCACCATCGTCTTCGCGCCGAACACGCACACGTTGCTTGTGCGCCTGCTGTCGGCGACCCACGGCTTGCCGAAACACAACGTGCTCTCGACCGATGCGGAGTTCCACTCCTTCACCCGCCAGATGGCGCGCCTCGAAGAAGACGAACTCGTCAACATCGTGCGCGTACCCGTCGAACCGCACGCGACGTTCAAGGACCGCTTCATCGCCGAGATGCGCCGCGCCGACAACGACTGGGACGTCGTGTGGCTGAGCCAGGTCTTCTACAATTCCGGCTTCGCGTTGTCGGTGCGGGACTTGGAGGAGATCGCCGCCGCCGTCGCCTGGTCCGGCACGTTTCTCGTCGTCGACGGCTATCACGCGTTCATGGCGTTGCCGCTCGATCTGGCGCCGCTGGCGGAGCGGATTTTCTATATCGCCGGCGGCTACAAATACGCGATGGCGGGCGAGGGCGTGTGCTTCATGCATTGCCCGCCGGGTTACGGCGAACGTCCGCGCGACACCGGCTGGTACGCCGAGTTCGGCGCGCTTGAGGCCGCCCGCGTCGGCCGCATCGCTTATGGCCTCGATGCAAGCCGCTTTGCCGGCGCGACGTTCGATCCGTCCGGACTCTACCGTCTGAACGCGGTCATGGATTGGCTTCACGCGACCGGCACCGATGTGAAGGCGATGCACGGCCACTGCCAGCGTTTGCAGCGCCTCTTCCTCGAGAAACTGACCGCCGAGAAGACCAAACTCTCGCCGCGTCAATTGGCCGTCGCAGACGAGACAAAGCGCGGCCGTTTCCTTTCTTTCCGGACCGAAGACGCGGGCGCCATCGACCGCGAGTTGTCGAAGCGCAACGTCATCGTCGATCACCGCCACGACAGGCTGCGCATCGGCTTCGGCGTTTATCATGACGAAGGCGACGTCGACCGCCTCGTCGCTGCCCTCAAGGAAACCGGGTGACTACTGCGCCAAAGGCGCGGGCCGGTGCTTCTTGTACATGTTCATGACCCACGCCCCGCCGGGATGGGCGCGCCACCGTGCGAGCCAGTCGTTCATCTTCTGTGGTGCAGGCTGCGGCCGCTGCATGTCCGGATGCGGAGGGTCGACGCAGGTCGCCAAATGCGAGGCGACCGCAAGGTCGGCGACGCTGAACGCCGACCCGGCCAGATAGCCCGTCGCCTTCGTTTCGCTCACGACCCAATCGAACGCCTCCGCGGCCGCTCGCTCGCCGTCCGCCGCCGACTCGGGGCCGGTGATGCCGTTCCCTTTCTTCACCAGCCCCCGCACCAAGGGGAACATCAGCCCGTAGAGATAGCCGCCCCCAAACACCTTCGAGACATAGTGCCCGTCATGCACGATCGTCATGAGGATCGCGCGCCGTATGCGCGGCATTAGATCGTCGTCGAAGCGCCGCTCGATCTCGAGTGCGCGCGCTCGCTCGCCCGCGTCAGCTGGATAGAGCGCAGGCTGAGGATAGAGCGTTTCGAGTTCGTCGATGATGCGCGCCGAGCCGGCGATGGCTCGCGAACCGATCTTGAGCACCGGCGTCGCCGTCTGACCGGTCAGCTTCTTCGTAATGGGCGCATGCGGACCGGGAACGAGATTCCGCCGCGTATGCGCTATCTTCTTGAAATCGAGCGCCCAGCGGATCTTTTCGTTGTAGGGAGAGAATCGGAACTGCAGCAGCTCCAAATCCGTGCTCATCGAATCCTCGCGACGAACCGGCGATAGGCATCGCCATCGTCGACATCATCGAGCACATCGGGAAGCACCGCAACCTCGCCCAGCCGCGCGATCGTGTCGGCCATCGTCGCCGCGCTCGACCAGCGAACCCCGTCGAGCGTGCGTTCCCGCACAAGAAAAGGGTAACGGACGCCGATGAGCCAATAGCCGCCGTCGCGCGCGGGCCCTAGGACGTACGGCTTGCTGGCGAGCGCCGCGAACGCAGCGGCAATGTGCGTGGACGCAATGTCCGGGATGTCGCTGCCGATCACGACGGCGGGCCGCGCGCCCGCGGAGATCAGTGCGCGCAGCATCCGCCGCCCAAGATCGCCGCGCCCCTGGCCAGTCGCGCGCACGCCGGCAGGCCAGATCGGCTCCCCCGCTGCAATGTCCGGTGTGACGGCAAGCACGGTCTCAAACCGCCGATCGCATGAAAGTCGCCGCACGGTCCGCGCCAACGTGTTGCGATAGAAGCGAAGCGCCTCGCCGACGCCGATGTCGCGCGCAAGCCGCGTCTTCACGGCGCCGTACCCCGGCCGGCGCGCGAAGACGACGACGAGAGGCTTAGTCATACATCTTGGCGAGACGCCGCGGCGAAACGCCGAGGAAGTAGAGCGTGAGCAGCGCAAGGTTCTTCAGCGGCCGCCAAATATAGCCGTCGCGGCGGTAGCGCTCCGCCGACGTCGTCGCCGTGGCCGGCAACTCGATGAGGTTCTTTGCGCCGATGCGGCGCACCATATCGACGTCTTCCATGATCGGAAGGTCGAGATAGCCCACGAGCGAGTCGTACATCGTGCGCGACATGAACAGACCCTGGTCGCCATAGGGCAGCCCCAGTCTGCGTGCGCGCCAATTCGCCATCACTTCCACCCGGCGCGCCGCACCCGACGCATCGTCGAGCGCGAACGTGAAATACGCGGCCTTGAGGCGGTTTCCCTTGGCGCGCATGAACGAGTTGATCGTCGTGCTCCAAAACGGCTCAAGCGTCGTGTCGGCGTGCAAGAACAGCATCCATCGCCCCGACGCTTCGCGCGCCCCGGCCGAAAGCTGCGTGCCCCGTCCGCGCGGCGCTTCGACGACGGTGGCGCCGAGCGCGGCCGCGTGTTCGCGCGTCCCGTCCGTCGAGCCGCCGTCGACCACGATGATTTCGACGGCCATGGTCTCGCGGGCTTCTTCGAGCGCGCGGATCGTCTCTCCAAGCCGCTTGGCGGCGTTGAGGGTCGGGATGACGACGCTGAGATCGATCGGCTTGACGCCCGTCATGGGCGCACTCTCTGCCACGGCGAGAGGGAGCGGACCACCAACCCGACGCGGCACCTGGACCGAGACTTTCGATGCCAAACCCATAAGCGAATCACCGGCTGCATCCTGGTTATCGCCGCGATTTGCGGCGCTGTGGAGGGTGCAACGGCCGGTCGTGCTCACTTCGTGCCGCTTGTTGTCGGCTTGCCACCGGCGCCTCCAAGGGCGCTGCCCCGCGTCGGCGCGCTCGAGCGCGAGAAACCCCTTGTCATAGTAAGAACTTCGTACTATCTACCTCTCAATAGCCGCAGAATGCGGGCTTCGGGAGGCAAAAATGGGCGATTTGTTCGGTGCGTTGATTGCGCTGCTGGTGTTCTTGCTGCTGGCGCCGATCGTGATCTTCATCATGCTGGTGGCGTTCGGATTTGCGGCGGTCGGCGTCGCGATTGGGATCGCATTCGCGATCTTGGGTCTTGCGATCAACATCCTGGTCCACGCGGCGCCGTTCCTGCTCGTGGCGGGCCTCATCTATCTGATCTTCTTCCGCCGCACGCCCGGCCGCGAAGTGGCGCGCCAATAGCGCCCCTTTCAAACTGATGGCGCATGGTTAGGGTGTCCCGCGAGACTCCGGGACACCCATGAATTTCAAGAGCGACAACACAGCCGGCGCCGCACCCGAGATTCTGGCAGCGCTCGCCCGCGTCAATGAAGGCGTCCAAGCGAGCTACGGCGACGACGCCGTCACACGCCGCCTTGGCGAAAAACTCTCGGCCTTGTTCGAAAAGGACGTGGCCGTCTTTCCCGTGGCGACCGGCACGGCGGCGAATTCGCTCGCGCTCGCGACGCTGACCCCGCACTACGGCGCCGTCTTCTGTCACGAGGGCGCGCACATCCACGTTGACGAATGCGGCGCGCCGGAGTTCTACAGCCAAGGCGCCAAACTCGTGCCGCTCAAAGGCGCACGCGGCAAGCTGACGGCGGAGGCGATCAAGGCCGCACTCGGCCATTTTCACCGCGGCTTCGTCCACCATCCGCAACCGGCGACGATCTCGATCACGCAAGCGACCGAACTCGGCACAGTCTACACGCCGGCCGAAGTCGAAGCGCTCGCCCGCTTCGCCAAGGCCGAACGTCTGAGCCTGCACATGGACGGCGCACGCTTCGCGAACGCCCTCGCGCATCTGAAGTGCAAGCCCGCCGACATCACGTGGCGGGCAGGCGTCGACGCGCTGTCGTTCGGCGTCACGAAGAACGGTGCGCTCGCTGCCGAAGCCGTGATCTTCTTCGACCCGGCACGCGCCGCCGACGTCGCCTACCGCCGGAAGCGGGCAGGGCACCTGTTCTCGAAGATGCGCTTCCTCTCCGCCCAAATCGAAGCAATGCTAGACGGCGGCCTGTGGCTGAAGCTCGCGGCCCACGCGAACGCGATGGCCTCCCGTCTCGGTGACGGCTTGAAAGCGATCCCGGGCTTTGCCGTCGAACATCCGGTCGAAGCGAACGAAATCTTCGCCCGCCTGCCGTCGCTCGCCGCCATGAAGGCGCTCGAAGATGCGGGCGCCCATTTCTACGAATGGGAGCCGCCCACAAACGGCCGCCCCCTGATCCGCCTCGTCTGCTCCTGGGCCACGCGCGAAACGGAAGTGACCGAGTTTCTCGAAGCCGCCCGCAAGTTGGCCTAAAGCCCCGCAAACCAATTGTAGCCGAGCTTCTCCCAAAGCCCTTCGAGATAATCGTTCGTCACCACGATCTCGTAGACGTGTTTCGCGCTCTTGAAGCCGAGCTTCGTCGGGATCTTGAGCCTGACCGGCGCGCCGTAGATGCGCGGCAGCTTCTCGTCCAGGAACGACAGCGCCAAGATCGTCTGCGGGTGCAAGGCGCTCGGCATATCGATCTGCGTCGAATACCGGTCGAGGCAGTTGAACGTCACGTACTTCGCGTTGAGGTCGGCGCCCGCGCGCACCAACACGTCGGCAAGCCTGACGCCGCGCCACTTGCCGACGGCGCTCCACCCTTCAATGCACACGTGCTCCGTGATCTGCGTCGATTGCGGCAGCGCGGCGAGTTCGTCGAGCGTCCACGGTCGCTTGCGTTCGACTTTGCCGCCGACGAGAAGTTCATAAGTCTCGTCCGCCTCGGGCGCCGCATCCGGCTCGTAGAACGCATTGAACGGAAACGGCCGCGTGATGTCGGCCTCGCCGAACGAACGCGCCATGCGTTTCGGATCATAAAGCCAGGCCTGAACGCGGTTGTTGAATTGCGACATCGCTTTCAGTGCTTGCTCCGCCGACGGCCCATCGACGATCGCGATGCCCGTGATGGCGGCAACGGTTCCAACACCGGCGGCCCGCTTCAGGAACAAACGCCGCTCCGGCGCCGCAAGGCCTTTGGCAGCGTCCTTGACGAGCGCCGCACCTTCGCTTCGGGAAAACGGATTGCGCCAGCGCATGTCTACCTCCCGAACACCATCGCGCGGATCGTCTTCGGCACCAGCAGCGCCATAACGACATGCACGAGAAGGAAGCCGACGATCGCAGCCATCGCGAGGAAGTGGACGAGCCGCGCACCCTGGAACCCGCCGAAGAGCATGGTCAGCCACCAAAGCTGCACCGGTTTCCAGATCGCAAGGCCGCTGAGCACGACCGCGATCAACGCCGCGATCACGCCGACATAGAAGAGCTTCTGCACGCCGTTGTAGTTCGCCAAATCGTCATGTGCGAGCTTGCCTTTCAGCGCATCGCGCAAGTCGCGCGCCACTTCGGCGGGCGAAATCGGAAAGAAGCGTGTGCGAATGCGGCCCGAAAGAACGCCGTAGGCGAGATACGCGATGCCGTTCGCCATCAAGAGCCACATCGCCGCGAAATGCCACTGCAGCGCCCCGCCCAGCCAACCGCCGAGCGTCATCCACGCCGGGAACGAAAACGGCAGGATCGGCGCGGCGTTGTAGATCTGCCAGCCCGACAAGATCATGATCACGACCGCGACCGCATTGATCCAATGCGTCGCGCGCACGATGAAGGGATGGATCGTCTCGCGCATGGCCGAATGCTCCGTAAGCGGAGGAAATGGCCGGAGGCGGGGGAGAGAAAGGCCGCCTCCGGCCGGTGCCGAGTTCTCAGGGGTTACTTCGGCATCAACACGCGGTCGATCGAGTGGATCACGCCGTTCGACTGGATCACGTCATAGACGCTGATGTTCGCGGCTGCGCCCGTCGCGTCCTTGATCACGATGTTGACCGGCCCGTTCAGCTCCGCCGTCAGCGTGCCGCCGGCCGCCGTCTTCAACGTCGCCTGGCCGTTGCCCTTTTTGATCATGTTGCGAATGTCGTTGTAGGTGAGGCGTGCGGGCACGACGTGATAGGTCAGAACGCCGGTCAGCGCGCCCTTGTTCTCGGGCTTCAGCAGCGTGTCGACCGTGCCGGCCGGCAGAGCCGCGAACGCCGCGTTCACCGGCGCGAACACCGTGAACGGACCCTTCGATTGCAGCGTGTCGACGAGGCCGGCCGCCTTCACCGCGGCGACGAGCGTCGTGTGATCGGCCGAGTTGACCGCGTTCTCGACGATGTTCTTCGTCGGGAACATCGCCTGGCCGCCGACCATGACGTTGCCGGCAAGCGCGCTGCCAGCAAGCAAGATCGAAGCGGCGACGGCGGCGGTGAGAGACTTACGAGCGAAAGACATTGTGGTTCTCCAAAAAGACAAGGTTTGAGCGTGTCCGGAAGACACCATGTCCGCCGGATCGAAGTCGCCCGAGTGTTTCGGGAACGGCATCGAACGGAACCGCGGGGGGCCTCTCGTCTCGTGCGGGGCGCCGCGATCGTTCGCTGCTGTCGGCCTCTTCTACGCAGGGCTTTCGCTTTGGGTTGCGCCGGTTTCGAAAAAACCGCTCACGCCGCCGTGAGCTGCGGCGTTCCGTGCAGAGGATGTGACCGATGCACGAAACTCAGCCCACGGATGATCCGCGACCACTCATCTCCCGTAGGTCGACCTTCTCCAGGTGGACGCCCGTCGCCCGCCCATGAGGGCGGGAGAGGGGATGCGGGTGAGGGTGGGCGCTCCGCAAGCATGGGCGTCGAAAATGTCCCCCGAACAGGACTGCTCGTTGGAAAGTCTCGAACACCCTCACCCCCGACCCTCTCCCGCCCTCATGGGCGGGCGAGGGGTGGTCAGTGCTGCGTGCTGATCAAGAAAACCGCGCCGCCCGACGACGTCGCCGCCGGATGCGTCATGCCGCGCTTGGCCAAATGAAAGTCGCCGGCCTTGAG
Organism: uncultured Flavobacteriaceae bacterium; assembly: GCA_964561925.1. Taxonomy (GTDB): domain Bacteria; phylum Pseudomonadota; class Alphaproteobacteria; order Micropepsales; family Micropepsaceae; genus SZUA-430. The sequence continues at coordinate 10,235 of CAZLRW010000022.1, forward strand.
TTTCAGCGGCCCGAACGCGACGTCGCCTTCGATGACGTAGCACTCTTCATCCGCCGCATGCGCGTGCACCGGCACGACGCCGCCCGGCGCGACGCGCACGAGGAATGCATGACGTCCGCTCCGCGGATCGTCCCACAGCGTGCGCTTCTCGACGCCCTGCGCGATCCGCTCCCACGGTCCCTCGCCCGCGCGCAACGTCACGGTGCCGGGCAGGGCAGGGACCTCTTTCACGCCCGCCGCCTCAATCCGCGCCATGATGCGGTCGAACGCCGCCACCGGAGGCTTGGTCGCGTCGCCGGTCGCATCGAGCGACGCAAGCTTTCGCTCCCACCACGCGATTTCCGCTTTGAGCGCAGCACCCGTCTCGGCGGCGCGCGCAACCTCGGCCCGCGCCGTCTCGTCGAGAAGGCCGAGCACGTATTCCGCCGCTCTCACGTCGCCGCTCATACCGGCCGCTCCAAACACACGCGCAGTCTCTGCAGGCCCCGCGACACCCAGCTCTTTACGGTGCCGACCGGCGCCGACAGCGTTTGCGCCAACTCCTCATAACTGTACCCGTCGCGATAGGCGAGCACGATCGCCCGCCGCGCACCTTGCTCGAGGCCCGAGAGGCAGCGCTGCAGCGCCTGCCCGTCGGCCGAGGCCTCCATCCGCTCGACCACGACCGGATCGTCGATCTCGACGTCGTCGGGCGTGACCGTCGGCGGCCGCCGCTTGCGCAACTCGTCGATCGCCATTCGCCGCGCCATGACGGTTAACCAGGTTTTCGCGCTGCCCTTCTCCGGGTCGAACTGCCAGGCCCGCTCCCAGATTCGGACGTACAATTCTTGAACTACGTCCTCCGCCGCACTCCGGTTGCGCAACAAACGCAAACAAATCGCGAAAAGCAGCGCCGACGTCTCGTCATAAAGGCTGCGAAACGCCGCCCGGTCGGCCGACGCCGTGGCAATCAGAAGGTCGCGGAGCCGCTGAAGATCGAGTTCGGCCATGGGCGCGGACCCTAGCAAAGCGGCCGCAAAACCGCCATCACGCGGCCGCCGCCGCGGCGGGACGGGCCTCCCGCAGCCTCACCACCGTCAGCATGCACAGGAACGCCGCCGCTGACAGGAACACGTGCCAGAGGAAATGCGTCCCCATCGCGACCTCATCGCAGCTGAACGGGTCGATAGAGCGGAACGTGAGCGCCGTTATCGCCGAGGCCAGGGCCAGAGCCCCGGTCAGCGCGGCCTCCCGCGAAATGGCAAAGCTCCGCGCGATCAGCCACATGGTAAGCAACGCCACCACCAGGATCGACGATCCGAAGCGAACAACGATAGGCAGCTCCGGCGCCAGGAAGCGCACGCCGACCGGCACCAGAACCAGCACGGCGCCCGCGACCGCCACCTGCCACCCAGGCGCAACCCGCCTTGCCCACAGAAACGCGACCAGGAGAACGAAGATGAAGGCTGGGATCACATCGAAATTCAGCGCCCAGCGCGTCCGAAGCCCATGCCAAAGAATGCTGCCCGTGCCGTTCAAAATCAGAAGCACGCTCGCCACGTAAAGCTCGATCGCCCGCGGCTGACGGCGCATCACGAGGAAGAGCGACGCGATGCCGAACAGCACGATCACGCCGCTCGAAATCGCGTTCCACGGCTCGACGGGGAAAACGCCGGTGATCGTCTCCGGCGTCTCGCAGTAAGTGGGCCCGAAGCGTTCCATGTCTCTCCCCTTATTGTGCCGGCCGCGCCCGCGCGACCATGACACGGCCTTCGAGCACCGGCGCGACCGTCTGCTTCGCGCGGATGTAATCGATCACGATGCTGTCGACGAGTTCGCCGTCGTCACCGGCCAGAACCTTCGCGCTTTTCAGCACCGTGTAACCGTCGCCGCCGCCCGCCAGATAGTCGTTCGTCGCGAGCTTGTACGCACGTTTGGGGTCGACCGGATTGGTTCCGATCTGAAGCGACACGACACGCCGCCCGTTCGGCCGCGTCAGATCGGCCTTGACTTTCATGCCCGAGACTTGCGGAAAACGCCCAACTTCGTTCTCCGCGCCGGTAAAGCCCGCTTCCAAGGCTTCGCGCAACTGCGCCCCCGTCACCTCGAGCACATAGGCTTTGTTGACGAACGGCAGCTCCGTTTTGATGTCCTTGCCCGTCAGCGTCGATCCTGCGGGATAGATCTTGCCGCCACGGAACCCGCCGCCGTTCAGGATCGCGACCTCGGCCTTCGTCGCCGCGCGAACGGCATCCGCGAACAGATTGCCGATCGCAGCCTCACCGCCGCGCACCGCCGCATTGCGGCTGTCGAGTTCGGTGGCGGTCTTCCCGATCGGCGCGCCGAGTTCCGCATCGAGCTTCGCCGCATAGCTCGCAACGCGCGCCGCGACCGCCTCGTCCGGCGCGACGTCGGCCGTATCGACGAAACGAAAGCGCGGCCACCACGTCACGTCGCGCTTGCCGTCGGCGCGCGTCTTCACGTCGAGATCGATGTCGACCGCGACGACCGCCATGCCGTCCGATCCGGCCTCGACGATCGCCGTCTTCTCATTGAAGCGCATGTAGAGATCGTGATCGTGCCCGGAGAGGATCACGTCGGCGACGCCCGACGCGAACAGCTTCTCGTCGAGATCGCGCCCCGCATGCGGCACCAGCACGATGAGCTCCGCCCCCGCCTTCCGCAACCGCGCCGCCTCGCGCTCTGCCGTGGCAAGACTGTCGGCGAACCGTAGCCGCCCGGGCTTCGACGTGACAGGCGTGTCGTCCGCGGTGAGTCCGATCACGCCGACTTTGATCGGTCCCAAGGCCACGATCTTCGTGTCGGCGATCCCCTTCATCTGCGCGCCCGTCTCGTCGCGCAGATTGGCTGCGACCACGGCGGCCTTGAACTCACTCATCCGCTGGCGGAACACCTCTGGTCCGAAATCGAACTCGTGGTTTCCGGGCACGAAGACGTCGAGTGGCGTCATGTTGAAGAGATCGACAATATGCGCGCCCTGGTCGAACCCCGACATCAGCGACGGCGACAGCGTGTCCCCGGCATGCACGGTGAGCACGTTGGCGTGGCGCGCCTTCTCCGCCTTCAGCGCCGCCGCAATCCGCGCCATCCCGCCGCGCCCTTTCACTTCCTCCATCTTGTAGACATCGCACACCAGCACGAGCGTGATCCGCTCGCGCGGCGCGGCGGTTGCTCCATTCCCGGGCGGCAGCGAAGAACACCCCGCCAGACAGAGGGCCAATGCCGAGAGCAGAACCCGCAACACGCGCATGACCGATCGTCCATCTTTTGCCGTGGAGCCCCTGGTTAGCGTGCCGCGAGCCTCGGATGCAAACCGCGCATTCTCGCACGCCGGTTGTATCCGTCGGCCCGCAAATCTGGGGACATAGATTGACGCGCGCCCGCGCAGGGCCTAGCCTTTCCCCCATGGCAAGGCTCGCGAGAGTGGTGGTGCCCGGCGCACCGCATCATGTGCTGCAACGCGGCAACCCTGGTCAGCGCATTTTTCAAACGAACGAAGACTATCGCGAGTACATTGAACTCGTCGCCGAAGGCTGCAAGGCCGCACGCGTCACGGTCGTTGGCTATTGTCTTCTGCCGAAGCAGGTTCAGCTTGTGCTCGTGCCGCCGAACGCCAAGGCGCTGCGCAACGCGTTGGGAGAAGCCCATCGCAGGTTTACCCGGGCGGTCAACATACGCCGCGGCCGCAATGGCGGCCTGTTCTACGGCCGCTTCGCGTCGTTCCCGCTGGACGAGAAGTCCCTGCCGCTCGTGATGCGCTACGTGGAACTTGCCCCCGCGCGTCACAAGGCCGCGAAGAACGCGCGCGACTGGCGCTGGTCCAGCGTCGCCGCGCACCTGAAGGGCAAGTCCGACGGATTCGTGGATGTGAAGCCGCTCGCGAAACTCTCGAAGAACTGGAAGAAGGATTTGGACGTGCCGTTGACCGCGGCCGAAGCCAAAGCGATCGCCGCGTGCGAAAACACCGGCCGCCCCTTCGGTCCGCCGTCCTTCGTGTCTGCGATCGAAAGACGCCTCGGGCGAACGCTCGCCCGTCAACGCCCAGGGCCGAAGCCGAAGAAGACGAAGGCGCGCGCGAAGCGTTGACCTATTGTTTTAGCGCCTGCCAGAAGGCGACGTCCGAGAACCCGCCGCGTTCCCGCAGACCTTTGGCCTGCCGCACGATCACGAGTTTCCGCGAAGGCACGATATAGAGTCGCTGCTTGCCCGCGCCCGCCGCCATGATGAGGTCGGAGGGCACGTCTTTGGCGCCGGCGATGTCCGTCCCGCGCCTGAACTGACGAATGCCGCTCACGTCCTCATCGGCGTCCGGCTTCAGCCACCACGTCAGCCCATACCCCGGATTGGCTTTGCTCCCCATGAAGTTGGCGTGCAGCGCTTCCGCATCGACCAGGGCCTTGCCGTTCCACACGCCGCCCAGCCGCACGAACTCGCCGAACCGCGCCCAATCGCGCGCACGCATGCGCGCCCCGCCGGCCGTCTGGGCATCGCCGCCGGGCCTGCGCCATTCGGCAGCAACGCCGATCGGGTCGAGCAGGCGGCGCTGCAGATACGCCGTCGGATCCTCGCCAAGTTTGCGCTGGACGAAGGCGCCGAACACCTGGAACGGCACCCCGCTATACGCGAACACCGATCCCGGTTCGGCCGCGAGCGGCGTGCCGATCGCGGCGGCGAACGTCGGAACGTTGCCGCGCGTCCGCGGACTGTCGAGCCCGCTGGTCAGCGACAACACGTGACGCACCGTGATCGCGCGCCGTCCGTCCGCCGCCCATTCGGGAAAGGTCGCAGACAACCGTTCGTCGAGGCTGAGCTTGCCGTCCTGTACCAAGGCGGCGGCCACGACACCCCAAAAGCTCTTTGACCCGCTGGCGAGCGGATAGAGGGCCTCCGCGCTGCCGCCGTTCGGATAGTCCTCATGCACGACCCGGCCGTCGTCGAGGGCGACGAACGTCACCCCGTCGTGCTGTGCGCTATAGGCCGCCGCCGCACGATAATCCGCGTGCGCCGAAACCGCCGCAAACAGCCAAATAAAGACAAAAGTGAGCGATCGCATCGTGTCCCCCGCCGGTATTCAACGCGGGAAGGCGCGATGATCCGTCGTTACTGCGCCGCGCGGCGCAGCACGGTTTCCGGCGTCCGCGCCTTGATGAACGCGGCCGCCCGCGTGATCGAGACCTTGGACTCCGAAAGCTCGGGCAAGCCCTGGAACAAATGCGGCATGCCCTCGTAAACCTCGACGTTCACGTTGATGTTGGCCGCCGCCGCCCGCTCGCCGATACGGCTGGCGTCGTCGCGCAGCACCTCGAGGCTGCCCGCATGGATCATCATCGGCGGCAAGCCGCGGAAGTCGCCGTACATCGGCGATGCGAACGGATCGGCCGGCGAGGCACCCTTGAGATAATGCCGCGCACAGGTTGCCAGCAGTTCCCAACTCAGCGCGTCGTCCGTCGGGCGGTTCTTGAGCATCGACCACCCCGAAAGCGTCATGTCGGCCCAAGGCGAGAAACAGACGGTCGCCGCCGGCAACGGCAGCCCGGCGTTGCGCAGCGCAAGCAGCGTGGCAAGCGCGAGTCCGCCGCCCGAACCGTCGCCGGCAAAGATGATGTTGTTCGGCGTGATACCCTGCGTCAGCAACCAACGATAGGCGTCCGCCGCATCGCGCAACGCCGCCGGGAACGGGAACTCAGGTGCCAGTCTGTACTGCGGCACCAACGCCCGCGCGCTCGCCGCATGCGCCAACCGCGACACCAGCGGCCGATGCGACTCCGGCGAGCCCGCGATGAAGCCGCCGCCGTGGAAATAGAGGATGACGCGCCGGCCCGTCGCTGACTCAGGCACGACCCACTCGCCGCGAATGGCGCTGATCAGCACCGGATGAACGTCGACGCCTTTGATCTGCGGCCCGAACCCAACCCAGAATTGCTGAACCTGATCGCGCAACTCCTCGATGGTGGAGTTCGGATCGAAAGAATTGCTCCGCCGCACCAATGTTGGGCGACGATTAAACGAACGCGGCCAATTCATCATACTGGAGCTGCCCCGAACAGCGGAACGACGACGGCTCCCCCCGGATGCGGGGATTCCGTTGCCCCCAATCGCAACGCCCCCACACAATTTCGACGATACATCAGTCCAACGCGGTTGAGAATCATTTTTTCAACAGCAGGTGGAAAAAATGCAAGGAGCCGCGCGCGTGCACGCACACGGCTCTTGTGGAAAGTTCAGGCCTGTGAACCGGCCTGTGGATCAGGTGCTGCGGACGGGAATTTTTACCGTCTTGTCCTTCACCTCGGCGGGCTTGGCGATCGAAATCTTAAGCACGCCCTTGGCGAAGTTCGCCTTGACCGCTTCGGAGTCCGCTTCGAACGGCAGACGAACCGACCGCGCAAAGCTGCCGTAGGACCGCTCGATCAGGTGGTAGTCTTTCTTCTTTTCTTCCTTCTCGCTCTTCTTCTCGCCCTTGATCGTGAGCAGGTCGTCCCTGAGCACGACCTCGACGTCCTTCTCGTCGATTCCGGGCAGTTCCGCGGTCACTTCGATCGCGGTGTCGGTCTCGGCGACGTCGAGCCTGGGACTGACGTCGCTGTCGGACCAATTGCTGAGCGTGCCGCGGCCGAATTGGTCGAACATGCGGTTGATTTCCTTCTGCATGGCCGCAAAAGGATCGCGCTCGTCGCGGCGAATAAGGTCGTTCGTCCAGCCGAAGGGGATCAGCGAACGCATGGGTTGCCTCCGTTTCAATTGGTTGAACTGTTTGACAGGAGCGACCGCGGATTCCGTTGCAAAACCCGGCCGGACGCCGTGATCCTGAGATAGGAACGGGCCCGCCCGCCGGCAAGAGTTTTTGACCTGGATCAAGATGGCAGGGCGGCCCGGCTGTGATAGGACCCGCGCGGCCATCGGCCGAAGTGGGAGCAAAGTATGTCCGTCCGCAACTTAAGCGCCTTCTTCGCCCCGAAAAGCGTGGCCTTGATCGGCGCCGGCCGCAAACCCGACAGCGTGGGCGGCGTCATCGCCCGCAATCTCGTCGAGGGCGGCTTCGAGGGCGCGGTCATGTTCGTCAATCCGCACGCGGACGAACTTCACGGCCGCAGGGCCTATCCCGACGTTGCAAGCCTGCCCGAGACGCCCGACCTCGCGATTGTCGCAACGCCCGCAGCGACCGTCGTCGACGTCGTCGGCGAACTCGCCGCGCGCGGCACGAAGGCCGTCGTCGTGATCACGGCCGGGTTCGGCGAATTGGGCGAAGAAGGCCGCGCCGCCCAACAGCGGATGTTGGAACGCGCGCGGCCGAATGTCATGCGCATCGTGGGGCCGAACTGCATCGGCATCCTGTCCCCGCCGAAGAACCTGAACGCCAGCTTCGCGCACCGCATGCCGGCCGCCGGCCGCACCGCGTTCGTGACGCAGTCGGGTGCGATGCTGACGGCCGTCCTCGACTGGGCGGTCGCGAAGGGCATCGGCTTCTCGCACATGGTTTCGCTCGGCGGCATGAGCGACGTCGATTTCGGCGACATGCTCGACTACCTCGCGGCCGAGCCGCAAACCGACGCGGTGCTGCTCTACATGGAGAGCGTGACCGACGCCCGCAAGTTCATGTCGGCGGCCCGGCGCTGTGCACGCGTCAAGCCGGTCATCGTCGTCAAGTCGGGGCGCCATGCCGAAGGCGCGCGCGCGGCGCGCTCGCACACCGGCGCGCTCGCAGGCTCCGACGCGGTCGCCGACGCCGCGTTCCGCCGCGCGGGCCTGCTCCGTGTGCTGACGATCGACGATCTGTTCGGCGCGCTCGAAGCATTGTCGGGCAAGGAGCGTCTCGTCGGCGACCGGATCGCGATCCTCACGAACGGCGGCGGCGCGGGCGTTCTCGCGACCGATCACCTGATCGACGAAGGCGGCAGGCTTGCCGAACTCGCGCCCGCGACGATCGAGGCGTTGAACCGCGTGCTGCCGGCGGCGTGGAGCAAAGCCAATCCCGTCGACATCATCGGCGACGCGGGTGCCGACCGCTACCGCGCGGCGCTCGAGACGGTGATCGCCGACGACAACGCCGACGCCGTGCTGGTGCTGAACTGCCCCGTCGCCATCGCCAATCCGTTAGCGGCAGCGGAAGCAACGGCTGCGGTCGTGCGCCGATCGCGCGAGGCGGGCAATCACAAGCCCGTCTTCGCGGCCTGGCTCGGCGAAGAAGCGGCGGCCGGCGCCCGCCGCACGCTCGACGATGCGGGTTTGCCGGTCTTCGCGACGCCCGAACGCGCGGTGACGGCGATGATGCAGCTCGTCCGCCGCGCCCGCGCGCAAGATCTGCTCATGCAGATCCCCGAAGCCTCGCCCGACGTCGCGCGCGACAAACAGACGGCGCGCGCGGCCGTCGATGCCGCGCTCGGCGCCGGCCGCGAGTGGCTGACAGCCGTCGAAGCGAACACTGTACTGCAGGCCTATCGCGTGCCGACGGTCGACATGCGCGTCGCCCGAACGCCCGAGGAAGCGCATCGCACCGCGGTCGCCATGGGCTTCCCGGTCGCGCTCAAGGTGCTGTCGGCCGACATCATTCACAAGGCCGACATCGGCGCCGTCGCGCTCAATCTGAAGGACGGCCCGTCGGTCGCGCGCGCCGCCGCGACGATGCTGCTGCGCATCGCCGAAGCCGAGCCCGACGCCCACATCGACGGCTTCATCCTGCAACCGATGGCCTCCCGCCCCGGCGCGCACGAACTCATCGTGGGCCTCTCGGAGGATCCGACGTTCGGCCCCGTGATCCTATTCGGCCAGGGCGGCACCGCGGTCGAAGTCGTGAGGGACCAGGCGCTGGCTCTGCCGCCGCTGAACGCCATTCTCGCGCGCGATCTGATCGACCGCACCCGCGTCGCGCGGCTGCTCAAGGGCTACCGCAACCGTCCGCCGTCGGATGTGAACGCCGTGATCAAGGTCATCCTCGCCCTCCAAGACATCGCGATCGACCTGCCGGAGGTGAAGGAACTCGACGTCAACCCGCTTTGGGCCGACGACCAGGGCGTACTCGCGCTCGACGCCCGCATCCGCGTCGCCCGCGAACCGCGCCCCGGCACCGCGCGCTTTGCGATCAAGCCTTATCCGGCCGAACTGGCGCGCGAGATCGAAGATCGCAACGGCACGAAATACCTGATGCGTCCCATCAAACCCGAGGACGCAGAAGCGATCCAAGACGCGATCGCCGCCAGCGATCCGGAAGATGTGCGCATGCGCTTCTTCTCGAGCTTGCGCCGCCTGCCCGACGTGCTCGCGATGCGCCTGACCCAAATCGACTACGACCGTGAAATGGCCTTCGCCGTCATCGAAGAAGTCGACGGCCGCCCGCGCGGCGTCGGCGTCGTACGCCTCGCGCTCGACCCCGACCGCACGCGCGGCGAATACGCGGTGATGGTGCGCTCCGACCGCGTCGGTTTGGGCCTCGGCTATCGCCTGATGCAGGAGATCATCGCCTACGCCAAAAGCACCGGCGTCGCGCAAATCTTCGGCGACGTCTTGGCCGAGAACATCCGCATGCTGAACATGTGCACCGAACTCGGCTTCGAACGCACCGGCGCGCCGGAGCCGGGCGTGATCGAAGTGACGCTGACGCTGTAGCGCCGGTTCCAACTCAGCCGAACCGCGAAGAGCACGAAGGACCGCCAAGGAGTCGCGAAGAAGGAAGGACTGCGCCTGTCGGCGCGGGAGCCCAATGCCGCGTTGGCTTTCTGATGAAGAACGGTCTCCGGCGTTTCATCGCATAGGCGCGAAGCGCCACTCTTCCATTCTTCTTCGCGACTCCTTCGCGCACCTTCGCGTTCTTCGCGGTGACATGGGAAGGCCCAAAGCAAACAGGCGCCGGGGAGCGACACCGGCAAGCTCAGCCTAACCGCGAAGAGCACGAAGGACCGCCAAGGAGTCGCGAAGAAGGAAGGACTGCGCCTGTCGGCGCGGGAGCCCAATGCCGCGTTGGCTTTCTGATGAAGAACGGTCTCCGGCGTTTCATCGCATAGGCGCGAAGCGCCACTCTTCCATTCTTCTTCGCGACTCCTTCGCGCACCTTCGCGTTCTTCGCGGTGACATGGGAAGGCCCAAAGCAAACAGGCGCCGGGGAGCGACACCGGCAAGCTCAGCCTAACCGCGAAGAGCACGAAGGACCGCCAAGGAGTCGCGAAGAAGGAAGGATTGCGCCTGTCGGTGCGGGAGCCCTATGCTCGCCGGCGATGACGCCCAATGTGATTGTCCCGGCCGAAGTAGAACGAGTGGCGACGCTTGTTGTCGACGCAGGCCTAAAGGTCCACAAGGAGCTAGGTGCAGGGCTTCTTGAGTCGGCCTATGAATACTGCTTGGCCCACGAGTTGACCAAGCGCGGCCTTGACGTCAGGCGTCAAGTCCCTCAGCCGCTTCTCTACGATGGCACCAAACTCGACGTCGGATACAGGATCGACATGTTGATCGACGGTGTCGTGATCGTCGAAGTGAAGTCGGTGGAGGCCCTGACCGATATCCATCAATCGCAGATTCTCACATATCTGAGGCTATCCGGATGCCACGTTGGCTTTCTGATGAATTTCAATGTGACGCTGTTCAAGAACGGTCTCCGGCGTTTCATCGCATAGGCGCGAAGCGCCACTCTTCCATTCTTCTTCGCGACTCCTTCGCGCACCTCCGCGTTCTTCGCGGTGACATGGGAAGATCCAAAGCAAAACGGCGCCGGGGAGGGACACCGGCGCCGCTTGCGGATCAGGCCGCGTTGGCCACCTTCGCCTCCACGATCTTGGGCTCGCCCTTGCCCGTCGCGATCGTAATCCGGCGCGCCCGCTTCTCTTCGGGGATCACGCGGACGACGTCGACGTGCAAGAGCCCGTGCTCAAGCTTCGCGCCGCGAACTTCCATGTGGTCCGCAAGCTGGAAGCGCCGCTCGAAGCTGCGTCCGGCGATGCCCTGATAGAGGAAGCGCGTCTTCGGCTCTTCGCCGTTGCGCTTGCCGGTGATCGTGAGCACGCCTTCCTTCACCTCGACCGAAAGATCGCTCTCGCTGAAGCCCGCCACCGCCATCGTGATGCGGTAGTCGTTCTCGGCCGCCTGTTCGATGTTGTAGGGCGGATAGGAGGGCTGCGACGGGTCGAACTGGTTCACGGTCTCAAGCAGATTGGCGAGACGGTCGAAGCCGACGGTCGAGCGATAGAGCGGGCTGAAATCGAAACTGCGCATGGGTTTTCATCCTTTCAAGCGATGATACGGAAATCCGCCGGAATGGCCGGATTTGCTGGTCCAATTGCCGGCCATTGGGCCCCGATCGGGCACCCTTCGGCGAGCGGTGCTGAGATGGGGATAGCCGCCAAACGCGTCAAGGCCTTGGGCGGGGCCGCTGTGCTACACGTTAACCTCTGATTCCCGTCCGAAAATCGTGCGAGCCACCCCATGTCCCAGCCACCGTCCCCGCGCCTGCCCGGCCTCGGCCAACCCATGCAGCAAAAGGCGGGCGGTGTCGCGGGCTGGAACTACCCGGCCAACCCGTTCGAACTGCAGAAGCAGCTGGAGCGAGGGATTGAGTTCCACAAGGTGGGCCGCTGGGACGAAGCGGAAAAGGTCTACCGTTCGGTTTTGGCGAAGGTGCCCAACCAGCCCGATGCCTTGAATTTGCTGGGCGTGCTCGCGATGGAGGCGGGCAACCACGAAGCCGCGTTCGACTTCCTTGAGCGCGCGGTCGAAGCCCGCCCGAAGGACCCCGTCGTTCTCAACAACTACGGCAACGCGCTTTCGCTCGTGCGCCGCTTCGAAGATGCGATCAAGCACCTGGAACGCGCGCTGGCGATCAAGCCGGACATGCCCGACGCGTGGCTCAATCTCGGCCGCACGTTGAATCTCGCGGGCCAGGGCGAGCGTGCGCTCAAATGCTTCGATCGGCTGCTGAAGCTGAAGCCGGACAGCCAGGGCGCGATGGCCGGCATCAGCCGCGCTCTGCTCAGCCTCGGCCGGACGAAAGAAGCGGAGGACAAGTCGCGCGAGTTGATTGCGGTCGCGCCGGCCGCGGCGGCCGGCTACGTTCACCTCTCGAATGCGCGCAAGTTCAAGGCGGACGAACCCGAAATCGCGCAAGTCGAAGCGCTGATCGCGTCGAAGGACACGAACGCGAAGGAACTGCGTGGTCTGTATTTCGCCGCCGCCAAGATGTACGACGACGTCGGCCGCTACGAGGAAGCGTTCCGCTACTACGACCTGGCGAACAAATCGGCGGCCGGAAAATGCGACGGCAAGGCGTTGGAACAATCCTATGCCGATCTGCGCAAGACATACACGCGCGCCTTCTTCGCGGACCGCAAGGAATTCGGCGTCGAGAGCGAGCGCCCCGTCTTCATCGTCGGCATGCCGCGCTCCGGCACGACGCTGACCGAGACAATCATCGGCGCCCATCCTCAAGTTCACGCCGCCGGCGAACTCGAGACGGTGAAGCGTTGCGAACGCGAAATGGGCGACCTCGTCTTTCGCGACGAAGGCGTGCAAAAGAACGCGCGCGAACTCAGTTGGGTCGGCGCGGAGGTCTTGGCGCAGCGCTATCTCGATGCGATCGATATGAAGGCGCGCAATGCCGCCGCCCGGCGCATCACCGACAAGATGCCTCACAACTTCCAAGCCGTCGGCTTTATCGCGTTGCTGTTCCCGAACGCGCGCATCATCCACACGCGCCGCAGCCCGTTCGACACATGCCTTTCGATCTGGCAGCAGAACTTCAACGATGCGCATGCCTACGCGCGCAGCCTGACGGACCTCGGTCACCACTACGCCCACTACCTGCATCTCATGCAGCATTGGCGCGAGGTGCTGCCCGGACGGATGCTCGAGATCGACTACGAAGACCTCGTCGAAAATCAGGAACAGGTCTCGCGCAAGCTGATCGACTTCGTCGGCCTTCCGTGGGACGACGCCTGCCTTCGCCCGCAAGACGTCAAACGCACGGTTCTCACCGCCAGCGTCTGGCAGGTCCGCCAGCCCGTCTACAAGCGTTCGGCGGGCCGCTGGAAGAACTACGAACGCGAACTCGCGCCCTTGCGCGAGGCCCTCATTGCCAATGGGGCGAAGGTCTAAGCCCGCAAGAAACCGCGGTTTCCATGTGACTCAAAAAACACGGTTTCGCCCCTAATACTGGGGCTGTGACCAATCTATTGTGTTGCCGGAACTCGAATTCCCTATATTCGGCGGCGGTTAACCGAAAAGATTCGCCGGGTAAACGGCTCGTTAACCATCGGGGTGTCCTTCTGAGGCGGACGACGGTGCGGAGGTTCCGCGCCACGGCGAGATCAGGAGGGACGTATGCAATTCAAGACACTGGCGTTGGCAACGACGTCGCTCGTGGCGCTTGGGCTGACAGCACCGGCACAGGCGACGGGCATGATGGGCGATGTAAGCCTTGGTTACGGGCAGAGTTGGTATGAAGTGGGCGACGGCAGCGAAGGGTTCGACACGGAGTATCCGTCGATCTTTGGCCAAGCGCGCGTAAACCTGCCGACCGGCAACAACATAAACGTTCAGGCCGACTTCTTGGGCCGCGTGTCGCTCGACGACTCCGTGTTCAGCGGCAAATCGGCCCTAACTGACAGCGGTTACGTCGTTCTCGGCGGCCACATCAACCATCGCGACCAGCAGGGCTTGCTCGGCGTCTTCGCCGGGGCAGGCCGTGTGTACGAATTCTTTGGTGTGCCGGTCTTTATGGCGGGCATTGAAGGCCAGTACTACTGCAACCAGTGGACCCTTTCCGCGCAGGCCGGTTACCTCGACTCCGACGAGGGCTTCTTGCTACGCAACGCCGGCTTCGTACAAGGCGGCGTAACCTACTACCCGCGCAAGGATCTAAAGATCGCGGGCAGCCTCGCTTACATCAACGGCGAGCAGGGCCTCTACGGCACCTACAGCGCCGACGTCGAGGAGTGGGCGTGGTCGTTGTCGGCCGCTTACTGGATGGGCAAATCGATTCCGGCGTCGGTGTTTGTCGAGTACCGCGGCAGAACGGCCGAATCCGAGTTCGGCGGCGAGGGCAGCTCGTTCTCGGTCGATACGGACGAGCACACCGTGAACGGCGGCTTCAGGTTCCACTTCGGTGGTGACGGCTTCGAAGACGCGGATCGCAATGGCGCGTCGACGACTCTGCCGGATCCCGACTGGTTCCGCCTCACGCCGGGCTACGGCCCAGTTCTCTAAGCGAACCGATCCAAACACAATCAGGAGAGACAAATGAAAATGAAGCGGGCATTGCTGGCGTCGACCGCGCTGGCCCTCTTCGCGGTAGCGCAAGAGGCACAAGCCAACAGCCTGTACATCAGCGTCCTCGGTGGCGCGAACTGGCAGGAAGATTCATCCAGTATCGACTTCGACGAAGGCTCGACGCTGTCGATGAGCATCGACCCGGACACCGGGTTCGTTGTCGGCGCTGCGTTCGGCACGCACCTTGACAACTGGATCAAGGGACTGCGCGGCGAACTCGAAATGACGTATCGGCGCAGCGACGCCGGCGGCAATTTCGTGAACACGACGGTCTCCAACAGCACGACGAGCGGTGTGGTCGACGCCAACTTGTCGAACTTCGCCATCATGGCGAACGCCTGGTACGACTTTAACGTCGCCTCCAAACTCCGCGCGTATGTCGGCGGTGGCGTGGGCTGGGCGCGTGCGAAGATGGACGGGGCGCTCGCCAGCACGTCCGGCTACAACTCATATGCGCAGTTCTCGAACGAAACCACGGGCTTTGCCTATCAGCTCGGCCTCGGCCTCGCGTACCCGGTTGCCGACGGTGTGGAGGTCGGGATCGGCTATCGTTACTTCAACGGTCCGAACTTCCGCGTTTACATCGACCCGATCTTTAACGGCAAGAACTCGGGGGAGTACAACCAAAAGTTCGAGAACGACAGCCACGGTGCAATGCTGCACCTCAAGATCAATATGAACTGATCTCCGGCTGCGCGTGAATTCAATGGGCCCCTCTTCGGGGCCCATTTTCATTCAGAGAACCGCTTGCGCCAATTCTCTCGGGTAAGGCGGAACGCAAGCACTTCGACACTGCCGCCGCCGCTGGCGGCCTCGCGCCGACTGGCTGCGGCCTGCACCCAATGATTCCGTTTCAAGAACGCGATCATCTGTTCGTTTGTCGAAACGACCGTGCAGCGAACCGCCTTCATGCCGCGCGCGTTGAAGAAGTGCTCGTAGATGAGATCGCGGGTCTCCTTCAGCGCCCCTTTCGCGCGCGCGTCGTTCTCGCCCACAAGAACGTTGAACAGAAACTCCTTCGTGCTCTCGTCCACATAGAGCGACCAGAATCCGACCAGCGTTCCTCCGGTCTTCTCCCAAATCCCGAGCAAGTGCTTCGCCCGGCGGTCGAAGCTTGCGATGTATCTCTGCCGTTCCGCGATGTCCAAATGCCGGGGCGACGTATTGAGCGCGCGCGCCGTTGCCGGATCGGCCGTCCAATCCCCCCATTCGAGCAAGGCGTCGGCATCTTCCATCGATCGCAACAGATAGTGTTGAGATTCCAGCCGGATCGGCTCTCCGCGCTCGGCAAATGCCGCCATTGTTTCGACCTCCGCGGATCGCCGAAGAATCCAAGGCGCCGCAGGGGCAGTCTAGCGATTCCCGCCGCACCCGAACACAACGGGCGGTTGGGGGCCGCCGCCTCTTTGACGCGCGGTGCCCAAGCCATTATGTGTTCCCCCCGTCCACCAGAGGCACAAAGGAAAATCCCATGAGCGACGCAGACATCGCCCAATTCACCGAAGGCATGAAGAAGGCGATCGGCACGAATTCGGGCCTGAACTCGACCTTGAAATTCGACTTCGAAGGCAAGGGCCACATCTTTGTCGACGGTAAGTCGTCGCCGAACACGGTGTCGAACGAGAACAAGCCGGCCGATTGCACGATCACGGTTTCGACCGACACGTTCAAGAAGATGGTCGCGCGCGAACTCGACGGCACGACGGCCTTCATGCAGGGCAAGCTCAAGGTCGCAGGCGACATGAGCGTCGCCATGAAGCTCGGACCGATCCTCGCCAAAGCCGCCGGCTAACGCCGTGGCGGCCCCCGGCGGGCCCAACGACGGCCTCGTGTCGGTGCCGGGCTATCCGGCACCGCCGGGGGCCGTGGTCGAATGGCTGAAGCTCGGCGACGGGATCACGCTGCGCACGGCGCGCTGGATACTGCCGGACCGCGACGCGCACGGCACCGTGCTGTTGATCGGCGGCCGCACCGAATTCATCGAAAAATACTATGAGGTCGTGGGCGAGCTTCTCGCCCGCGGCCTTTCCGTTGTGACGTTCGACTGGCGTGGCCAGGGCTTGTCGACGCGCCAGCTGGCCGAGCCGCTCAAAGGGCACGTCCGCGACTTCTCCGAGTTCGACGGCGATCTCGTCGCCGTCATGAACCGCATCGTGCGCGAGCACGGGACCAAGCCCTACCACGCGCTCGCCCACTCGATGGGCGGCAACGTCTTGCTCCGCTATCTGCACGACAACCCGCACGAGTTCGATCGCGCGGTGTTGACCGCGCCGATGCTGGCCGTGAAGACGGCGCCATACCCTGAGTGGTTTGCGCGCGCCTCCGCCGCGACGTCGGCCGCGGTCGGTGGGCGCGACTCCTTCGTCTTCGGCGGTGCCGCGCAAAGTCCGTTCAAGCAGACGTTCGAGACGAACGGCGTGACGAGCGACGTCGCGCGCTTCGAGCGGTTCATGGCGTGCATCAAGGCCGAGCCCAAGCTCGCGCTCGGCGCACCGACATTCGGCTGGCTCGAAGCCGCGTTCCGTTCGATGACGCTGGTTGCCAGCGAAGAATTCGCCCACGCGATCGAGACGCCCGTCTTGTTGATCGGCGCGGCCTACGATCAGCTCGTCCACCCCGGCGCCGATCTCACGCTCATCAAGCGCATCAAGCGCGGCATGTACGTCATGCTGAAGGCCGAGCACGAGATCATGATGGAACGCGACGAAATCCGCACCGCGTTCTGGGCGTGCTTCGACGCGTTCGTCGGCACCCGCGCGGTCGCTCACCGCACCGAAGCCAAGACCTCGAGCACCGCTGCGTGAAGCATAGGGTCGCCGCAGGCGACGACACGCCCGCCGTCGTGCGCCGGTCCGCCCGTCCAAGTGGTTACGACGCCGCCGGCATTCTCGACGATCGGGATCAGCGCCTGAATGTCCCACGGCTTCAGCGCGGCCTCCACGATCACGTCGATGAACCCCATCGCCAGCAGTCCGTACGCGTAGCAATCGCCGCCGAACCGCGTGAGCCTGGCGCGCGCCGATAGGGCCCAGAACGCGTCCTGCTCCGCCGCCTCGAAGTAGCCGACCGGCGACGTGGTCGACAGCACGGCCGCGTTCACGCTCGCACACGCCCGCGTCTTCAGTTCCATGCGCTGCCCGCGCGCATCGCGAAACGTCGTTCGCCCGTTCGCCGCGACCCAGCGCTCGCGCGTGTACGGCTGATCGAGCACGCCGATCACGGGTTTGTGTCCGTCGTTGAGCGCGATCAGCGTGCCCCATTGCGCCATGCCGCACATGAAGGCGCGCGTGCCGTCGATCGGATCGACGATCCACGTCAGCGGCGAGGTGCCGGGTTCGTGCCCGTGCTCCTCGCCCATCACCCCGTGCGAGGCATGGCGCGCATTGATCCGGGCACGGATGACGTCCTCGGCCGCGCGATCCGCTTCGGTGACGGGGTCGAATCCTTGATCGCCGAGCTTGTTGTGCACGGCAATGCGCTCGCGAAAATGCGGAAGGATCGTCGCTCCCGAGAGGTCGGCGAGTTCTTCGGCGAATTGCGCGAGGTCGGCGACGTCGGCGGCGGAAAGCTTCGCTGTCATTCCCGAACGTCGCGGAGCAGGGCGGCGCGTGTCAACGGCCGCCCTTCGTTCGGATCACGCCCGCGGTTCGGACCCGCTCAGCGCTTTTGCAAGTTCGAGCAGACGGCGCCGCGGACCCTCATCCAGCCCGTAATAGGCGCGGATCAAATCCATCGTCTCCTTGTTCTGCAGGAGACCGTCGTCGCCCGTTTGGCCGTCCTTGCCGGCCCCAAGTCCCTCGAAGAAGAACGAGATCGGCATGTCCAGCGCGCGCGCAAGATCCCAGAGCCGGGAGGCCGAAATTCGGTTCGCCCCGCTCTCGTATTTTTGAATTTGCTGGAAGCGGATACCCACCGCCTGCGCCAGCTGTTGCTGAGTCATCCCCAGAAGCCAGCGGCGATGACGCACGCGCTGACCGATATGTAAGTCGACAGGGTTCTTCACGAGCCTCCCCCGAATGCCACGCGACCCTTCAGCCCGTCCCCAGAACGGACTATCGCAAAATCTACGGCGACTTCCCCCAAGCGTTCAACCGAAAGTAGGGGCCGTTACGCAATGCCCGGACTTGGTGTGAAACCCAAAGAAAGCAAACGCTTACCGACGTAAGCTCAGGGGACACTCAACCAAAACGAGCGGTTTGGCCAGTGTCCAATAGTCCACACTGTGGCAAAAACGACCTTTATCCCTCAACCGAGCTCGCCTTGGCGTATCGCTTCCGGTCGTTCGGATCGAGCCAGCGCTTCCTGAGGCGGATCGACTTGGGCGTCACTTCGACCAGTTCGTCCTCGCCGATATAGGCGATGGCCTGTTCGAGTGTCAGCAGCTTGGGCGGCGTCAAGCGGACGGCCTCGTCCTTACCGGCGGCGCGGAAGTTCGTGAGCTGCTTGGCCTTGAGCGCGTTGACGTCCAGATCGTTGTCGCGGCTGTGCTCGCCGATGATCATGCCTTGGTAAACGCGCGTCCCGGCCTCGATGAACATGAAGCCGCGCTCTTCCAGGTACCAAAGCGCGTAAGTCTGCGCCTCGCCGTCGCGGTCGGCGATCAATACGCCCACGCGCCGCCCTTCGATCGCGCCGCGATGCGGGCCGAATTCTTGGAACACGCGGTTCATGATGCCGGTGCCGCGCGTGTCGGTCAGGAATTGCCCGTGATAGCCGATGAGGCCGCGCGACGGGGCGAGGAAGGTGAGGCGCGTCTTGCCGCCGCCGGACGGACGCATGTCCGTCATCTCGCCGCGGCGCAGCGACATCTGCTCGATCACGACCCCGCTATAGGCGTCGTCGACGTCGATGGTGACTTCCTCGATGGGCTCGAGCTTCTCGCCGTTGGCCCCGGTGCGGAACAGCACGCGCGGACGCGAAATCGAAAGCTCGAACCCCTCGCGCCGCATCGTCTCGATCAGCACGCCGAGTTGCAATTCGCCGCGGCCGGCGACTTCGTAAGCGTCGGCGCTTTCCGTCTCGCGAACCTTGATCGTGACATTGCTTTCGGCTTCGCGGAACAGGCGCTCGCGAATGACGCGGCTCTGCACCTTCGAACCTTCGCGCCCCGCATAGGGCGAATCGTTGATGCCGATCGTGATCGCAATTGTCGGCGGATCGATCGGGTTTGCCGGAATGGGGATCAAAACCTCGGCGTCGCACAGCGTGTCGGCCACGCCCGCGGTCGTCAGGCCTGCGATCGCAACAATGTCGCCGGCGCCGGCTTCGTTGACCGGAACGCGCTGAAGTCCGCGAAAAGCCAGCACTTTCGTGATGCGGCCGCGCTCGATCAACTCGCCCTCGCGCGACAGGGCTTTGATCGATCGGTTGGCTTCGACGACGCCCGATTCGACGCGCCCGGTCAGAATGCGGCCCAGATAAGGGTCCGACTGGATCACGCGAACCAGCATGGCAAACGGATATTGTGAACTTGCCTTCGAGGCGATCGTTGGCGGCCGGACGTGCGAAATGATCGTCTCGAACAGCGGCGTCAGGTCTTTGCGCTCTTCCTTCTCCAAATCGCGCACCGCCCAGCCCGCGCGCCCGCTCGCATAGAGCGTCGGGAAGTCGAGTTGTTCGTCGTTCGCGTCCAGCGAGGCGAACAGGTCGAACACCTCCGAGTGAACCTCATGCGCCCGCGCGTCTTGCCGGTCGATCTTGTTGACGACGACGATCGGCTTCAACCCCAGCTTCAGCGCCTTCGACGTCACGAACTTCGTCTGCGGCATCGCGCCTTCGGCCGAGTCGACCAGAAGCACCACCCCGTCGACCATCGACAAAATCCGCTCGACCTCGCCGCCGAAATCCGCGTGGCCCGGCGTGTCGATGATGTTGATGCGCGTGCCCTGCCACTCGACGCTCGTGCACTTGGCCAGGATCGTGATCCCGCGCTCGCGCTCGAGTTCGTTCGAGTCCATGGCCCGTTCCATCACCTGCTGGTTCTCGCGGAACGTTCCGCTTTGTCTCAGCAGCTGATCGACGAGCGTCGTCTTCCCATGGTCGACATGGGCGATGATGGCGATGTTGCGCAGATTCATTGGATTTTTCGCTTGAGTTGGCGCGGGGTATAGCGGCTCTGCTGCGGTGCAGCAAGGCGGACGCCCAGAATGCCGCAGCGAAACCTGGCGAATGCGACACGCGTTGACGGTTCCTTAACGTCTGCACGCTCTCGGGCTCAGCCGAATGTTAAGCGCCGGTCCGTAGAGTCGATCGATGACCGCCGCCACCCGCACGACGACGAAGCATGATCCAGACCGCTGGCTTCAAGCCCGCGTCGATCTGATCGTCGCCACGCTGCCGCTCACGGCGGTGCTCAATCCGGTTTGGGCGGGCCTCACGATCGTTCCGCTCGGCGGTGCCTTTCCGGAGTTCGGCGTCATACCGCTGACGACGCTTGCCGCGGTCGTCGGCTTGCACCTTTTGAATTCGGTGCTCGCAACGGCTTTCTACCTTTGGGCCAAACGCACGAAGGTCGGCGTCCGCCGCGTATTCGCCGCGTTCCTGGTTCTCCAGCTTTGGGTGAGCATGACGTGGGGTGTCGGCGTTCTGCTCTCGTGGGTGGAAGGAAACTCCACGAACAACACGTTCTTGGCGTTGCTTTTCATCGGCATGACGTGGGCGCTCGCCATGACGCGCTCGGTCCACATGCTGTTGCTCGCGACGGGCACGATCCCGATGATCGCCATGTTCTGGTGGCGTGCTGCGACCGGAAGCAGCGAGGCCGCAGAAGTGTTCGCGGTCTTCACGCCGATTTTCACCGCTTACGCCTGGTTCATGGCCGTGTCGGCGCGCGATCGTGTCAACCAGCTCCTGCAGACGCGCTTCGACCTTGAAGATATGGCGGCTGCGCTGGAAACCGCGCGCAACGAAGCGCTCGCCAAAAGCGCCGAGGCCGAAGCCGCCAGTGCCTCGAAATCCGCCTTCGTCGCCAACATGAGCCACGAGTTGCGCACGCCGCTGAACGCGATCTTGGGGTTCGCCGAAGTGATCGAGAGCGAGGCGGTGGGCGGCGAGGTGCCGCTGCAGTACCGTGCCTACGCCGGTGACATCCGCGAGTCCGGCTCTCATTTGCTGAGTCTGATCAACGACATGCTGGACGTCGCGAAAATCGAGGCGGGCAAGATGGAAATCGATCCCGGGACGCTCGACGCTAAGGCCGTCATCGATGGCGCTGTGCGGCTGGTCGCGCATCGTGTCGAAGCAAAGGCGCAGCAGGTTGAAGTCGCGGTCGACAGGGACGTCGTGCTGCAAGCGGACGAACGAGCGTTCAAGCAAATCGTCATCAATCTGCTCTCGAACGCCGTGAAGTTCTCGCCTGACGGCGGAAGAATCGTCGTGCGTTGCGTGCGAAGGGGCGAAGGTAGCGCACTCGTTGTCGAGGACACCGGTCCCGGCATTCCGGACGAGAAGATCAAACAACTCTTCCGCCCGTTCAACCAAGTCGACAACCGTTACGACCGGAACGCGGGCGGCACCGGCTTGGGGCTTGCTTTAATCAAGGGTCTGATCGCGCTGCATGGCGGCACGGTGCGCGTCGAAAACATGACGCAAGGCGGCTTGCGCGCGATTGTCGAGTTCCCCGTGCGCCGCAACGCGGCGGCGGCTTGACAGGTCGTCGCACCTGAGAGCGTCGCGTTGCCGAAAGTTCACGCACCGCGCGCTTGCGTTCGGGCGGCCGCTGGCAAATCTTCGGCCGCGATGACGCAAGTGACGATTCTCGATCGCCTGCGACGCCTGTTCGCGGCAGGGCACGACGCGGCACGCGAGTCCTCCGTGCGCGGCATGCTCATCCCTTTTGCCCGTCGCCATGCAACGCGCCCGCTCGCGCTTGCGCTGCAAGGCGGCGGAGCGCACGGCGCATTCACCTGGGGCGTGCTCGACCGCCTGCTGGAGGATCGGCACGTCCGCATCGAGGCGATCAGCGGCACGAGCGCCGGCGCGATCAACGCGGCGGTGCTCGCCTCGGGCTTCGCGCGCGAAGGCGCCGTCGGCGCGCGCAAGAATCTACAGGAATTCTGGCGCACGTTGGCGCAACGCGCGCGTATGAGCCCGCTGCAGCCGGCACCGCTCGAGACGCTGGCGTTCGGCCGCGACACCGAACTCTCGCCCTCCCACATGTGGCGCGATATGCTTTCGCGTGTCGTTTCGCCCTATCAATTCAACCCGCTGGACCTCAACCCGCTGCGCGATCTGCTCGCGCAGTGTGTCGACATCGAAGCCCTGCGCCGGCCGGACGCGATCCGCCTGCTGATTGCGGCGACGAATGCCGAAACCGGCGACTGCCGTCTCTTCGCCAACGCCGAACTTTCGCTGGACGTGTTGCTGGCCTCGGCGTGCCTGCCCAGCGTTTCGCAGGCCGTGAAGCTCGATGACGGCTGGTACTGGGACGGCGGATTTACGGCGAACCCGCCGGTGCTGCCGCTGATCGAAACGACGGCAGCGCCCGAGGTGCTTGTGGTCCGCCTGAACCCGACGACCGAACAGGGCCTGCCTGTCACCGCGCCGAAGATCCAGAGCCGCGTAAGCCGCATCGTCTTTGACGCGCCGCTGAAGCACGAACTCGAGACGCTCGATCGTTTGCGGCGCCTTGCCGTCGAAGGCGGCGATCGGACGCGTTTGGGCAAGCGCTTTGCAGCCGTGCGCGTGCACGCGATTGCCGAAGACGCGTTGATGACGGGCGTGGGTGCCGCAAGCAAACTGCACCCGGACTGGCACCTGGTGCATCTGCTGCACGATTCCGGCCGCAGCGCCTGCGAGCGCTGGCTCGCGACGCCCGCGCAAGCGGTGCCTGCTGTACGCCAAACGGCGGCAGGCGCGCTGCTGCTGTAGTCAGCGAACGACCATCCACTCGCCGCTCTCGTGATCGAGCCGCGTGAGCGTTCCGTCCTGGACGTCGAAGTGCATGCCGTGCAATTGCAGCGTTCCGGCTTCCAGCCGGTCGCGCACCCACGGGATTCCCGATAGATTCATGATGCTGTTCTGGATCACGGCGTGCTCCGACGCGCGCCGCTTCTCCTCGGGAGACATTTTGTCGAAGTTCGACGGAAACAACGCGCGCGCCGGCGCCGCGACTTCGACCCAAGGCTTGAGATAATCGGTGTCGGGCAGACCCTCGCCGTGGTTGACGAGCGCATGCACGCCGCCGCACCGCGCGTGACCTTTGACCACGATGTCCGTGACGTTCAGCACCTTGACCGCATACTCGACGGCGGCGCCGATCGAGCGCGGACGCCCGTCCGGGTTATGCGGCGGCACGATGTTGGCGATGTTCCGAGCGACGAAGATCGTCCCCGGCGCCGTATCGAAGATCACGCTCGGCGACACCCGGCTGTCGGAGCAGGCGATCATCAGAATCTTGGGCTTTTGCCCTTCCTTGGCGAGCTTTTCGTATTGCGCACGCTCGCGCGTAAAGGTCGTGCGGCGGAACTTGCGGTATCCGTCGAGAAGCGTGTCCACCGCTTTCGCCTTGCTCCAGAACATTCTGCGCGCCTCCGCCTCGGTCTTTGCCGCAAATCCCTGCGGCGAATACGGGAGTCCCGTGCGCCGTGCAACTCACCCTGGCGGTGATTGTTGGGAGCCCCATTTACCGCGGCGCAATTGCAACAGGCACGCCGGCGCAGCAACTCTCCCGGGCAGCGAACTACCCGGCGGCTTGCCTTTCCTCGGGCCTCGCCAAGTTCGTCAGGAACTGGCGTGTGCAGGCCTCCCAGGAGAAAGTCATAGCGAACAAACGGCACGCCTGCGGGCTCAGCTTCAAGGCACGCAGAGCCGCCTCGCGCAAATCTTCGCCGAGCGCTCCCACCGCCGCGTTGTCGCCGATGATATCGTTCGGTCCCTGCACCGGATGAGCGGCGACCGGCAGACCGCTCGCCAAGGCTTCCAACACGACCAGGCCGAACGTGTCGGTCCGCGAAGGAAACACGAACACGTCGCTGGCCGCATAGGCGCGCGCGAGTTCGGGCCCGTATTTCGGTCCGGTGAAATGCGCCTCCGGGTACCGCATTCGAAGTTCGGCAAGCTGCGGTCCGTCGCCGACGATCAGCTTCGATCCCGGAAGCTCGAGCTGCAGGAATTCTTCGACGCTCTTCTCGATCGCGACCCGTCCCACGTACAGAAAGACCGGCCGCGGCAGATCGAGCCACGTCTTGTCGCCCGGCTTGAACAGATCGGTGTCGACGCCGCGCGACCACAGTCGCAGGTTCTTGAAGCCGCGCGCTTCCAAGTCGCTTTCAAGCGATCTTGTCGCGACCATCACCGCCGTCGCCGGCCGATGGAACCAGCGCAGCCCCGCATAGGGCCACGATGTCGGCACGCCGAAGCGCGCGTGGATGTACTCGGGAAAGCGCGTGTGGAACGACGTCGTGAACGAGATGCCGCGCCTTAGGCAGTTCCGTCGGGTGGCAAGCCCGAGCGGCCCTTCGGTGGCGATATGGATCGCGTCGGGCTGGAACTTTTCGATCACGCGTCCGACCGCGCGCCGCGCAAACAGTGCGAGACGAATCTCCGGATAGGTCGGCATCGGCACGGTGCGAAAGCCGTCCGGCGTGACAAACAGCACCTCGTGCCCGAGTTTCACCAGTTGCTTTTCGAGCGTCTCGAGCGTGCGTACGACCCCGTTGACCTGGGGCGCCCAGGCGTCGGTCGCAATCAAGATACGCATCGCCCGGCCTTGCGGCAGCGTCATGCTCGCCACGGAAGCCCTCGTGAAGTACGCTCGGTGGGGTCGGGCCATTTTTCTCGTCTGCGCGCGGGCACGCCGGCGCGGCAAGCTGCCACGGAAGTGCTTGAGTCCACGGCGCAATCTGCAGTGTTCACATGTCGACTTCAACACGGCCACATGCCGGGCTTGTGAATCCAGGTTTGCTCACTGGATTTGTGCGTTGCAACACGAAGCGTTTGGCCCTGCGGATACTGCGGCGTTCCGCCCGGGCTTTCACAGAAAAATCAGGAAAATCAAACAAATGAGCAACGAACTGTCACATCGAGTGAACGCTTAACGCTTGATTTATTCTCTCGGCCAAACCATATTTGTGCAGCGCGGCAAGGCCGGTTGGCCTTGCAACGCTTGCCCTTCCTGGGCGTTTCCTCCCTTAACTTGGGCCGCTTGGCACCCGCCTCGCGGTCCATTTTTTTGACCCTAGCGCAACTGCCAGGCGCCCGGGATGGAAGGCGCCGTCGCGTCCCCACCGTTCAACGGCTTCTGCATGAAGACGATGTCGACCCAACGGCCGAGCTTGTAGCCGACCGAAAGCATCGTCCCTGCATGCGCAAAGCCGGCCTTGCGATGAAGGGCGATCGACGCCGCATTGGCCGAGTCCCCGATCACCGCCACGACTTGCCGCGCGCCTTGCTGTTCGAGCCGCGGCAGAAGCGCGCCGAGAAGCATCGAACCGATCCCGCGTCCGCGCGCGTCGTCGCGGATGTAGACGGAGTCTTCGACGGTATAGCGGTACGCACTGCGCGGCCTGAATTTCGAACCGTACGCGAAGCCCAGAACGTCGCCGCCGTCCGCCGCCACCAGCCACGGCAGCCTGTCGCGCACAGTCTCCATCCATTTCGCCTCGAACGCGAGCATGGTCGGCGGCGCTTCGTCGAACGTCCCGAACCCGTGCGCCGCGTGGTGTGCGTAGATGTGGAGCGCGGCCGGGATGTCATCCGCGGTCGCGTCGCGGACGGCGAGCGTCATTGCGCCGCTTGGCTGGACGCGAGCGCCGAACGCAAGAACCGCCAGTCGACTTCGCCCAGCGCGCGAATGAGTGTCGTGATCGCCGACGTCACCCGCTTGATGCCGGCCGTGCGCTCGATGTGCTCTTCGTCCATGTAGAGCGCTCGATTGATTTCGATTTGCAATGCATGCAGACCGAGCGCCGGCCGCCCGTAGTGCTCGGTCGAAAAGCCGCCGGCGTAAGGGTTGTTGCGTACGACGGCGAAGCCTTGCATCGCGAGCGCGCGCTCGATCATGTCCGTCAGCCGCCGCGCGCAGGACGTGCCAAATCGATCGCCCAGCACGAAATCGGGACGTGTCGCACCGATATCTTGATCGAGCGGGCCGCCCACCGACGGCATCGAATGACAATCGATCAGCACCGCGCAGTTGAACTGCTTGTGCGTCGCTTCCATGAGGCTGCGCAACGTCGCGTGATAGGGCTTGTAGTACGTGTCGATCCGCGCCTGGGCTTCTTGAAAGCTGATTTTCCGCGGGTAGATCTCCGCACCGTCCCGCACCACCCGCGCGATCGTGCCGAGCCCCGCGACAACGCGCGGACTGCGGCTGTTCACGAATTGCGGCAACGGCCCGTCGAACATGGCAGGGTCGAGTTCGTAGGCTTCGCGGTTCGGATCGACAAAAGCCCTGGGGAAATGCGCTTTGAGCAGCGGCGCCCCCAGGCTTGGCGCCGCGCCGAAAATCTCGTCCACGAAACTGTCTTCCGACCGGCGTATGACTGTGCCGTCAAGGCGCGTCGCCTGCAGGAAGGATTTGGGGTAAACGCGGCCGGAATGCGGCGATGCGAAAACGAAGGGCAGGGTCTGGTCGCCGGGCGACACAACTTCAAAAGGGGGATCGATAGAAAGCCCCCGTTTTTCACCGCTCGTGAACCGCACGACTTAACCTTTGTTTGATACCGAGAGTGGAGCATCGAAGCGCGGCGCGATCAAGGCTGCGGCCGCCAGCCTCGGTTGCAAAAATAACCGAACGGCGGCAAAGCCTTGGCTGTTGCAGGGATTCGGCCCTAAATTTGCACCGCGGGTTCGCGATGCGGAACCCGCAAAGGCACTGGACAGGACAACGGGGGCGATACGGGACATGGCGAAAATTCTCCTCGCCGAAGACGACGAATCGATGCGCCGCTTCCTTTCGAGTGCCCTCGAAAAGGCGGGTCATGAGGTCGCGTCGTTCTCGCAGGGCGACGAAGCGTTCGAGTGCCTCCAGGCCGGCGACCGTTTCGACCTCTTGCTGACCGACATCGTGATGCCCGTCATGGACGGCATCGAACTCGCGCGCAAGGCGGCCGACGTCGCGCCCGCGATGAAGATCATGTTCATCACCGGCTTCGCCGCCGTCGCGCTGAACCCGAAGAGCAATGCGCCGAAAGACGCGAAGGTGCTCTCCAAGCCCTTTCATTTGCGCGATCTCGTCAACGAGGTCGAACGCTTTATGGCCGCCGCTTAAGAAGGGCGGCGCGTCTCTAAAGAACTCGTTTACCTGCGTCTTCGCATCATCGCCGGAAGCAATCCGGTGCTTCGATGCGCAGCATCTTCTACGCGGCAGGCATGGCGCTGGCGGTGAACGCGGCCCACGCCGATCCGCTGCCCGAGGCCGACGTGAGGGCGGCAATGTCGAAGGTCGAAACCGCGCTTGCTGGTCTCGGCATCGACGTGGCCGGCTACGCGGCGAGCGCTGCGCCGCAGGCCGAACTTGCACCGCCCGCCCATCTGTATCTGCAAGGCAATGCCGGCGCCTACGTGGACGGCCGTATCTATGTCAACGCCGAGGACGTTGAAGGCTGCCGCGATCTGACGTTGGTGCACGAACTCGTGCATGACGCGACGGTGAAGCATCGCCTGTTCGCCGCCGTTCCGAACGGCCGTCTCCGCGCGGTGATCGAGGCGCTGGCCGACGCAGTCACGGCGGCCGCCGCCGAAGACCCCTACCGGCCGGGCTGCGTACCGGCACGGGCAATCGCGGTTTCGAGCGCCGATCTCACGCGATTGGCGCATACCACGCCTTGAGCGCCGCGCCACTTGTCTTGGCTGAATGTGGCCGCTATAGGGTTGCCCCTTCCCGAGGCCGGGCCGTAATGGCCCGTCACAGGCGCAAAGAAAGTGGGCGCGTAGCTCAGCGGGAGAGCACTACGTTGACATCGTAGGGGTCACAAGTTCGATCCTTGTCGCGCCCACCATTTCTTCCCGCCGAAATCAGCCGCGTTCTTGCCGCGCTGTGCGCACCGTTCGTCCTCGATGGCGCGATCTGCGGGAGTCGTGCGGGAATACGGCGTTGGAAAACATAGTCCCCTGCGGCGTGCTATTGCCGGAAAGCCTCAGCGCGCAGCACGGAAAAAGCTTTGCCGCTTGAGAGCGTGTGGTTGCATTTCCCTTTGCCGGTCGTGTCGACGCATTTGCAACCGGTGGTACCGTCGGGCTTGTTGTCAAACTTGCATTGGGAGCAAGGATCACCGGAACACGAGTTCATGGCGCTGTTGTTCCTGATTCGCAGCTCGCCGCCCCCGGACGGGACGAGGTCCACCCGATCGGTCCGGCAGGCGTTTGGCTTTCCGCCGGACAACTCAAGAAAATACTTCCCTCCTTGACGCGTGACGCGCACGTCCTTGACGGGCGAACCATCGTCGAACGTCGCGCGCAGCAATTCGCGCCGGATCGGCCCAACCCGCCCTGTGGAGCGATCGTAGGTGGCGACCGTGACTTCGGTCGGCTTCGCCTTGGCGACTGCCGGCGTGCTCTTAGGTTGAAGAGTGCCGCCCGAAGTCGCTGGGTTCGCCATCGGCGGGCCCTTACAAAGTTCCCAGCAGAATTTCTGACAATTCGCGATGCTGCTCGGCGTTTCGCCCGGTTTGTTGCACTGGGCCTTGCACTTCGTCTCTGCTGGGCAGTAGTCGGAGTCACTGGGCGCAGCGGCGGCCGGAAGCGCAAAGAAGACCGTCGTTGCCACGAGCGCGCTTCCAACGCAGAAGGATCTCTTGCTCATTTCGTTCTCCTTGCACTGCAGTCCGTGTAACTTCCGTCGCAACTGCAGAAATCGGACCCGGGTTCGCATACAAAGCTACGACCGGGAGATGACCCGCCCGACGGGGCAGCTGCGGCAAATACCAACGGAAGCGATCGCATTCTTTCTCTCCTGAAAATCCGGTCCAAAATGCAGGTACCCCAACGCTGCGTTTGCTGCATGCTCACCCTCACTCTCGCGTCGGCACTCCACGTCCTTCGGCGCGAGGGATGCCGACCCAAGGTGCTCGGTGATCGAGCAGCGTTGCTACCTGAGGGCGCGTGGCGCGAGCTTGAGCATGTATCCTCTCCTCTAGGTTGACTTCATCATGTCCCCGTATTCACGTGGACGGCGTCAAGCGTTTCATACCCAGGATGCGCCACCTGCCGGTAAACCCGTCGCAATAATATGTGACGCGTTTCATTCCGAGGACCGGTGGGCCCCTCCGCGTATCCCCCGGCCCGTAGGTCTTGCCGTTATGCGTGCAATTCAGGTCGGCGCAGCCCTGTGCGTCGCTCCACTGGAACCCTCTTGCGATGCACCGCTGCTTCGCATCCGGCGATTTCGGGGCTGCAAATGCGGGCGTTGCACATAGGCCGACAACAACGCAAACGGTCGCCCAGGCGATGTCTGTTTCTCGAAGATGCATTCTTCTTCTCCTCAGCTGCCCTTGACGCACGGCCGGTCGGACGGTCCGCGCAATGACCAAAGTCACTCTCTCTCTGCTCCGCCAGCGCGTCCTGAGGTCGTTCGGATTTCATTCTGAGGAATCTCGGATACCGTGGCGGGATCGCTCAATTCCGGCGGCAGCGCGTGTCGGCGATCCCGTCACCGTCCGCGCGGCGGCAGGCGTGCCAGGTCGTCCACCAAATCCGCTCCCCCTTTGCGCAGCACACACGCACGTGGTCGCTGTGACAGGAGAGGCGCGTCGCCGGCACGTAGCCGCGTTCGAATTCGCAACCACGATGCGTGGTCTTGAAGTAGTGCCGGCCCTTCTTGCAGCAGACCAATTCCTGTTGTTTCGACGGCGGGGGTTGGGCCGGTGAAGCCGCAAGCGCGAGCGGCGACACCAAGCAAGCGACGACCGTCAGAGCCAGCAATTCGCCCTTCACGCGTCTGTGAGTTCCACCGTGATGAAGGTCGAGAGACGTGACGCGCACGGGGGCAGGCCCTCCCGAGCCCAGCCGGCCAATTCTCGCCTTTGGGCTTGTTCTTCAAGGTAGTAGAGGGTGTCACTGGAGCGCTCCGGAAGTCCTGAGGTTCTTCGAAGGTCTTGCGAAGTGCCGGATTCGCCGACTGCCAGTCTTCCATGACGCGTATGCGACAATCGAGGGCGGAATTTTCCGCAGAGCAGTTCCCGCGCTAGAATGCCCTCAATCGGACGGCTGAACGCAACAACCCCATGCGCGCCAAGCTCAAGATCGGAGATTTCGTGCTCGACGCTGGGCGAAGCGTCGTCTGCGGCGCCGAGGGCGAGGTCTCGCTGGAGCTAAAGGTTATCGACGTTCTTCTCACTCTAGCCGGCCGACCTGGAGAGGTCTTCAGCCGCGAGGAACTGATCGATGCGGTCTGGAAGGCAGACTTTGGCGCCGACGAGCGATTGACCCGCGCGATCTCGCTGTTGCGCAAGGCGTTCGGCGACGAGCGGGGGACTGCCCACTATATCGAGACCGTGACCAAACGGGGGTATCGGCTGGTGGCGCCTGTTACGGTTGTGTCGCCCGCCGGGAAGACGCACGGCGAAGAGAGCGTCAGCACCGCGGTTGACGCCGGCGCACCGGCGGGCGAGCGCCCCGCGCCGCAAAGCGAGGGCTCGCCCAACGCAGCGGCGGCGCCGCCATTGCAGGCCCTGAAACCTTGGCAAGTCTGGTGGCCCGCGGCGATTGCCGTCGTACCGGTCGTCGCCGTGGCGCTCGTTGCCGCCCTGTCTTGGGGCAGCTTGAATTTCACCGAACCAAACCACGAACAGGACGCCGTCGAACTTCTGCCTTTCGTGTTGATCGACAGTAAGCCGGGGTTGGGCGCCTTAGCGCAGCAACTGCAAGCGAGCCTCACCCACCTGATGGTCTCCAACCAAATCACGTTGACCGATAGTGTGGCGACGAAGTCTGAGCGAGGCTCCGGCGCCGGGCAGAGGGACTCCGAGTTCGTATTGACGGGATCGATCGAACGAACGAACGATCGCCATGCGGTGACGCTGTATTTCGACGTGCGCCAAGCCGGTGAGACCTTATGGTCATACGGGTTTGCGCGCCCGATTGAAGAAACCGATGCGCTTCGTGAGGAGGTGGCGGCCACCGCCGCCCACGTGATTCGCTGCGCCCTGGATCATCGCCGGCAGAGCCGGTCAAAGGAGTCGCGGGCGGCTTTCAAAGCCTATCTTGATAGTTGCGATCCGGCGAACGCCTGGGACAATGAGGCCAAATATTTGGCGCTCGCGCAGCGCCTGATCGAAGCCGCCCCGGAAGACTCCTATGGCTACGGAATCGCTGCCAGGACCTACGCCCAACTGAGTACCGAAACGGGCGTGCCGGACGATCGGCGAACCTCTCATCGCGCTGCTGCGCGCAAGGCAGCGGCCCAGGCCCGCGAATTAGACCGGACAAGTCACTTCGCCGTATTTGCCGAGACGTGGACTTTGCCGTTTCAGGAAAACTGGCGCGCCCGTGAGGCATACTTCGAAACGACAAGCGACCCACTGCTTGATGCGCGGCGCATTTGGCACCTTCGCGGTAGTGGTCGCCTGGAACAAGCGCAACACGTCGCCGAGCGTGCAGCCGCATCGACGCCCCTTTCGCCCGGACCGCAGGTGGCCAGGGGCTTGATGCAAATGTCGCTTGGTCAGCATGACACCGCCGAACACATCTTCGAATCCGCGCTGCGGTATTGGCCGAACAACGAGACGATCCGCTGGTATCATTTCGTCAACGCGGCGTTCTATGGTTCGCCGCAGCGTGCGCAGCAACTGTTTGACCGCTATCGACTCGATCTCAAGGACAACAGGGAGCCATGCCTTCAGTCGTTTATCGCCGCGCGCGTCCGCAAAGGACGAAGCGATGCGTCGTCGGTCCTGAGGTCGTGCGCGCACACAATGCCGGATCACCTCGCCCGCATGTTGGCGATGCTGGGCGATGTGGATGGCGCTTACGCGGTGTTGCGAAACCATTCGTTCGAGACGGAAGGTACGGCGATCTTTGCCTTCTATCCGGAGATGGCCGCGTTCAGACGTGACGCCCGATTCATGCCGTTCATGATCGACTCCGGACTCCCCGCCTTCTGGCTCGAGACCGGCAAGTGGCCGGATTTCTGCAATGACCCCACGCTTCCCCACGACTGCAAGACGGCGGCCCAAAAGGCCCTTGCCGCCAAGGCGCGTTCGGCAAAAGCGGTGGAGTAGGGGTAGAGCGTTTCAGTCGCGCTCGGCCCAAAGCGCCCAATCGAGCGGCGTCGCTTGTGGCAGCAACGTGGGAGCAATTCGAACCGTCTTTGATCGTCCCTTGCTGCCAGTTGCCGGCTGTGCCTTTGAAACGCCGCCAATCGCTTGTAAAGGCTGGCGCTCCTCGCTTCTTGACATCGTAGGGGTCACAAGTTGGGGCGGACCGGCCGCGACAAGGATCGAACGTTAACGCCCGAGCTTCCATTTGCCCCCTGGGCTGGCGCGTCCGTCTAGTGCATTT
>CAZLRW010000023.1:0-41064 GCA_964561925.1 uncultured Flavobacteriaceae bacterium
GCATTTGCCGCAGCACGGTGCGCGAGTTCGAACAAGGTCACCACGCTCTGCAGAGCGCAAAGGAGGAGGCGATCATCGATGCCCTCAGCCGCGCGGGGGTTCAACTCCTCGGCAGTCCGCTACGCGGTGTCGGGGTGAGGCTCGCTCGACAGGACAAAGACTGAAACCGCCCGGACGGCGAGCCCTTGTTTCGTGGTCAGCCTAGAGACCGACTTCGAGGACGCGGTGTCCCTCTGGTTCGCTATTTCGTCCACGCTGAAAAGCTGAACACTTAAAGGCTCTCCTCGAAGCGAATCGCGCGGGTCCATCGAGAAAGCAGGTGCGGGCAAACGGCGGCTTGCCTGCGACATGGTTGATGCGGCAACAAGGCTTGACACAACGCGGTTCAATGAGCGGTGAGGGGGCGGACGAACTATGGAGCACGATACAACCTTACTCGTGACGATTGTCACGGGCATCGTGCTCGCCTTCGCCTTCGGGTTCGCCGCGAACCAGCTGCGCCTACCGCCCCTGGTCGGCTTCCTAGTCGCCGGTATCGTCATCGGACCCTACACTCCCGGCTTCGTTGCCGACGCGCACGTCGCGAGCCAACTTGCCGAGATCGGCATCATCCTCTTGATGTTCGGCGTCGGCTTGCATTTTTCGCTGAGCGAACTTCTGGCCGTGCGCTGGATTGCCATTCCCGGCGCCATCGGACAAATCGCCGTTGCGACAAGTATTGGCACATTGATCGCCATGTACGGCTGGGGCTGGAACCTTGGCGCGAGTCTGGTCTTGGGCCTCGGTCTGTCGGTCGCAAGCACGGTGGTTGTCTTACGCGCACTCGAAGAACGGCGCTTGGTAGAGACAGCGAACGGCCGCATCGCAATCGGCTGGCTTATCGTCGAAGACCTCGTCATGGTCATGACCCTTGTCGTGTTGCCCGCGGTAGCGGGCTTGCTCGGCGCGTCACCGCCGACGAGCGAACATAGTTCCCCCGCGCAAGCCGCCGCGACCGACACCTGGACCATCTTCTTGGTTCTCACCTATACCGCCACCAAAGTCGCCGCCTTCGCAGGCCTCGTCATTGTCGTCGGGCCGCGCATTGTACCGTGGCTGCTGTCTCAGGCCGCCCGTACCGGCTCCCACGAGATCTTCACGCTCTCGGTGCTCGCGATTGCTCTCGGCATCGCTTTCGGTGCCTCCGTCATTTTCGGCGTGTCGCTTGCCCTCGGCGCATTTTGTGCCGGACTTGTCCTGTCGAACTCGGAACTGAGCCAGCGCGCTGCAGCCGAAGCATTGCCACTTCAACACGCCTTCGCTGTGCTTTTCTTCGTCTCAGTCGGCATGCTGTTCGATCCGACGATCCTGGTTCGTGATCCTTTGGCCGTGCTTACGGTCCTCTTCATCATTCTGATCGGCAAGTCTATTGCAGCCTTCGTCATCGTCCTGGCGCTTGGCTACCCGATTTCTACAGCTCTTGTCGTCTCGGTGAGTCTCGCTCAGATTGGTGAGTTCTCGTTCATCCTCGCGACTCTCGGAATCGGGCTTGGACTCCTGCCGAAGGAAGGCAGCAGCCTTATCCTCGCCGGCGCTCTACTGTCGTTGGTCGCGAACCCGCTCGCGTTTGCGGCCATCGGTCCGATTCGGAATTGGTTCGCCGATCACCCCACCTTCGCCAAACAGCTCGAACCTGCAACCGACGCACGCCTCGCGGCACTGGAACGTGAACTTGAGGCACGCCGCGCCGCGCGTGCCCCAAAGCCGTTGCCACCCGCCCTGTTCGCGGCAGAGTTTCCAATCTTTGCGGGCTTCGACGACGCCAAGCGTTCTGAACTCGTGGCCCTCTTCAAGCCGCGCGCCGCGCAGCCCGGGGATCGGCTGATCCACAAAGGCGACACCGCGAACGAAATGTTCTTCATCTCATCGGGCGCCGTCGAGGTCGCGGTCGCCGATCGCAAGATAAAGCTCAGCGCCGGCGAGTTCTTTGGCGAAATGGGGTTGCTCACCGGCGCGCCGCGCAACGCCGACGTCACCGCGATCGACTATTGTCAACTGTTGGTGCTCGAACGGCGGGACTTCCTCTACTTCACCGAGCGTTATCCCGAGCTGCGATCGAGAATCGGCTCGATCGCGACGGAACGTGAGACGCAGAACCGCAGCCCGGCGCAATCTGATTGCGACGTCCAAGGCGCCTGAAGTCCGCAAAGGCAGCTGCGGCGGGGCTGACGCCAGAGATGGTTGCGGAAATGGTGGCGCAGCGTCGAGGCTTGCAACGGCGAATTCGTACCAGTCGTCGCCCATCTCCGGCCGGTCGAGTGCGAAGATCTCGACCGCGATGCCGAACTCGAACGTGCAGAGCCCGTCGTAGGCGAGCGCCACGACGCGGCGGTTCGGCGGCGTTTGCGCTTTGGTTCGCTTTGGCATGATTTGTTCGTAACTTGTCATTTGTGCCACTCGCGCGCAAGGCCCGTGACGCCCCATGTTCGTACCGCGCCATCGCGAGGAGCCGCTCATGAGCAATGCCGTCACCGACATTCCCGCCGCACCGTCCGAGGAGGCCGAGCGCCACTTCGCGGCCAAGTTCGCGCACGAGACCGATTGCTGGGACGTTCGCGAAGCGATGAAGGGACCTTCGCCCGGCTTCGTCCTGCTCGACGTGCGATCGGCGGCGCTTTTCGCGCGCGGGCATGTGCCGGGCGCGATCAACCTGCCGCACGGCAAGATCACGGCCTCGCGCATGGAGACCTGGCCGCGCGAGATGCTGTTCGTCACCTATTGCGCGGGACCGCATTGCAACGGCGCCGATCGCGGCGCGTTGCGGCTCGCGCGGCTGGGGCGGCCGGTCAAGATCATGGCGGGCGGGATCACCGGCTGGCTCGACGAGGGTTTCGAGCTCGCGGCCGGCGACGATGCTTCGGTTGCGGCGTGAGGGACGGATATGCCGATCGTTCTCTATGTGGGTGAGCGCAACTATTCGAGTTGGTCGCTGAGGCCGTGGCTCGTGCTCAAGTGGTCGGGGCTCTCGTTCGAGGAGCGCTTCGTGTCGCTCGATCAGCCCGGCTACGGCGAAGGGCGGATCGGCGCGATCCTGGCGGTGTCACCGTCGGGGCGCGTGCCGGTGCTGCAGGCGGACGGACTTGCGGTTTGGGACAGTTTGGCGATCTCGGAGTGGGCGGCGGAGGCCGCGCCTCGGGCGCAGCTTTGGCCGGCCGACGCCCGCTTGCGTGCGCAGGCGCGCGCGGTGACGGCGGAGATGCATGCCGGGTTCGCGGCGCTGCGCCGCGATCTGCCGATGAATATTCGCCGGCGCGCCGGTCCTCAAGATTGGCCAGCGGAGACCCGGCGCGATCTCGAGCGCGTCGAGGAGATCTGGACGCGATTTCGGAACGAGAACCGTGCGGCCGGCACGCATCTTTTCGGTGCGCGTTCGATCGCCGACGCGTTCTTCACACCGGTCGCGACGCGGCTGCGCACGTATGGCGTCACGTTCGGCCCCGTCGCGCAGGCATATTGCGAGACGCTGCTCGCGGACGGTGCGTTCTTGGAATGGGAGCGCCGCGCGCTCGACGAATGGAAGGCGCCGTTTTCGCGGGCGAAGATCGATGCGCTGTACGCTTGAGGCCTAACCCTTCACCCAGCGGACGGCGGGGTTCTCGAAGTTCACGACGTCGCCGAGTTCGTAGACGTTCTTGTAGCCGTAGCCGAAGAGGTTGATGAACGTTTGGATGTTCAACGCGAGCTGGACGCTCTTCAGCACGACCGGCGCGACATTGTTTTCGAAGTTGTTGTTGCAATAGATCAGGATGCGCACGTTCGGGTCGCGGATCGTCGCGCGCAAACGCTCGGCGGTGAAGTCGGGCAGCGGCAGGTTGATGGCGCCCGCGATGTGGCCTTGCCGGAACGCCTCCGCCGAACGGGCGTCGAGGACGATCGTGTTCGGTTCGCGCGCCATCGCTTCGAAGCGCGCATGAGTGACGAGGCGCTTTTCGCGGTAGGCATAGACTTCCTGCGAGAGCGAATTGAACCCCGCGAAGTCGACCTGACCGCCGGTCGTCGCGCGCGGCGCCGCGTTCGACGCGCCGAAGGAGGACACCGCAAGCGTCGCGAGCGAGGCGCCGGTCACTGCGGCGGCGAGCAAGAGGGCGTACTTCATGGGCGATCTCTCCTTCGCGATGTGCGAGGATGAGACGCTTAGGCTTGGGCGGGATTGTGGCGCGGCCGTGTCGACGCGAGGGCGGCGCGGTTAAAGCTTCGTCATCTGGGGGCGCCAAAGCTTCGCCAGCGATCCCACGTACCCTGGAAGAGAAATGCCTCGTCCAAACTCAGCGCGCGTCCGAAGCGGTAGATGGCGAAATCGTCGTCGAAGCTGGCCGCACGCACGAGACCCAGGCGCTCCATGACCGCGAAGCAAACTAGACGGAGTTGTCGACAATATACGCTCAAGCCTTGCGCCGCTTTGCCGACCTTTTTGGCGCTCCGCGCGTGCCGCTCACGTGATCCTGCCAAACCGCATCGGCGACCATCTTATCCTTGTCGCGGGCAATGTCAGTTGAGGCAGCTGACGCGCCAAGGTCGAGAAGGGCCGGCACGCCTTTCTTGCGTTTCGCCGCGCCCAGGTCGGACGCCACGAGGCGGCGGACATACTCTGCAAACGAAATCCCGAGCTCGGATGCCTTGGCTTGCGCTCGCCTCCGTACCTTAGGATCGAGCGTGATTTGCGTTCTCGCGCTCATGATGTCGTCATTACGATATCACATAGGCGAGGGTCAATTTTCTGCGGCGGGTGCTCCCCGGCAGCGATCAGCTCGCCATGCCGAGCGCGGACAAATAGAGGTCGAGCAGGGCGTCGTTCTCTTCGCGCTCGTGCGACTCCATCTTCCGCAAACGCACGACCTGGCGCATGATTTTCGTGTCGAAGCCTTGGCCTTTGGCTTCCGCGTAGACTTCGCGGATGTCGCCTGCCAGCGCCGTCTTTTCTTCCTCGAGGCGCTCGACGCGCTCGACGAGGGATTTCAACTGTTCCTTGGCGAAGTTCGCTTTGGCCATCGCGGCGCACCCGATCGTTTACGTGGACAGACTCAAGTCGAGGGCGGGCAACCTATGTCGCCGGCGGCTGCCGATCAATCGCAGGCGCTAATGATTCTTGTGGGCTTTTTCGAAGGCGGCCTTCTGTTCCGGCGTCGCCTCTTTCTGGTGGCGCGCTTTCCACTCGGCCTGCGGCATGCCGTAGACGCGCTCGCGCGCGGCGTCCTTGGAAAGCTCGACGCCCTGTTCCGCTGCCGCATCCTTGAACCAATCGCCGAGGCAGTTGCGGCAGAAACCCGCGAGATTCATCAGGTCGATGTTCTGCACATCGGTGCGTTTCTGCAGATGCGCGACCAGACGGCGGAACACCGCCGCTTCGATTTCGTTGCGTTGCGTTTCGTTCATGATCCCGTTTCCCTGTTGCGCCGAACTTAGGCGCGCAAGCGCCGCGCGCAAGTGGGGGGCAAGGCGGCCGGCCCAATCCGCCGCACGCGCGTCGTCGGCGATCAAGTCCTGGCGGATTTCGATCAGGACGTGCGCCAATCCGCGACGCAGCGCGTGCTGATCCATACAGTCGCCTTCGAGTTCGCCGGAATAGGGCTCGTTGTCGCCGACGACGAGCGTCCGATCGCCGCGCAGGCTCTCGAGCAGCGGCACGGCGAGGCGCCCGTCCTTGCTGCTCCAGAGCACGCCGACGTGCCAGGGGCGGGCCTTGCCGCGCCACTCCGGCGTGAAGCTGTGGATCGACACGACGACGGGCGCGATGTTTCCGGCGCGCGCACGGGCGATCTCGGCCTCGATCGCGTCGTGGTAGGGACGGTAGAAGCGCGCGATGCGGTTGCGGATTTCGTTCCCGTCGGCCTTCGCGTTGCCGGGAATGATCGCGCCGTCCGACAGCTTCATCACCAGCGTCGGGTCGTCGGGGCCGCGGTTCAGATCGATCAACAGGCGCGACGCGGTGGCGAGCACCGCCGGTGCCATAAACTCCAAAGCGAGCGCACGCGTGACGGCGGCCGCGCCGATGTCATAGGCGATGTGACGCGCGAACAAATCGGGTGCGAGGCCGAGGGCGTCGTATTCCTGCGGGATCGCGTTCGAGGCGTGATCGCAGACGAAGATCAGATGCGGGTCGGCACCGGCGTTGAACGCTTCGAAGGGGGACATGGTTCGGTGTGCGCTTTCCGGCGTTATAGGTCATTTGCAGTCCGCAAGAAAGGACTCACGCGAAGAGGCTGTGAAGGATTGGCACACAGAGGCACAGAGCCACAGAGAGAACCGCCAATTCGCGCAGCGAACACTCTGTGTCTCTGTGCCTCTGTGTGATTCCCTCACACTCTCGAAGCCGCGAAGGCGAAAGAATGGCGCTCGCGCGAACAATGCAGTCCGCAAGAAAGGACTCACGCGAAGGCGCGAAGCCGCGAAGGAGGAAGAATGGCGCTTCGCGCCAACGAAGCTTATGATGCGTGTCTGCAGATCGGCATTGTAGTGTTTCTTCCTTCGCGGCTTCGCGCCTTCGCGTGAGT
Source organism: uncultured Flavobacteriaceae bacterium (assembly GCA_964561925.1). Taxonomy (GTDB): domain Bacteria; phylum Pseudomonadota; class Alphaproteobacteria; order Micropepsales; family Micropepsaceae; genus SZUA-430. Next base: position 6,531 of record CAZLRW010000023.1, read on the forward strand.
TTTTTCGCAAAGCAAGTGGGACCTTTGCGTCTTCGCGTGAGATCTTCCTTTCCTTTGCTTGGTGAGAAGATGGACCCACCTTTGATCCTAAGAGCCCTGTTCGATGCGGCGGTGGCGGCGTGTCACCCTGAGCGCGTCGTGGCGCCTGCCCTGCCCGCGCGCCCTGCCGGGCGGGTCATTGTGCTCGGGGCCGGAAAGGCCGCGGCGGCGATGGCAGCGGCCGTCGAGACCGAGTGGGGCGCGCCGCTCACGGGGCTTGTGGTGACACGATACGGCCACGGTGCGCCGACCCGGCTCGTGGAGGTCGTCGAGGCGGGTCATCCCTATCCCGATGCGGCGGGCGCGGCGGCGGCTGGCCGGATGCTCGAACGCGTGCGCGGGCTGAGCGCGGACGACACGGTGCTCGTGCTTCTTTCGGGCGGCGGGTCGGCGCTGACGGGGTTGCCGATACCGCCGCTCAGCCTTGCAGAGAAGCAGGCGATCACGAAGGCGCTCGTGCGATCAAGCGCCACGATCGACGAGATCAATTGCGTGCGCAAACACTTGTCTTTGTTCAAGGGCGGCCGCCTTGCGGCGGCGGCGCATCCGGCGCGCTTGATCGCGCTTGCGATTTCTGATGTCGCCGGCGACAAGGCCGAGGTGATCGCGTCCGGACCGACGGTCGGCGATCCGACGACGCAAGCGCAAGCGCGTGCGATCTTGAGCAAGTACCGCGTCAACGTGCCGGCATCCGCGATTGCGGTGCTTGATGACCCGGCGAACGAGTCGGTGACGCCCGGCGACCCGCGGCTCGCACGCTCGACGTTCAAGATCGTTGCGCGCGGCGCGGATGCGCTCTCGACGGCCTGCGATGCAGCGCAGGCGCTGGGGGTCGAGACGCAGATCATCGGCGTCGATGTCGAAGGCGACGCGCGCGCGATCGCACATGCGCACGCCATGCTGGCGCTCGATGCGGCGCCGCGGTCGCGTCCGCTGGTGCTGCTTTCGGGCGGCGAGTTGACACTGAACGTGAGCGGCGACGGCTCAGGCGGACGGAACCGCGCGTATCTCCTGCAATTGGCGATCGCCTTGAACGGGGCGAAGAACGTGTTCGCCTTGGCCGCCGACACCGACGGCATCGACGGAACCGGCGACGCGGCCGGGGCATGGATCACGCCCGACACGCTTGCCCGCGCCGCCGCAAAGGGACTCGACGCGCGGGCGTTCCTCGAACGCGACGACTCGGGTTCGCTCTTCGCCGCGCTCGGGCAGGCGATCGTCACGGGTCCCACGCGCACCAACGTCAACGATTTTCGCGCCATTCTGATCGCGCCCGCGGTTTGACGCGGGCGCCTGCGGCGACCCAAACTCGCCCGCATCTGATTCTCTCGCGACGATTGATGCCGATGGTTCGCCGTTTCGGGTTGGCGATAGCGTTTCTGATTGCGGCGGCGCCCGCGCAGGCGAACTTCACCGTCTGCAACAAGACGGAGCATCCGCTCGCCGTTGCGATCGGGCGGCTGGACGGCAAGTCCTGGATCAGCGAGGGCTGGTGGCGGGTGGCGCCCAAGGGCTGCACGGACATTTTGCGCGGCGAACTGAAGGCGCGCTACTATTACCTTCGAAGCGTGCATTTGGGCGTCGACGGCGCGTGGGACGGCAATCGCCTGTTCTGCGTGTCGCGCGGCAACTTCACGATCAAGGGCCGCGACAATTGCGCGAAGAGAGGGTACGCACAGGCCGGGTTCTTCGAAATCGACACCGGCAATTTTCCCACGTGGAAGCTCAATCTTTCCGACTGACCTCATCCAACACGTTCAGAAGGTAACATGCGCCGGCGCCGCAATGTGAAGATCGTCGCGACTTTGGGACCCGCCTCGCGCGAACCGGCCATGATCAAGCGCCTGTTCGAAGCGGGCGCGGACGTGTTCCGCATCAACATGAGCCACACGGATCACGCGACGCTCGCGAACTATGTCGCGAACATCCGGGCCGTCGAGGCGGAGATCGAACGACCGATCGGGATTCTGGCGGACCTGCAGGGACCGAAATTGCGCATCGGCGCAATGGCGGGCGGCGGCGTCGACCTCGCGGCGGGTTCCACGGTGCGGATCGACCTCGATCCCACGCCGGGCAGCGCGGAACATCTCTACCTTCCGCACAAGGAGGTGTTCGCCGTCCTCAAAGAAGGCGGCCAGCTGCTGATCGACGACGGCCGCTTGAGGTTGCGCATCGAAACGGCCCGGCCGGACAGCGTCATGGCGCGCGTCGAAGTCGGCGGGCGGCTGACCGACCGCAAGGGCGTGAACGTGCCGGATGCGGTGCTTCCGATCGCAGCACTCTCCGCCAAGGATCGCGCCGATCTCGACCGGGCGCTGGAGCACGGCGTCGACTGGATCGCGCTTTCGTTCGTGCAGCGGCCCGAGGACGTGGCGGAGGCGCGCAAGATCGTCGCCGGGCGCGCGGGCGTGCTGTCGAAGATCGAGAAACCCGCGGCGATCGAGCGGCTCGCCGAGATCGTCGAATTGTCGGATGCGCTGATGGTTGCGCGCGGCGATCTGGGCGTCGAGCTTCCGGTCGAAGAGGTGCCGCGCCGGCAGAAGCAGATCACGCGGGCGGCGCGCGCCGCGGGCAAGCCGGTCGTGGTTGCGACGCAGATGCTCGAATCCATGATCACGAGCCCGATCCCGACGCGCGCGGAAGTTTCCGACGTCGCGACGGCGGTGTTCGACGGCGCGGATGCCGTCATGCTTTCGGCCGAGTCGGCGTCCGGCAAGTATCCGGTCGAGGCGGTCGAGATGATGGACCGGGTCGCAAAGTCGATCGAGGGCGACGAACACTATCGTGCGTTCATCGACGCGCAACGCAGCGAACCGGAGTCGACGATCCAGGACGCGATCACGGCGGCGTCGCGCCAGGTCGCGCAGACGCTGAAGGCCGCCGCCATCGTCTGCTGGACGCGGTCGGGGTCGACCGCGTTGCGCGCGGCGCGCGAGCGGCCGAGCGTGCCGATCGTGGCGCTGACGCCCGTGCCCGGCAGCGGCCGGCGGCTCGCGCTGGCGTGGGGACTGCACTGCGTCGTGACCGAGGACGCGCACGACTTCGAGGACATGGTCGACCGCGCGTGCCAGATCACATTCCGCGAGGGCTTCGCGCAAATCAATCAGCGGATCGTGGTGACGGCCGGCGTTCCGTTCGGCACGCCGGGGGCGACGAATCTGCTCAGGGTCGCATTCGTGGGGCGGAAGCCCAAGGACATGCAGTAGGCGCCGCCTTAAGTCGGCGGCGGTTTGCGTTCGACTTCGTCGGCGAGTTGCTCGGCGCGGCGGGCGAGCGCTTCGAGCATCGGGTTGAGCTTCACCGCCTTGCGATAGGCGCCAAGGGCGGCGGGCTTGTCGCCGGCGCCTTCGGCGATGCGGCCGGCGAGCGCGAGCGCGCGGAAGTGGCGGGGCTCGAGTTCGATCGCCTTGACGAGATCGGCGGCGGCCTCTTGCTGGCTGTCCATCGCGAACAAGAGTTCGGCGCGCAGGTACCAGACTTCGGCGTAGTCGGGCTTCATCTCGACGACGACATCGAGCAAGCGCTTGGCGGTCGCGACGTCTTCGGCTTCCATCGCGCCGACCGCGCGCGTCATCAGGACGTCGACCGTGTCGGAGCCCGACTTCAGCCAAATCGCGACGATCTGGGCTTCGAGAAGCGTGGCCTCGGGCGCGGTGCGGACGGCCGCCAGTTCCTTGAACAGCCGCTCGAGCCGCTGATCGGTCTGATCGGCGCGCGCCGGGGTGAGCGCCAACGCCAGCAAAACGGCCAAGAAGATGGTTCGCATGGGCGCCCATGCTAATGTCAGGCGGGGTTTGGGGCCAAGCGGCATTCGCGAATGAGGATTACCCGGCGACAATTCGGCGGATTTGCGGCTGCGCTGCCGTTCGCGGCGCCTGCGCCGGGCACGATCGTCGGCGACCCCGAGGTGGTCGTCGTCGGCGCCGGGGCTGCGGGAATCGGCGCGGCCGCGACTTTGATCGCCGGCGGGCGGCGGGTGCAGGTGGTCGAAGCCGCGCCGCGGATCGGCGGGCGCTGTCACACCGACACGGCGACGTTCGGAACACCGTTCGATCGCGGTGCGGCGTGGCTGCACAATGCGGAGCGCAATCCGCTGACGGGTCTGGCGCGGCTTCACGGGTTCGAGACGGTTCAGCACGACGCGGCGGAGGTTCTGTTCTCGGGCGGCGTGCGCGCCGAGGGTGCGAACGGCGCCTATGAACGCGCGTATGTGGCGGTCAGCGATGCGCTGTCGAACGCCGCCGAGCAGGGCGAGGACGTGGCGGCCGCGAGCGTGCAGCCGCTGCTGCTCGACGACGGTGTCCGCGCTTGGGCCGCGACCGCCGCCGCGCATATCGGGCCGCTCAATATGGGCGTCGATTTCGCCGCGATGTCGGTCAAGGAGTGGTTCGATCTCGACGAGGACGAGCCCAACCGGCTGGTGCGCGAGGGGTTGGGCACGCTCGTGGCGCGGTTGGGCGGCGGATTGCCGATTGCCGTCAACACACGCGTCCAAGGTTTGCAGAGCGTCGGCGGCGGCGTGCGCGTTGCGACCGATCGGGGCATGCTCAGCGCGAGAGCCGCGATCGTGACCGTGTCGGCCGGGGTTCTTCTCGGCGGCGGCCTTGCGTTCGATCCGCCGTTCGACAGTGCGATGCACGCGGGGCTCGGCGGCCTGCAGATGGGCTTGCTCACGAAGATCGCGCTCGCGTTCGAGCCTTCGAGCGCGGCGCTCGCCTTTCCCAAGGGAAGCACGCTCGTGCCGCAGGTCACGGGCGAGCGCGGCCACTATTTCCTCATGCGACCGCTGGGTGCGCCGCTTGCCATCTGTTTCGTCGGCGGCTCGCTTGCTTGGGACTTGGCGACGCAAAGCGAAGCGACGAACGTGGCCTTCGCGCGCGACAGGTTGCGCGCGTTGATCGGCAGCCATGCGGATCGCGGGTTTCGCGTAGGCACGGCGACGAGTTGGGGAACGAACCCGCTGACGCGCGGGGCCTATGCCGCGTCGAAGCCCGGCCATTGGAAAGCACGCCAGGCGTTGAACACGCCGATCGGCGAGCGCATTTTTCTTGCCGGCGAGGCGCTTGCGGGCAAAGCGGCACAGACGGTGCACGGCGCCTACGAGAGCGGCCGGCGCGCCGCGCGGCGCGTGCAGGCGCTGCTCAAGCGCTGACGGCAGGCGGCGGGCCGCCGGTCGCCCAATCGATGAGTTCGATCGTATGCACGACGGGCACGTCCACCGCGGCGGCGATCTGCGCCAGACAGCCGATGTTGCCGGTTGCGATCAGCTTCGGCTTCGTCTCCATCAGGGACGCGGCTTTTCGCTTCTGCAGGCGACCCGCGATCTCGGGCTCGAGGATGTTGTAGACGCCGGCCGAGCCGCAGCATTGCGTATCGCGCGGCTCCACCACGTCGAAGCCCAGCGTGCGCAGAATCTGCGGCGCTGCCGCCGCTTGCTTCATCCCGTGCGTCAGCGAGCAGGCTGCGTGGTAGGCGACACGCGTGGCACGATGGCTGCGCGCGGTCTTCAGCGGCACGTCGCGCAACATGTCGGCGATGTCGCGCGTGCGTTTGCCGATGCTCTCAGCGGCGTCGCCGCAGAGCTGGTAGCCGTAGTCGCGCACGACGGCCCCGCAGCCGGAGGCGGTCGTCACGATCGCGTCGAACGGCTGATCGCGCTCCGCCGCTTCGATGTCGCCTGCAAGCGCCTTGGCGAACGCCTTGGCTTCCGCCGCTTGTCCCAGATGGTGATTCAAGGCGCCGCAGCAGCCTGATCCCTCGACCGTCGTGACCTCGAACCCGTGACGCGTGAGGACGCGCAGGGCGGCGCCCGTGATGCGCGGCGCCAAGACCTCCTGCACGCAACCGACGTGCAGCGCGATGCGGCCGATCGGCTTGCCATGAGGGCGCGAGACTCGCATGCGCGCGGGCACGCGCTCGGCACGCGGAAGGCGACCTGCTGCGCGCGCGGGCTCGGCGAGGCTTGCCGGAAGCAGCGGCGCGAACGCCGCACCCACGCGTCCAAGCGCCAGCAGCGGACGAAGCAATGCGCGGCGCGGCAGCACATGGCCCAATGCGCGCCGCAGCCAACGCCGATGAGACGGGCGGGTGGCCTTGCGCTCGATGTGCTCGCGCGCGGCGTCGATCAGGCGCGGGTAGTTGACGCCGGACGGACAGGCACTGACGCAGGCGAGGCAGGAGAGGCAGCGGTCGATGTGGGTGACGACCTTCGCGCTCGGCTCCGCGTTCGTTTCCAACATGTGCTGGATCAGCTGAATGCGGCCGCGCGGACCGTCGAGTTCGTCGCCGAGAAGCGTGTACGTCGGACACGTCGCCGTGCAGATGCCGCAGTGGACGCAGGCGCGCAGTTCCTTCTCGGCCGCCGCAATTTGCGGATCGGTCAGGCGGTCCGGCGTGAAGTTCGTGCGCATCGCCTAGACGTCTTTGTACATGCGGCCGGGGGAGAGGATGCGCCGCGGGTCGAACGCCGCCTTGATCTGCTGCACGAGCGCGCCGGTTGCGGCGTCGAGCGGCGGGAATATGTCGTCCTGTCGGCTCTCCCCCCTTCGGTAGCATGTGGCATGGCCGCCGAGTTCGCGGGCGATGTCGTGCACCGCGCCCGACGGTTCATCGGCCCAAAGCAATCCGCCCGCCCCATCGGCGATCCAAGATTTCGGCGACAGTTTGCCGAGCGCTTCGTTCGCGCGCGAGGGCGGCAACGACACGCGCCACAATGCGCCATCGGGCGGAAAGCACGCGTGAAGTGCTGCGACCGCCGCGAACGCGTTGCGCCCTTCGTCCGTCTCCAAGATGCGCGCTCCCTTTGCGACGGTCTGTTCGATCTCGGTTGTGCGCGCAGCGACTCCCTCGGGATCCCCTTCGATTCGGATCAGCGCCGTCGCCTGCGCTTTGCCGAGGACGCGTTCGGCGACGGCGGCGGAGAGAAGCGTCAAACCCGCCGGCTCGAACGGCGATGCGGCGGCGGCACGGAGCGCGCGGAGCGCTTGTTCCGGTTCGGCGGCATCGAACGCAAGGACGGATGTCGCGGTGGCGCGAGGCAGCGCACGCAGCGTGACTTCGGTCATCGCAAACAGCGTGCCGAAGGAGCCGGCCGCAAGCTTCGAAAGGTCGTAGCCCGTCACGTTCTTGACGACGCGGCCGCCCGACTTGAAGCGCTCGCCCTTGCCGTTGATCGCGACGAAGCCCAGGAGGTGGTCGCGCGCGGCGCCGGCGGCGAAGCGGCGGGGACCTGCGATCGCCGCGGCGATCGTCCCGCCGATCGTCGCGCCCGCCTCCCTGCCCCACAGCGGCGCGATGTCGGCGGGCTCGAAGCCCAAGCACTGGCCTTTGGCGGCGAGCGCGTCTTCGATTTCGGCAAGCGGCGTTCCGGCGCGGGCGGTGAAAACCATCTCGTCCGGTTCGTACATCGTGATCCCGGTGAGCCCCGCGAGCCTCAACACGGCGTCGGCGTTTGTCGCGCGGCCGAAGCCTTGCTTCGTGCCGCGGCCTTCGAGTGCGAGGCCTGAGCGCGCATCGCGGACCGCTTCGGCGACCTGGTCTTCGGTGTCGGGTTTGAGAACCTGCATCGTCACAATCTTGGCAGGTTCGGAAAGGGCATGCGCCCGCGATGGACATGAAGTGCGCCGCCTTCGACGCAGGCCGAGAGCGACGGGAAGACCTTACCGGGGTTCAGCAGACTCTGCGGATCGAAGGCGCACTTGACGGCTTGCTGCTGGGCGAGATCGATTTCGTCGAACATCAGCGGCATGAGATCGCGCTTTTCGACACCCACGCCGTGTTCGCCGGTCAGAACGCCGCCGACCTCGACGCAGAGTTTCAAGATCTCAGCGCCGAACGCTTCGGCGCGCGCAAGATCGCCCTCCTTCATCACATCGAACATGATCAGCGGGTGGAGGTTGCCGTCGCCGGCGTGGAACACGTTGGCGACGGGCAGCGCGAACTCCGCCGATATTTCGCCGATGCGCGAGAGCACGCGCGGCAGTGCCCGGCGCGGGATCGTGCCGTCCATGCACAACATGTCGGGCGCGATGCGGCCTGCGGCGGCGAACGCCGCCTTGCGTCCGAGCCAGATGCGCTCGCGCTCCGCATCCGAGGCGGAGGCTTCGAACGTCAGCGCGCCGTTTGCGCGGGCGAGCGCTTCGATGCGGCCTGCGGCGGATGCAACTTCGACCGCCACACCGTCGACCTCGGCGATCAGGATCGCCGCCGCTTCGCGCGGGTAGCCGGGAGCGCAATGCGCCTCCACGGCATCGACCGCGAAGCGGTCCATGATTTCCATCGCCGCCGGAATGATGCCGGCGGCGATCACGTCGGCGACGCATTTGCCCGCCGCCTCGATCGACGGGAAGGCGATCAGGAGCGCGGTCGCGGCAGGCGGCTTTGGGCGAAGGCGCACCGTCACTTCGGTGACGACGCCGAGCAGGCCCTCAGAACCGGTGATCAAGCCCAACAGGTCGAGGCCGGCGGGGTCCAAGGCTTTGCCGCCAAAGCGGACGCGGCTGCCGTCGACGAGCGCGAACTCCACGCCCATCAGATTGTTCGTCGTCAGGCCGTATTTCAGGCAGTGAATGCCGCCCGAATTCTCCGCCACGTTGCCGCCGATCGTGCAGGCAATCTGGCTCGACGGGTCGGGCGCGTAATAGAAGCCTTGGGCTTCGACCGCACGGGTGATGCCGAGATTCGTCACACCCGGTTCGACGACGGCGCAGCGGTTTTCGAGGTCGATCTCCAAGACCTTGTTCATGCGCGAGAGGCCGAGGAGAATCCCGTCGCCCAAGGGGAGCGCGCCGCCCGACAACGACGTACCCGCGCCGCGCGGCACGATCTTGACTCTGTGGTCGTTGCAGAAGCGGAGCACCGCGCCGACCTGATCGGCCGATTTGGGCAAGACGACCGCGAGCGGCTTTTGCCGGTAGGCGCTCAGCGCATCGCTGTCATAGGCGACGAGCGCGTCGTCCTCGGCGACGACGCCGTCCGGCACCAAGCGGCGCAGGGCGTCGATGATGCCGGCGCGGCGGGCAATGATGCCGGAATCGATGTCGGGCATGCGCATGGGCGTGCAGTATCGGCCGCCTCACCCGGCGGCGCCAGCACCCAAGACCGCGTTATCAACCCTGACGGGCTTTGAAGCGGGGATTCTTCTTGTTGATGACGTAGACGCGGCCTTTGCGGCGGATGACGCGGCAATCCTTGTCGCGGCCCTTCAGCGATTTCAGAGAGTTGCGAATCTTCATGAGGGTCACGTCCAAGCGGCATTGGGCCCTTTGCCGAGCCCGTTCGAAGGCGCGGACCATTAGTGACCCGAATCGTCCTTGTCAACGGCAGAAGGCCCAAGGTCCGGCTGCCGATTCTCTTGCACTGCGGGCCGGGCTCGTGCCATCCGAATGGCGATGAGTGTTATGCGCGCGCTGTCGACTGCGGGGCTTGGGCTCTTTGGGGCCTTTGCCTTGACCTTTCTCGGATCGGGCGTGGCGCCATCGGCGGCCCAGCCTGTCATCATGTCGCAGCCGATCCCGGACGAAGCGCCGGATCGCACACCCGGTTTTCAGGCATGGATCGAGAGTTTCAAGGCGCAGGCGCGAACGCAGGGGATCAGCGATCGGACGCTGGAGGCCGCCTTTCGGAACGTCAGGCTGAATCAGCGGGTGATCGAGCTGAACGAGAACCAGCCCGAATTCAATCGCGCGATCTGGGACTATATGGACGGTGCGGCCTCGCGCGACCGGCTCGCGCGCGGACGCAAGCTGCTTCGCCAGTATCGCAAGTCGCTCGGCCGGGCGGAGCGCGAGTACGGTGTGCCCGCCAGCATCGTGACCGCGATCTGGGGGCTTGAGAGCAATTTCGGCACCAATCTGGGCGGGTTCAACGTGATCGAGGCGCTGGCGACGCTTGGCTTCGAAGGCCGGCGCGCACCGTTCGGACGCGAGCAGCTGATGGCTGCGCTCAAGATCCTGGAGCAAGGCGACATCACGCCCGAGCGCATGACGGGGTCTTGGGCCGGCGCCATGGGGCAGACGCAGTTCATCCCGACGGTGTTCCTGCAGTACGCGAAGGACGGCAACGGCGACGGCAAGCGGAACCTCTGGGACACGCGCGCGGACGTCTTCGCGTCGACGGCCAATTACCTGACCGAGAAGGGCTGGCAGGAAGGCGCGCCGTGCTTCGACGAGGTCGCGTTGCCGGACGGCTTCGACTTCGGCGTCGCGGACATTTCGATCGAGAAGCCGGTGCGCGAGTGGGCCGACATGTCGGTCAAACTCGTGGGCGGTCGGCCGCTCAGCAAGCGGCGGGGGCAAGACTTGGATGTGCCTGCCGCACTCTTGTTGCCCGCCGGCCACCGGGGACCCGCGTTCATCGCCTATCCGAACTTCAAAGTCGTGCTCGCGTACAACAACGCGATCTCCTATGCGCTCGCGATCTGCCACATGTCGGACCGGTTCCGCGGCGGGCAGGGATTCCGCAAGCCCTGGCCGCGCGACGAGCGGCCGCTGCTTTCGCGGGCCGAGCGCGTCGAGCTGCAGCAGCGGCTGCAGCAGCGCAATTACGACGTGGGCGAAGCCGACGGCGTCATCGGCAAACGGACGCGCGAAGCGATCCGCGCCTATCAGCGCTCCAAGGGGATGCCGGCCGACGGGTTCGCGACGCTGCCGCTGCTCGAGAGTTTGCGCCAGCCGGCTTGAACGCGGTCAGGCGGCGATCGCTTTGATGCGCAGCGCCTCGGCCACGGCTTGGACGCGCGTCGCCACGCCCAGCTTCTTCTTGGCGTTTTCGATGTGGAAGCGTGCGGTGCGCGGGCTGATCGCCAGAATGCGGCCGATTTCCACGTCGGTCTTGCCGCCGGCGGCCCAGCCGAGGCACTCGAGCTCGCGCGGCGACAGGAGCGACGATTCACGCTGGCGCGGCCGGTTCTCGATCTCGAGCACGCGGTCGAACGCGCAGTGCGCGAAGAGATGGAGCGCCGAGCGCACGACCGGCGTCATCACCGGCTTGTTGCCGCCCAGGAGGACGATGCCCGTCAACCGGCCGTCGAGACGGATCGGTATGATCAAGCCGTCCAGCACATCGAGCGTAAGATTGAGCTGCGCAAGCGCGCGGCGCTGACGAACGGTGAGCGGCATCGTCCAGAGTTCGGCCGCCGAATAGGGCCGAGCCTCGCCCATTGCATGGAGCACGAGCGGATTGTCGCGCGAGAAGCCGGCGGCGTCGAAGGCCTCTGCAAAGCCCAAGGGCATGTCGTTGTAGAGAATCGCATCGGAAACGCTGGCGATCAGGCTCTCGCGCGCGCGAAGCGCCAGCATGTAATCGAAGCCGTGTTCGGCCGCGAACGCCTTGACCGCCCGCCAGGCGATGTCGGGCGCGGTGGCACGCTCGATCTGCTCGATGGCGTCGACGACGAAGTTACGAAATCCGGTCATGGCAGTCGTCCTTCAGCGCGTGATACGCGCGGTTGCAGGATTTGGATCAGTTTGGGCGGCCGTTACGCTGCGATCGCCTGTAGCCGGAGCGCCTGAGCCACGGCTTGTACGCGGGTCGCCACCTGCAGCTTTCGCTTCGCATTCTCGACGTGGAAGCGGACGGTGCGGGCCTTGATGCCCAAGATGACGGCGATCTCGACGTCGGTCTTGCCTTGGGCCACCCAGCGCAGACACTCGAGCTCGCGGGTCGAGAGCGTGGTCGTCCTCGGGCCCGACTTCGCGAGTTCTTCGCTGCGGCGGAAGGCCGTGTGCGACAGCAGGTGAAGCATCGAGGCCGCCAGCGGCGACATGTCGGGCGCAAGACCCGCTATGATCACGATGCCGCGGGTTTCGCCGCAGTACGCGATCGGAAACGTCCATCCGTCGCGCAGGTTCAAAGAGACGCTGAGATGGCGCAGCACGCAGCGTTGTTCTTCGTTCAAGGGCGTCGCGTAGGTATCGGCGGCCGAGAACGGCTCGGTGCTCGCCAGCGCGCGCGTCACCAGAGGATTGCTGAGCCCGAGTTGGAGGCGGTCGAACGCCTCGGCGAAGCCTTCCGGCGCATCGATGTAGACGACGCTCGGCGCCACGGCTTGCGGCAGGCTGTCTTTGCGCTTCAAGACGGTCAGATGATGAAAGCCGTAGAGCGCGGCAAAGGTCTTCAATTGGCGCCAGACTTCGCCCTGGCTCGCAGCCGATCCTAAGCCGCGCGCAATGCGCGCAGCATCCGCTACTGGGTGCAGCATCTCGTGCTCCTCGCAAGAAACAGCGCCAGGTTCCACGCCCGGCGAGGTTGTTACGAAGGCTGTGCTTTCGCCCTGTGAGCCTTCATCCCGACAGCTGTCGCCATCGACGTTGTGCAATGCACCATTACATCATGGCAACTTTGTGGCAAGCTAGAGTCATGAGATGAACGGACCGACAGAATCTGGTCACCATCCGTTGATGACGTACGTTCTTCTAAGCCGGAGGAAGAGGCGGAGATGTGTCGTCATGCCTTTGAATTACAATCGCTTTCAGCGTCTTGTTGACGATCGTATACGCCAATAACCCGGCCAGCAATAGGGTTCCTAGCCAGTATGGCGCATCATGATTCCATGAATAGAGTCCGTTGCCAATGAGCGGGGCGAATATGAACCCGGCGGCGCCGGCGCCACCTGTCAATCCCGCAACTGCGCCCTGCTCGTCGGGCGATACCGCCAGGGAGGCAGCTGCCGCGAAACCCGGGCGCAACATGCCAAAGCCGAGGCCCGACAACACAAGCGCGAAGGCGATCAGGCCGTAGTTCGTGGCGAAAATCACCATCAGGTTCGAGAGCAGCGCGACGACGATGCCGGCATAGATCAGGAAGCGGGCCGTCAGCTTGAAGCGCTGCACGAGGACGAATTGCGCAAACAGGCTCGCGATCGCCGAGCACATGAGCGCCACGCCCGTCAGCTGCTGCGTCTCGGACGTCCCGCGCTCCAGCGTGTCGCGGATCACGAAGGCGATCGTTTGGATCGGGATGGCGCCCGCCGTGCCCTGGACGACCGCGAAGACGACGAACGGCAGGACGCGCGGATCGAACCACGAAAGCGGCTTCAGCGCCTCGCGCTCGCGCGGGCGCGACCGTTCGGGCAGCAAGAGCCAGATCGCGACCGCCGAAACAAACGCCAACACGGCAACGAAATAGAGCGGCGCCAACTCGCCGAACACAATCAGCGCCGCGCCGATGCCGGGGCCGACGGCCGCGCCCAGACCGAAGGCGGCATTGAGGGTCGCCATCCCCTCCGTGCGCTCCTGCGCCGAGGTGCGGTCGGCGATGTAGGCCTGCGCCGCGGGGTAAGATCCCGATCCGAAGATGCCGTAGATCGAACGCGTCGCAATCAAAAGAACGTACGTGACGAAGGGCGCCGTCAGACCCCAGAGGCCGAACTGCATCACGCTGGCGAAGCCCAAGGTCGAGATGCCGAACGCGAGCAAGCCGATCAAGATGACCGGGCGCCTGCCCCAATAGTCGCTGCGCGCGCCCCAGAAGGCGGAGGAGAACACCCAGATCGTGGCGGAGACCGCGAAGATCGAGCCGACTTCGAACTCGGTGAGCCCCAAATCGCGCGCGAGCGGCGGCAGGATCGCGAACATCAGCGTCTGACCGACGCCGTTCGCGATCAGGCAGAAGAACAGCAGCGCGATCGCGCGGCGCCGACCCTCTTCGGTCGTGCCGCCGTCTTCGCTCTCCGGCGCAAACGCGGCGCGGGCGCGGGCAAGCCAACCCTGCTTCTGCGGCTGACGATCGGGGGAACTCATCGGACGGCGTTTCTGACGAGGCTTTCCGCGCGCTGCAGCGTGACATATGCGCGCAAGCTATCGAAACCATGGACGCGCGGGACGCTGACTTCGCCGGGACAATCGCTAGCTTTGCGGTGTGACGGCGCGCGGCGCGCCCAGCAACGTTCAGAGAACCAGGAGCAACCCCATGATCAAGACACTAACGGCCGTGTTCGCCACGTTCGCAGCATTCGCGGCCGCGATCGTGCCGGCGCACGCGCGCGACGCGGACGTCTACACCGGCCTCTTCTCGTCGCTTGCGGTCGGCGGTTACGACACCGTCGCCTACTTCAAAGTGAACAGGCCCGTGAAGGGCAAGGCGGAATTCTCGATGCAGTACAAAGGCGCGACGTGGCAGTTCGAGTCGGCCGAGAACCTCAACGCGTTCCGAGCGAACCCCGCGGCCTATGCGCCGCAATACGGCGGCTACTGCGCATGGGCGGTGAGCCAAAACTACACCGCCTCGGGCGATCCGAATTTCTGGAAGATCGTCAACGGCAAGCTCTACCTGAACTACGACAGAAGCGTTCAGGAGACGTGGGAGAAGGACATCCCGGGATATATCGCCAAGGCCGACCGCAACTGGCCCGGCGTGCTGGGCAAGTAGCAGATCCACGAACGCAGGTTCAAAGCGCTGCGGCCGTCGGCCGTGGCGCTTTTGCCTGCGTTATTGACAGTATTGTTGTCATTCGTGTATGACAATATAATTGTCAATGTTGAGGCATACCATGTCACCCGAGACGCTCGAGGCGTTCATCCGTGCACAGTTCGAGCCGCTGCAATATGTGGCGTTCTTCGGCGTTTTCGGCCTCTTCGCGCTGATCGAGACCGCGGCTCCACGCGACCGCTCGCCGGCGCAACGGATTTGGCGCTGGCCGTCCAACGCGATCTTGACCGTGCTCACAATCGCACTCATGAGCGCGCTGCCGGTCACCATGATCGCGGCCGCCGACTACGCGCGTGCCGAGGGGCTCGGCGCCTTGAACGCCTTCGAGGTTCCGGCGGCGGCGGCGTTCGTGCTGGGCTTTCTGGGGCGGGCGTTTCTGTCGTGGGGCACGCACTATCTGAATCACAAGGTCCCGTTTCTCTGGGCGATCCACCGCGTGCACCACGCCGACACGCGGCTCGACGTGTCGACGACGGTCCGGTTTCACCCGCTGGAGTTCGTGTTCACGACGCCGGCGGCGCTGGCGGGCGTCGTGCTGATCGGCGTGCCGCCACTCGCGCTCTTGATCTACGAGCTTCTCGACGCGAGCGTGACCGTGTTCTCGCATGCGAACGTGCGGCTGCCCGCATGGATCGAGCGGCCGCTGTCGCTCGTCTTCGTGACGCCCGACGTGCATCGCGTGCACCACTCGTCCCATCAGCCGGAGACGGACAGCAATTACGGCGCGGTGCTGACGATTTGGGACCGGATTCTTGGAACCTACCGCCGCAAGCCCGCGCAAGATCTGGCCGATCAAGAGAACGGACTTGAGGAGGTTCAAGATTCGCGCAGCCGCAATGTCTTCTGGCTTCTGGTATTGCCGTTCATCGAACTCAGGCCGCGGGCGGTCAAGTTGGCGAAGGGAGAGAGATGACGAAGGTCGACAAGATGACGGCGCTGACGGGCGCGGTGCGCGCCGTGTTCAACAGGCTGAAGGCGCTGGGCGACGCTCTGCACGGCGACCTCGAGGTTACGGCGGCGATGCGGGCGGTGATGGAGACGCTGGCCGACCACGGGCCGATGACGGTGCCTCAGATCGCGCGCACGAAAGGGGTGACGCGCCAGCATATCCAGCTTCTTGCCGATGCGCTTGTCGCCGGGGGGCTCGCGGCCGTCAGGGAGAACCCCGCACACCGGCGCTCGCCGTTGATCGCGCTCACGGAGAAAGGGCGGCGCATTTTCGGCAGAATGCGCGAACGCGAGTCGCCGATCGTCGAAGAGCTTGCGACCGCGTTCGACGCACGCGACCTGGAGCGGGCGTCCGCAGTTCTGGTGCGGCTTTCGGCGCTGCTCGACGCGCGCATGAAGGCCGACGCGCCGTGAGCCTGCGATCGGCGATCGTCAGCCAGTTCCAACATCCCCGCGGCCTGCTCGGGCGCGCGGTCGGGTTTGTGCTTGCCGGGCGCGGATCCAACCTCCTGCGCAATCGGTGGACCGTCGACCTCATCGATCCGGGGCGCGGGGAACGCGTGCTTGAGATCGGATGCGGCCCCGGCGTCGCGTTGCAGCTGTGTCTTTCGCGCGCGAGCGTCAGCGCTGTCGGCGTCGATCACTCGAAGCTCATGATCTCGCAAGCCGGGCGCCGCAATCGGCGAGCCGTCGACGAGGGGCGGCTCTCTCTTGTGCACGGCACGGTCGACGATGTGCCGGCGGACCTTGGGCCGTTCGACAAAGCGTTCTCGATCAACGTCGTCCAGTTCGTGGACCGCGAAGCGTTCGTCGCGCGGGTGCGATCGATGTTGAAGCCTTCCGGCGCGTTCGCCGCGACGTACCAGCCGCGACACGCGCACGCGACCCGGGACGATGCGTTGAAGATGGCGGGGCAACTCGAGGCGATCCTCAAGGCGCAAGGCTTCGGCGAGGTACGAACGGAGGAACTCGATCTGAAGCCCGTGCCGGCCGTGTGCGTGATCGGGCGCCTCAGTTCGCGGGCTTGAGCCTGATCTGCGAGGTGTCGGAGCGGCCGTCGGCATCGACGACGGTGATGCGGGCGAAGCCTTCGCCCTCCGGCGTCCACCAGGTATCCGCGCCCAAAAGCGACTCGCTGGCGAGCGGCAGGCCGTTGATCACCCAGCGCAACGGTGCGCGGCCGCCGTTTGCCTTCAGCGGAAGCGCCTGCGGTTTCTGCGGGTTGTCGAGCGAGACCACTGCGCCGTTCGGCGGAAAGGCGATGCGCGGCGGCTGAACGCGCCTCAGGCCTGCCACGAGCTTTGCGCTTTGGCGGAAGCGTTGCAGCGCGCGCGGCAGTTGCTCAGCGTTTTGGACGACGAAGGCGCCGTCCGGCGGCGGCGTGACCGATTTCTCTTCCGCCGGCAGAAGGTCGAACACTTTGAGCAGCAAAGGTGCCGCGTCGTTGCGGCCTATGTGGCCCGGCCGGGTCGAGCCGTCGGCGCGACCTACCCAGATGCCGACCGTGTATCGCTTCGAGAAGCCGAGCGACCAGGCGTCGCGATAGCCGTAGGACGTTCCGGTCTTGAAAGCCACTTCGCGTGGGCGCTCGATGCCCTGCCCCATCGACCAGCCGTCGGGCAGGTTTGCGCCCTTCAGCACATCGTTCAGGTACCAAGCGGCGGCAGGTCCAAACAGTCGATGCGTTTCGCCGCCCGTTTCGTCCGCGCGATAGGTGAGCGTGTGCACGGCGCCGCCGGTCGGGATCGATGCGTAGAGCATCGTCAGATCGCGAAGCGAGATGCCGACCCCGCCGAGCGCCAGCGGCAGCGAGGGGATCGCACCCTTCTTCGGAAACTGCAGTTCGGCACCGGCGTTGCGCATCGCCGAGGCGAGGCGCACGGGTCCGACGCGTTCGAGCAAGGCTACCGCGGGGACGTTCAGCGATTGCTGCAAGGCGCTTGCGACGGTCACCGTGCCTTGGAAGCCGCGGTCGAAGTTGCGCGGCTCGTAATCCCCGAACATCGTCGGTTTGTCGTCGATCAGCGTATGGGGATGGACGATCAGTTCGTCGAACGCGATGCCGTAAATGAAGGGTTTCAACGTGGACCCCGGCGAACGGGAGGCCTTCGCCAGATCGACTTGGCCCGCGTTCGACCAGAAATTGGCGCCGCCGAGATAAGCGACGACGTTTCGCGACGCGTTCTCGACGACGACGACGGCGATGTTCGCGTCGTCGTCGAAGTAGCTGCGCTCGCGGTGGGCGAGGTCCTCGAGCTTCACCTGCACGGCGGCGTCGATCGTCGAGGCGATGACGGGGTCGCCGGTCTTGTCGGCCGCAAGCAGGTCTTGCGCCAGGTGCGGGGCGTGAAACGGGAAGCGGCGGCGGCGGTCCGGAATCGGCTCTTCCATCGCCTCCTTCGCCTCGTTCGCCGTGATGACGCCGCGTTCGGCGAGCGTCGCGATCACGCGATCGCGCGCGGCCTTGGCGATTTCCGGCCTGCGGTCGGGGCGGCGGCGTTCGGGCGACTGCGGCAAGGCTACGAGCAACGCGGCTTCGCCCACCGTGAGGCGCCTCGGTTCCTTGCCGAACCACGCGAAGCTTGCGGCGCGCACGCCTTCGAGGTTGCCGCCGAAGGGCGCCAGGGTCAGGTAGAGTTCGAGAACCTCGTCCTTCGTCAGATGCCAATCGAGCTGCAGCGCGCGTGCCATCTGCAGGAACTTGGCGGGCAGCGTGCGTTCGCGCGGCTCCATCAGCCTTGCGACCTGCATCGTGATCGTCGATCCGCCGGAAACGACCTTGGCTTCGGCCGCCATCTGATAGGCGGCACGGAGCATGGCGAAGGGATCGACGCCCGGGTGGTCGCGGAAGCGCTGGTCCTCCCAAGCCAAAGCCATGCGCAAATAGCGCTCGTCGACTTGATCGGGTTTCACCGGCAGACGCCACTTCCCGTCGTTCGAAACGAAGGCGCGGAGCAGCGTGCCGTCCTTCGCGGTCACGATGACGGAGCGGTCGTCGGCGCGGGTGCGCCCGATCGGATTCAGGCGATCGACGACGGCGAGTGCGAACAGGCCTCCGATCAGCGCGAACGCGGCGATGATCGCCGTCGTGCGCGAGGGCTTGAACCTCTTGAAAGCAACTCGCATCAGCATTGGTGAGCGCAGATTACGCCGCCCTCACTCCTGAGCCCTCTCCCACCCGCCAGGGGCGGGAGAGGGCATTCTTGGTTCAGTTCGCGCCAACCGTCATTTGACCCATGTTCGTGCGCGCTTGGACGCTCGGCGCGTACATGTCCTCGACGAGCGCTGCGGGCACGGTGTAGGCGCCCGGTACGGTCGCACGGACGATGTAGGCGAAGTGGAACGTCGGACGGCGCTGCTTGGCGATCTCCTTCGGATCGGTCGGCTGATAGTTCGAACCGATGTCGAAGGTCACCACGAAGCGGTCGTCGCGCGCCTCGGTGATGTTGGCGGCCGCGAGCACGGGCAAGAACGGATAGATCGTCGAGCCGTCGTCCTTGCGCTGCACGGCGCCCTCGATCTCGAAGCCCGCGGGCAGAAGATCGAGCAACGCCATCAGACGCGCGCGGTTGTCCGCCATCTCGCCCGAAAGATGGACGATGAAGCGGTCGTTCTGCTTCACGTTCGCGAGGCTCGCCGGTTGGCCCGACATCGTGACGATCGCCTTCTGCAGCGTGACGCCGTTCTGCGCCGCCGGCAGAGGTTGCGCCGGGATGCCTTCGGCCGAGACGATGCGGTAGACTTCCTTCTGGCCGTTGTTCTTGATCGCGACGCCCTGATCGACCTGTGCCAGCGTCGGCGAGAAGCGCACGACCTTGCCGCCTTGCGACGCGGCGGCGACCGTCGGGCCGGTGACCGCGACGTTGACGGGCGGCGTCGCCGCTTCGACTTCGTGCGCGGCGAGCAGCATCCAGGCCTTTTCCTGCGTCGTCGTATAGTTGAGACGCGGGTCGAAGCCGGAAACGCGGCTGACGAGGGCCGGGATCAGGCCCGCCTGCCCCGCCTTCGCCGACATCGCCGTCAAGCCGGCCACGTCGCGCAAGAGCGAGCCGTAGTAGCTGTCGGTGACGTACTTGCCGGGCTGTGCCGCAAGGGCGACGTCGCGCGCCTTCGTGAAGGCCGGTGCGGCGCGCGCGCGATCGCCGATGTCGCCCAACGCTGCGCCCATGAGGCCCAGCGCGAAGGCATTCGTCATGCCTTCGGAGCGCGTGTCGGAGAAGTAGCGCAACTCGCTCGGGTTCAGCGTGCCGGCGCGGGCGAGCAGGTAGAAGCCGTAAGCGCGTGCGAGGTCGCCGTTGCTTTCCGAGCCCGCCGCACGGCGCGCCCAACCGAGCGCGCGTTCGATGCCTTCTTCCGGCACGACGTAGCCCTTGGCCTTGGCCTGCATCAGGAAGTCGGTCGCGAACATGCCGATGTAGGCGTCGGCTTCGCCGGAGATCGAACTCCACATGCCGAAGCTGCCGCCGTAGGTCTGCATGTCGAGGATGCGATAGGCGGCATCCTGGACGCGGTCCTTGATGTTCTTGTCCTGCTTGACCTGCGCGAGCAGCGCCATGTCGTTGTAGTAGACGAGCGGGAACGCGCGGCTGGTCGTCTGTTCCAGACAGCCATACGGGTAGCGGTCAAGCCACCGCAGCAAGCCCGGCACGTCGTTGAAGCCGCGGCCGCCGGCGACCGTCACTGCGACCTGCGCCGTGCCGGGCTTGAACGAGGCGAGCAGCTCCTTGCCGAAGCGGTTCTCCTTGCCCGGCGCGACGGCGACCGTGTCTTCGGTCGAAACCGCGAGCTGCGGTTCGCGCACCTCGATCGGCCAAGAGCGCGAAACCTTGAAGCCGTTCGGACCCTCGACATTCAGCGCGACGGAACCGATGCCGGCCGCGGCTGCCTCCAGCGGAACGGCGAGGAGCTTGCGCTCGCCTGCGTTCAGCGTCGTCGTTGCGCGCGTCAAGCCGCCCGGGCTGCGCGCGGAGCCGGTCGCCGTGATCGTCGCGGTGTAGGAACCGGCGGCGCCCTCGACGTTGTGCATGTTCAGCGCCGCCGTCAGCTTGTCGCCCGGCGCCATGAAGCGCGGGAGCACAACTTCGGCCACGACCGGATCGCGCACGGTCAGCGGCTGTTCAGCCTTGCCCAGCTTCGACGGCGAGTAGGCGACCGCCATCAGGCGGAGTTCGCCGTTGAAGTCGGGGATGTCGAGCGCGATGTTGGCCTTGCCGCCTTCGAGCGCGACGACGCCGGAGAACAGCGACACCGTCTTCTGCGGCACGACCGCCAGCGATCGTCCGCCGACACCGTCGCCGCCGGAGCGAAGCTCGCCTACGATGGCGCGGTTGGTCGCGATCAAGCGGCCGTAGTCGTCGCGCATGTCGAGACCCAAGCGGCGCTTGCCGAAATAGTGCTTCGTCGGATCGGGGCTCACGAAGTCGGTCAGCTGAAGGATGCCTTCGTCGACAGCCGCGAGCGCGACGTACACGGCCTCGCCCCAGCCCTGGTTCTTGACCTCGATCGGAACGACAAGTTTGCGGTTCGGCGCCGTCTTTTGCGGCGCCTTGATCGCGACCTGAAGCGTGCGCGGCGCCGGATCGACGGCGAGCCAAGCCACGCCGATCGAGCGCGCGGGGGCGCGCGTCTGGGCGGAGGAGAGCGGCCGGTAGTGGGTCACGAGCGCATAGGCGCCCGCACCCCAATCCGACGATACCGGAACCGACACCGTCGTGCCGGACGCCGAAGCCTCGACCACTTTCGTGAAGTGGATCTTGTTGGAGGCGACGACGACGAGCGCTTTGCCGTCGGACGGCGGGCTGATCTTGATCTTCGCGGTGTCGCCGGAGGCGTATTGCGTCTTGTCGGCGGCGACCGCCACGCGATCGGGACGGTCGTTGTCGGCGCCCGAGCCCCAACCCGACCAGAAGCGGTAGGCGGTGGTCGCGCCGCTTTGGCCGTCGGCGACGGTGAGGCGGTAGGAGCCCCACGGCAACGGCTTCGACACTTTGAACACCGACGACGCGGTCAGGTCGGCCTTGCCGCCGTCGACGATCCGGTCGTTGACAACGCGTTCGTACTTCCAGTCGTTGTCGACTTGGTACCAACGGTAGTCGATGTCTTCGTTGACGAGTTCCCAGGTGACGCTCGCGGCCTTTTGCTTGCCTTCGGCGTCGACGGCCACGATCTCGAAGTTCGCGGGCGTGTTCTCTTGGACCGAATCCCATTGGAACGCGGGACGCACGCCGATCATCGTGTCGCGCGTGCGCACGGGCAGCGTCACCTGGTCGGAGGTCGTGCGGCCGCCCGGTTCGAAGATCGCGATATCGATCACGGCCTTGAGCGGCAGCGAGGTTTCGGCGAGTTCTTCGATCGCGGCGGTCGCTTGGGTCTTACCGGCGGCGTCGGTCTCGGGCACGCTCATCGTCACTTGCGTGCCTTCGAACGTGTCGTCGACCTTGCCGAATTTGTAACCCTTGAGCGCGGCGACGTCGGCGAACGGCGCGCCGTCGCTCGTGATCGTCATCGTGCCTTCGCCGCCGAGACCGGCCGCCGGCGCGCCATAAAGGAAGCGGCCGGAGACGTCGATCACGGCCTGTTCGCCGGGACGCAAGATGCTCTTCGTCGGCTTCAGCTCGACTTTCAGCTTCTGCGGCACGAAATCCTGAACGTCGAACGCGACGCGGCCGATCGGCTCACCCTTCGGATCGACGTAGGCGGCGACCTGCCAGCGGCCGCGCGGCGCGGTCGCGGTCAGCTTCACCGGCGAGGCGGTGCCGCCGGCGACGATGTCCTTTTCGGCGACGACCCATTTCTTGGCCTCAAGCCCGTCGGGGCGCGAGAGCACGTAGTTCAGTTGCGTGCCGAGCGACTTCGCCTGCTGATCGCGCAGCAGCGTCACCACGTTGACGGTTTCGCCGGGGCGATAGACGCCGCGGTCGGTGTAAAGATAAGCGTCGATCTGATCGGGCGAGGCGCGTCCGTCGACGCCGCGGTCGGTCAAGTCGAACGCCGGGCGGCGCAGGTCGAGGTAAGCGAAGTCGCCGTCCCTGCCGTAGGCCATCACGACAACCGGCTCCAGGCCGCCGGTTCCGCGCGTGATCGCGGCCGGGAACGTGACGCGGCCTTCGCCGTCCGTTTTCGCGTTCAGCAGTTCTTCGTTGTTGCGTGCCACAAGGGTTACCTTGACACCGGACAGGCCCGAGGCCGAGGTCAGCGAACGAACGAAGACGTTTAGGCCGTCGCGGCCCTTGAACGTCGTCAGGCCCAAATCGGTGTCGATGATGAACTGGGCGGCTTTCGGCTTCCAATTGACGTTCTCTTCGGTCGAGCCCTGATCGGCGGCATCGGCCGCCATGATCATGTACGCGCCGGGCTTGCGATCCTTGATCGCGCGGCGGATCGGGAACACGGTCACGACTTCGTCGTTGCGGCGGTTGTCGGGGATCGTGAGCTGACCGCTCCAGACGATCTGGCCCTGCTCGTTTTCGATCGAGGTGCGTTCGTATTCGTAGAACTCGCGCTGATCGATGATGCCGGTCTGAACTTGCGACAGAAGACGGTCGCCGACCCGCAGCACTTTGATGTCGAGCTTGGCGACGTTGACGGTCGTGATCGGAACGCCGTCGGTGTTCTCGCGCGCGAGCACGAAGCCGGTGCCGAAACGGACGAGCGCGGGCTTGTCGCGCAGTTCGACCGGAATCGTTTCGGACTTCGTCAGCTTCTCCTGGCCGCCGGCGGCGGGCATGCCCGCCTTGAGTTCGAGCTGATAGGATTGCGCGAAGGAGAGTCCCTGGATGCAAAGGCGATCCTGCGTGACGCGGAGGGCGAAGCGCACTTCGGGTTCGATCTTCAGATAGTCTTCGTACTTCGTGGCGCCGCTGTTATCGAGCTTGCGCGTGAACACGAGGCAAGCTTCGGGCGCTTCGCCGGACGTTTGAACTTCAAGCCTGCGGAACGCGAAGTAGGGCGCGGGCGGTTCCGGTCTTGCGGTGACGGGTCCGCCGGTCGTGCCGGTCGCCGTCGTGTCGCCGCTGTCGGCGGTCGTGTCGCCGGTTTGGAGCGGACCCTGCTGTCCGACATAACGCACAGCCAAGAAGATCGCCGCCGTGAGAGCCACGACGACGGCAAGAGCAATCAGCACACGCTGCATTGAAGGTCCCCGAATTTGAGCGACGGCACGTCCCCAGTCGACGCGCCGGATGCGTTGTTAGCACAACACGGCGGCGCCTGCGCTGGGCAGCGGTCGCCGTCACATTGGGCGCGCATCGTGACGGCTTTTTGTCGCAACTGCGCGGAGTTTGAGGCATTCTAAGCGCCGGTTCGCGCGCTGCGGCGGTGCCCTGCCGGGGCGATCCGAGTGCGCGCGACCGGCGAATCACGCTTGCATGCGCCATCTTGCGGTTGTTCGATTCAGCGTTTCGGCTGCCGGAGCGGTGCCGATAGGGTCCCAGGGGATGCGAATGACGAACCCGGCTTTCGTGACTGCCCAGCGTTGCGCGTTCGCGGTCGGGGCGGCCGTCGTTTCCCTTGTGCTTTCGGCTGCGCCCGCTTGGGCCTGCGACAGGGACACGATCCGCAACACGGCGAGCTATGCCGCTGTCAACGAGGCGACGGTGCTTGCCTTCTACGAGACGGCGGGCGGCTGCGTCTGGAGCCCGAGCGGGGCGGAACTCCTTCGCGCCGCGTTCGAAGGGGCGCGAGAGCACGGGCTCGATCCGAGCCTGTTTCATGCCGATGCTTTTACCGACGGCGCCACGGGCGGACCCGAGCGCGACGTTCTGCTGACGGATGGCGCGCTCAAATATGCGGCCGCGCTCTCGCGGGGCCTGAGCGCCGTGCCGCCGCGTGACGACGAGCGGGCGGCCTATTCGCGGCCGGACGGGGAGCTGATCGACGGATTGCTGGGTGCGGCGGAAAGCGGCGACGTGTCCTCGTGGTTCGAGAGCCTGGCGCCTTCCACCAGCGCCTATGCGCAGCTGAAGGCGGCGTTCGCGACCTATCATGCGATCGTCGGGGCGGGCGGCTTCGAGCCCCTGCCCCCATCCGTCGCGAACAAGCGGCGGGGGCGGTTCATCCCGCCGGTTCGGCGGCGCCTGGCACTGGAAGGCGACCTGAGTTTCGACGACGGCTCGGCGGTGTTCGACGACGGTCTGCGCGAGGCACTGGTGCGGTTCCAAACCCGCAACGGTTTGCGCGCGGACGGCAGGCTCACGGCCAAGACGGTCGAGCGGCTCAACGTGTCCGCTTCACAGCGCGTGGCGCAATTGGCTTTGAATCTCGAACGTTTGCGGCTTGCGGACCGTGAGCTGCCGGGTACGCGCGTGGAAGTGAACGCGCCGGCCGCGACGGCCATTCTCTACCGCAACGGCGCCGCTCATCTTGCCATGAATGCGGTCGTCGGCGCACCGGGTCACGATACGCCGACCCTGCGCAGCACGATCGAAACGATCGTGATCAATCCGCCATGGAACATCCCGCGCTCCATCATCGAGAACGAGATCAAGCCCGCGATCCGGCGGAACAAGAACTATCTGGCGCAAAATCGCATGTACTGGGCGGGCGACCAGCTGATTCAGGAGCCGGGGCCGCACAATGCCCTCGGCCGGATCAAGTTCGACTTTCCGAACAAATACAGCGTCTATCTGCACGACACGCCCGCCCGGCGGCTGTTCCTCGACCCGGAGCGCGCGCAGAGCCACGGGTGCGTCAGGCTGGAAAAGCCGCTGGAACTCGCGACCGAGCTGCTTCAGGCCAACGGCGACTGGGATCGCGAGGCGATTGCGCAGGCGATCCGAGAGGGGGCCACGCGGCGAATCACGCTTTCGGAGCCCGTGACGGTCGTCATCTCGTACAACACGGCCTTCGTCGGCGAGGACGGTCTTGTGCACTTCCGGCCGGACATCTACGGGCTCGACACCCAACTGACGCTCGCCCTGGCCGAGCGTGCGGGGACAATGCGGCGCGAAACCGCCCAGTGGTAACCACGTTCCACGCGTCATGCGTGTAGGTTGGTATCTGGTGCGCCCTATGGCGGCCGGTGTATTCATCTTGTTCGTGGTGAATGGGGGCGGCCGAAACAGGCCGACGGCGCGTGCGGTTTTGGACTCTTCTTTGCGGGGCGATGCTCGTTGCGGGCTGCGCCTCAACCGTGGTCGACACAACCGATCAGGCAACCGTCGCACGCCATGAGGCGTTCAAGAGCGGCAACGTGATCCTTCCTATGGGCACGCTCGAGGCGGCCGAATGGACGATCAACCGGCAGGCCGCCTACAATCTCTTGGCCGCAAGCCGTTGGCGCGAGCTCGCAGACCTCGTTCAGCGCAAGGGCATCAGCAACGATCTCGCCTGGTACTATCTCGGCCGGTCGGCCGAAGGGCTGGGGCATGCGGATCTCGCGCGCAGCTATTACCAGCGCAGCGTCGACCGCACGAACTCGGGAAAATACAGCCACCGCTGTCAGGGCAAGGTGATCTCGACCTGCGACGGGTTCGATTTCCCGGACGTGGCGCAGGCCCGCCTGTCGTCTCTTCAAGCATCGGCACCGGCCGAGCGCTCCAATCCGGAAGCGTCGTCCGACGTGCTGCGCACCGGAACCGGCTTCGTGGTCGACACCGGTGGCACCGTCGTCACCAACTATCATGTCGTGCAGTCGTGCGGTGCGGTGCAGTTTCTGCTCGGCGAAGCTTCGGCCAATGCCACCGTGGTCGCGAGCGATCCCGTCAACGATCTGGCGCTTCTGAAGCTTAACAAAGGAGCGAAGGCCGCCGCCGTGTTTCAAGAGCCCGAGAAGCTGCGCGCCGGCGACGACCTGATCGTCTTCGGCTACCCGCTGCTCGGCCAGCTTGCGAGCACGGGCAA
Source organism: uncultured Flavobacteriaceae bacterium (assembly GCA_964561925.1). GTDB lineage: Bacteria > Pseudomonadota > Alphaproteobacteria > Micropepsales > Micropepsaceae > SZUA-430. The sequence goes on from CAZLRW010000023.1 coordinate 32,784, forward strand.
TCTGACACGCGGGTCGGTCACGGCACTGTCGGGTCTGCGCGACGATGCGCGCTACTTCCAGATGTCGGCGCCGATCCAACTCGGCAATTCCGGCGGTCCGGTGCTCAACATGGCCGGCCGCGTGACGGGGATCGTGACCTATAAGCTGAACGCGGCGCGCGAACTCAAGGCGACCGGCGACATCTCGCAGAACGTCAACTTCGCGCTGAAGACGTCGGTGCTACGGGCGTTCCTGGACGGGAACAATGTGAAGTATGCGCGCGCCGATCTGGCCCCGCCGCAACCGCAGACCGCGGCCGACGTGGGGAGTGCCGCGGCGGAATTCACCGGGATCGTCGGCTGTTACAAGTCCTGACGCTCAGACCGTCAGGAGTTTCTTCAAACCGTCATAGTCGAGAACCGTCAGTTCGCGGCGGTTCTTCACGATCAGACCCTTCGCTTCGAGGTCGTTGAGTTCGCGCGTGACAGCCTCGCGCGTCGTGCCGAGCTTCTCGGCCAGATGCTGATGCGTATCGAATGCGGCGACGAGCGCCCGGTTGTCTTTGACGCCCGCGGCCTCGGCCAGGCGAATCAGCTCCATGCGCACGCGGGTCACGACATCGTGGGCGATTTGTTCGAACAAGCGGGCGGTCAACGTTCGCAGCTGAGCGGTGTGGCGGCGCACGAGCCACATCGCGGCCGGGTGCGAGGCATCCAAGATGCGGCGAAAGTCGGCTGCCGACAGGCGAGCCAGCGTCGCGTTGCTGGATGCGGTGACGGTCGCCGTGCGCGGGCGGCCGTCGATCGCCGCAAGCTCGCCGAAGACGTCACCGGGACCCAGTGTGCGATAAAATACGTTCCGGCCGCGGTCGGAGAAGACGGCCACCTCCAAGCGACCGTCGATGACGAAGTAGACGTCGCCGCCGGGCGTGTCCTGCGTGATGACGGGATCGTGCCGCGCCACCGTCATCACCGACGCGGCGCGCTCGAACGCGCCGCGCTCGGCGGGTGCGAGCAACGCAAAAAACTCCAACAAGTCGAACTGCAACGCCATTCCTGCAACCGCGAAGAGAGCGCGCGACTATTGTCGGGGGTGCCGGATTTGGCAAGGCGGCACATTCAAGCATCTGTGCGTTGCGGCGAAACAGGCGCAGGAACTCTTGACAATAGATGCGCTTCACATTTGCCTATCGATGCTCGTGTCTTAGAGCAAAGAAAGAAAAACACTTAGAGACGCGCTCCTCCACAATCAAACCGGTCGTCGGGCGACGGCAGCAAAACCGTCGGCGGGGCGGGCGCGAGGGGACATGCCATGACGCAAACCGCGCCCAAGCATCCTTGGGCCGCATCGATCGTTCGCAGCCGCGTGACGGAGGTCACGGTGCTGACCCCGATCAAACGCGGATTGATACCGGGAGAATTGCGAACGTGGGAGGAACGGCTTCGGCACACGCTGCTGTCGCTGAACACGCGGGCCAACGACGGCGTCCCGACGCCGATCAGCGCGATCGCGACGATTCACTTCGCGCGGTGGTTCATTGTGCGGCCGGAGCAGTATCTTCGCTATTCCAAGGTCCCGGGCGTCGACTACGAGAGTGCAGCGCCGCCGGCGGATCCGTTTGCAGGCTTACCGACGCTGCCGCACAGCATCGTCAAAACATACGATCACGACTACCGCGAACAACCGCTGCCGGACGATGCGCCGGTATTGCCGTCGTGGCTCGTCTTCACGTCGAACTACGACGGCGACCTCAAAGCCTATATCCGCATGTTCTCGGAGCGCATCGCAACCGAGATGGATCGCATCTGGAGCCACTGCGAGGGTTTTCCGGTTACCGGTGCGCGCGACTTCGAGCGCTTCTGGCTCTATGTGCGCGCACATCAGATCGAGACGAACGCGTTCTTCGCCGCCTATCCCGATCTGTCGACGGCGCGCGTGCAGCAACTGCGCGCCTTCAAAGATCACTTCGACGCGTTCGTGGCGCGCACAAGGAGGCCGGACGGAACGTCGGTCGAGGGCATCGGCGCGCTGCTCGACGCGTTCATCTTGGAGCAGCAGGGCTACAGTGAGGATTTTCCGGACGATGCCGGCCTCTACGATTTCGAGCAAACGAAGCGCAATTCGGAGCTGAAAAAATGGCGCCGCAAACCCTGACGGTGGACGCGACCGCGCTCCAGCCTCACACCGCGCGGGCGGCGCATCGCGGGCTCGCGCTGTTCGTGTTCCTTCGGTTCCTCAGCGCTGACGAGAAAGAGAACCGGGCGAAGATCGTGACCGCGAAACTCGGCGCGCTGGAAGAAGACAAGCCCGGCAACGCGGGGGAACTGGTCAAACTCATTCTTGCAGCGCGTCGCGAGGGCGTGCCCGGCAAGTCCGACGATCGCGCGGGCAAGTTGTTGCAGATTCTTGGTGATATCGCGGGCGGGCGGACGACGACGTTCCGCGAAGTCAAACCGGCGTTTGCAACGTTCGATTGGCGGGCGACCCTCGGCTTCTCCTGGACCGGCCTCAAGACGCTTTCGGTCCATCCCGATACGCTCGCCACGTTCCCCGAGGCTTTCCGGCAGGGGATGGCGGCGCGTGCGCATCAGCTCGGTGACACCGGTGCGTCGGCGCCAGAGAACTGGCATGGCGCCTTGGGCGACAAGCGCGTGCACGCACTCCTGGCGCTGTCGAGCCCGCATCTGATCGCGCGCGACGTCGTCGAACGTGCGCGGTTGCGGGCGCTTGCGCGCGAGTTCAACAGCGGCCTTGCCCAGAACGGCATGCCGAGCGCGTTGCGCGGCAACGTCAATGCGATTGTTGTCGATGCGATCGGTGCTGAGATCCTGCATGTCGAGATGGGCGAAGATCCGTTTGCGACCAAGAACGGTCAGGTTCAGGATTTCGATTGGCGGGTCGAGCATTTCGGCTTTCGCGATGGGATCAGCCAACCGTTCGTTCTGACCGACGTGCAGGGCGGGGGGCGCCCCCTCGCGCCGCCGCCCGGCGGCGGGCGCCCGCTCGGCGACGGCACTTGGGCGCCGGTCGCACCCGGCGAACTTTTCCTCGGTTTCTTGGACGAAGACGGGTTGCAGGCGGTCGAGCCCGCGAATGCGACTCTGCGCAACGGCGGCACGTATCTTGTGTTTCGCAAGCTTGAGCAGGATGTCGCCGGGTTCCACGCGTTTCTCGAAGAGCGCCGGCCCGATCCCGACGAGCGCGTGCGCCTTGCGGCACAGATGATGGGACGTTGGCCGAACGGGACCCCGGTCGTGCGCTCGCCCGACGTGCAAGTCGCCACGAGGAAGGACGACGCGGCGACGATCAACGACTTCCGCTTCGAAGCCGAAGACCCGCATGGACAGAAGTGCCCGGTCGGCGCGCATGTGCGGCGTACGAATCCGCGCGATTACCTTGCGGGCGAGGCGGCGCGCAGGCATCGCATGCTTCGCCGAGGGATCTCCTACGGCGGATCGCTGTTGCCGCCCGGATCGCCCGGCGACGGCGAAGCGCGCGGCTTGTTCTTCGTGGCGCTGAACGCGCGCATCGACCTGCAGTTCGAATTCGTGCAGCGCGACTGGATCGGGAGCGGCGAAGTGTTCGGCCGCGCGGGCGCCGGTCTCTGTCCGATCACAGGCGCCGCAGCGGGCAAACACACGGACGCGTTCCAAGAAGGCGGGCGCGTCGGCGCCGAGACGCATTTGCCCCGGTTCGTCACGACGCGCGGAGGCGAGTATTTCTTCGTGCCGAGCCTGGCTGCCCTTTCGGCGATCGCCGCGCCCGTCGAGAAGGGCAAGTACAAGCTCGATCCGGATTCGACGGTGGCGGCCTACCGCCCGGCCGAGGGATCGGCGCGAAACGCGCCGGAGCTCTTCGCGCGCGACAGGCTGTTGGGCTACGCAGGCAAGATCATTGGTTCGTCGAAAAACCCCGGGGCCGCCCTGCCCTGCGTGCGGGTCGCCGTTCCAGGGCAGAAGCGCGCCGTCGTCTTCTTGGGGCGCCACGCGGACGTCGCGCACGCGCAGACGAACAGCCACATCTTCACCGAGAAGCACTATCTGGACATCGGCCGCCAGCTGACCGGCGACAACGTCATCATCGGATTGCCCGAAAGCGACGCCGACCGGCAGATTCGCGTGAAGGCGCTTTGGGACGCCTACAGCGCCATCTCGCCCCAGCTTCACAAAGACATGGCGGCCTTCGCGGCAGCAGCAGCGCAAGACGTCATCGCTCGTGCGCGGCCGGCGGGGCGCATGGACCTGCTCCAGCAACTGGGCTTCTTCGTACCCTTCCTCTTCGTGCGGCGGTTCTTCGGCGTGACGGCGCCGAATTGGCTCTCGCCGGTGGCGATCGCGAGCGCCTACGGCCGGTCGCATCCGGCCGAGACGCCGCGCGAGTGGCTGGCGCGGGCGCCCGAGATTCCCGAAAGCGCCAAGCCCTACCTCACGATGCAGACGTGGACGCGCTTTGCATTCGCCGAGGTGTTCACGAACATCCAGCGGCGCGGCGAACTTGCGGCCATGGCGAAGCTCGCCGCGACCGAGTTGCAGCAGCACATCGACCAGCTGATCCTGCGGGAGCGGGCGCGGCCGTCCAGCGCGGCGAACCTGCTCGCAAAGCTCGTCGAGCAGTGGCCGCAGACGCCGGGAACGGACGAGGAGCGGCTGCGCCGTACGCGGCTGATCCTCACCGACCTCCTTGGCGCGCTGATGGTCAATGTCGGCTCGCCGTTCTGCAAGGTGATGGAGATCGTGCTCGACCACAGCGTCGATCTTGCGGACTTGCTCAAGGCGCACGGCGCGAACAGCGACCCGCTGGTCGAGCATTTCATCGAAGAGGTGCTGCGGCTCAATCCTGCCGGGGCGGTGCAGTTCCGCACCGCGAAGGCCGATCCTTCGAACCCGACTTGGAACCAGTTGCCCTCCGGCGCCACGGTCGCGGACGGCGACCTCGTCGTCTTGATGGTCCTTGCCGCCAATCAGGATTGGCGCGTGTTCGGAACTGAACCGCCGCCGGACGAGTTTTCAATGAAGCGCGGTCGGAACAACTATCTGACGTTCGGGGGGCCGAAGAACCCGGCCGGACCGCATCCCGGCGGACCTAAGGATGCCTCGCCGGACCGAACGGCGCTTCATCATTGTTGGGGCGAACGAATCGGATTTCTTCTGGTGCGCGAAATGATCAAGGCGTGTGCCGGGCTCACGCATCTGCGCCGCGCCGCGGGACCGAAGGGCGAGACCTATCCGGTGCTGGGACTGCCTTACAGTCTGCACGTGCGCTTCACGCCGCAGTAGCTATTCGGCGGCGTCGCGCGTGAGTTCGCGCCGGCAATCGGCGGCAAGCGGATCGAGGCCGTGGCGCTCGGCGATCTCGAGCGCAGCGCCCAGGTCGCGCTCGCCCTCCCCGCGTTTGTCGGTGCGCACAAGAATGCGGCCGCGCACGAAGCGAGCGGTCGCGATCTGAATCGGTTCGCGGCTTTCCTCAGCGATCGAGAGCGCCGCTTCGATCGTCTCGAGCGCTGCGGGCATTTGATCCATCGCGAATTGCGCTTCGGCCAGCGCTTGGTGGATGTAGACCCAGGTGTAGCGTCCGCCGGCCAGGTAGATCTTCTTCTCGATCGAGTGTCGTGCGATGGCCAGCGCTTCGTCCGGCTTGCCGATCTGAACGAGAGCCGACGCCAACCAAGCCGAGGCGCACGGCTCCATCACGTGGTACTGGAGCGCCAGGCAGCGTTCGCGGGCGCGCACGAGCGGTGCGACCGCGTCCTCGGGGCGGCCGGCGTTCGTCTCGAGCAAACCGCGCACCGCGTCGACGAGCACGCGCGAGTAGGGCTGATCGATCTCCTCAAGGATGGCGTCGGCGCGGTCGAGTTCCTTGCCGGCTTCTGCGTAACCGCCCCGCGCGATCAGAAACCACGCAAGAAACGCGCGCGCGCGGACGCTCGGCACGATCATGCGGCCGTGCATCGACTTCTCGTCGTCTCCCGACAGCATGTCGACGACCTCGCGTTGCAGCGCGATCGCACGATCGACGTTGCCGCGGGCGTGTTCGACGTTGGCGAGGTTCGACTGCGCCATCTCGCGCAGGCGCGCGCTGCCGATGTCGCGAGCGATCGCCAGCGCCGTTTCCGCGTGGCGACGGCCCTCGTCGTGCCGCGCGAACATCCAGCAGATGAGCGCCTTGTGGCAATGCGCGAGCGCCTCGTTCTCGCGATCGCCCAGGCGGCCCGCCGTTTCGATGACGTCGTCGAGGGCGCTGTTGTAGGCGGCGCCGTCGCCCGACTGCTGCAGCGCATCGAAACTCGCCGCGGCGATTGCCACCGACGTACGCTCGCCGGCCGGCGAGGCGCGCCCACGCAAGACCGTCGCGCGCGCGTAGTGGGCGCGCACCGTCTTCAGGGCCGACGTGCGTACGGCAGAGCGGATCGCCCGCAACAAATGGTCCAATGCGCGATCGATCGCGCCGGCCAATTCGCAGTGATGCGCCAATCGCTCGGCACGTTCGGGCGTCAGGCTTTCGAGCGCGTCGGCGGCGCGGCGGTGGAGTTCGCTGCGCTGGTCGCGCAGCAGGAGATCGTCTGCTGCCGTGCAGTAGAGATCATGCGTGAAGCGGACGGCGCCCGCCTCGGACACCTCGATGAGACCGCTTTGCGCGAGTTCGGCGAGATACCGTTCGAGCGCTTCCTCCGGCATTCCCGTCATCCGGCCGAGCATTCTGCGGTCGAAGTCCGCACGGAGCGTCGCTGCGGCGCGCATCACCTCCTTGGCGCCCGCACTCAGACTGCTCATCCGTGCTTGGACGAGACTTGCGGCCTTTGCGGGCGTTGCGTCGCCGTTCCTTCCGCTGCGCAGTTCGCTCATCGAGGCTTCGAGAAACAGCGGCGTGCCCGAAGCCTGAACGATCGCGCGCTCCATCGCTTCGGGCGCGATGTCGGCATCGCCGCGGAGAGCCTGCGCGAGCTCGGCGGACTGAGCGTCGGTCAACGGGTCGAGGTCGACGAGTTCGCCGGCAAGGGCGCGCGCGGCCTCACGGCCGGTCGGACGCGCCGAAACGACGAGCGATATCCGGGCCGCGGGTGCGAGCCGGCGCACTTGCGTCAGAAGATCGAGCGATTCGGCATCGAACTCGTGAACGTCTTCGGCGATCAGCAGCAACGGCGCCTCGGCCGCAGCGGCGGCAAGCAGCCTTGCGAGGCCTGCGGTCAGCTCGCGGCGGCGTGCCGCGCCGTCGGCGGCACTATCGCTCGCGGGCGGCGCAAGTAGCGCGACCATCTCTTCGGCCTCTTGAGCCGCGCGCGCGTAACCGCGTTCGAGCAGCCGGGCGACGAACGGGCGCCACGGCGCGAACGGCGTGAGCCGATGAACTTCGTGGCCGCGCAATTGCTCCAAGCGAAATCCGTCGGCAACCGCAATCCGCGACAGTTCGTAGAGCAAGCGGCTTTTGCCGATGCCGGCATTGCCGACGATCGCGACGGCGCACGGCTCCGCCGACAATTTCGCGCGCAGAGCGGCAAGCACGTCTTGGCGGCCCACAAGCGGGGTTTCGCGGATGCCCGCGAACTGGTCGCTGAGGTCCTGATGAAAGTCGATCGACAGAAGTTCGTGGAACTCTCCTGTCGCATCGGGGCGCGTGCGCACGGCGGGACCCGCGAGATCGCGTGTCACACCGCTCATGATCGCGGCATTGGGCGCGCACGCATCTTCCGCCCGCTTCGCCTGGTTGGCCGCCAGACCATGGATGTCGAAGTCGCTCGCCGTACCGGTGCGCGAAGGCTCGACCAGAACGAGGCCCGAGTGAATCCCGATGCGGATTTGCGCGAAACGCGGCGACGGGGCCTCCCGCGCGAGCGAGCGGAACGCATCCCGGATCTTGAGCGCCGCGCAACACGCGTGGAACGCATGGTTCTCGAGCGGCTCGGAGAAGAGCGCCATCACGCCGTCGCCTTGCACCCGCGGGATGACACCTTGGTACTCACGGACCGATTGGCAAATCCGGTCGATCGTTAGGGCGAGTGCCTCGTGCGATTGCTCGAGCGCATCGCGACCGGCTTCGCGCTCAAGGCGCTGAAGCTCGTCGGTCGAGCCGACGACGTCGACGAACACGATCGTCGCGAAGACGCGACGCCGCTCGGCCGCCTTGCCGCTTCGGTTGTCGAGGCCGCTCATACCCCTCGCCTGCTCAGTATGTGAGAAAATGCACTAGACGGACGCGCCAGCCCAGGGGGCAAATGGAAGCTCGGGCGTTAAGGTTGGGGCGGGCCGGCAAAATGGTGGGCGCGACAAGGATCGAACTTGTGACCCCTACGATGTCAACGTAGTG
>CAZLRW010000024.1:0-1667 GCA_964561925.1 uncultured Flavobacteriaceae bacterium
GGGAGGCGGCTTTTCTGTGGCCGATCTGCTGATGGCGGACGTGCTGCGGCAGGTAACCCGGTTCGATGGGCTCGCAAAGTACCCCGCTTGCCAGGCCTACGTCGCGCGCATCATAGCGCGACCGGCGTTCGCGAAGGCCTACGCCGACCAGATGGCGCACTTTGCTGCGGCAGACTGAGTACGGCGCAGATCGCCCCGACCGACTGAGCGACTACTTCGCCGTCTTCTCGAGCACCGCCGACGCCAGTGAAGGCCCGCCGCCGAACGTCGCAAACCAGCCGAGCACGATTTTGCCCGCCTCGTGCGAGACGGTGACGACGCCGTCGATGCACGTCCCGCCCGGTTCGTTCGTCACCGTCTCGTAGTAGACGGTATAGCCCGCCTTCACGTCGGCGATCTTCGACAGCGTCCCCGCGCACTTCAGCGTCGGATACGCGACCTTCCCCTTCTTGCCTTTCGACATGAGCGTCAACGTCATCGGATAGCTCGTCTCGCGATCCGGATCGATCTGGCGCATCTCGCCGACCCACGTGCCGGTGGTGGGCGGCTTGGCGGCTGCCAACACGGGCGAAGAAGCCGCGACAATTGCAACAACGGAAAGCCAGGCGAACGAACGCATGATCGATTCCCTCATTTGATGAATCTAGGAAAGCTTACCCAGCGGCGGCGGCCGCGCAAACGCAAACACTGCACGCCCAAGAAATTCAAATCCTTGAACTTGCAACGCTTCGTTGAACCTGCACATCCTCAAGCCGGGGCGGCGAGAACCGGCGAGATCGGTCGTCGCAGCGTTGGGGAAAAGTTGTGTCCGTCGAGTCTTTGGTTCAACCGCTGCTCGCGTGGGCGTGGTCGTTCGGCTGGAACTGGTTGTGGCTGCTGCTGCTGATCCCGCTGGTTGCGGCGATCCGGGCCGTGGCGCGTATCAGAGCGGCGGTCAGCCGGCGCGCACGCGCCGCTCAGCAGCAGCGCGACCGGCTCCAGCGCGTGCAGAGCCGCCGCCGCTCGCGCGTGATCGCTATCGTCCACCGCGAAGAGGTGATCCCGGGTTACCCCTTCCCGATCCGCGGCTACATCCGCCAGGACGACGCCGAACAGGTTCTGGCCGCCATCCGCGCGACCAATCCGTCGAAGCCGCTCGACATCATCCTGCACACGCCCGGCGGTCTCGTGCTGCACGCACTGCAAATTGCCCGCGCCATCAAGGCGCATCCGGCGAAAAAGACCGTGTTCGTTCCGCATCTCGCGATGTCGGGGGGCACGTTGATCGCGCTTGCCGCGGACGAAATCGTGATGAGCGATCACGCCGTGCTGGGGCCGGTCGACCCGCAAATCGGCGGCCTTCCGGCGGCAACCTGGCTGAAAGTGTCGAAGCAGAAGCCCGTGGCCGCGGTCAGCGACGAGACGCTGCTGCTCGCCGACATCAGCGAGAAAGTTCTCGACCAGATGCGCAAGCAGGCCTGCGAGCTGATGCAGGGCAACTATTCCCACGACGGCAGCTGCGTGATCTCCGATCTATTGGCCAGCGGCAAATGGAGTCACGATTACCCGATCACGGTGCCGGAGGCGAAGGAACTTGGCCTGCGCGTCTCGACCGACATGCCGGGCGATGTTGTGGAACTGACGGCGATGCTGGCGGCGATCGACCACCGCCGCCCCAGCGTCCACTT